>JAFWSW010000014.1 GCA_017519205.1 Clostridiales bacterium | reverse complement strand
CGCGAAGGTTCGTCGGCATGTTGATACTTCTGTAGAATTCTTCCATCGCCTCGATACCACGAAGTGCGATTTCTTCATCTGTACCTTCGTTCTTCACATTCATTACATTCAGAGCAAACTTCTTAAATCTCGGCAGACAATTCTTATATACATATCTTGCCCAGGTTCCCCAGATTGCTGCAAGTCCTGCACCATGTGCGACATCATAAAGGCCACCGAGTTCATGCTCGAGTTTATGTGTCATCCAGTCACCACCATCGTTGCCGCATCCGGTCAGACCATTATGTGCGAGAGATCCTGCCCACATGACTTCAGCACGTGCTTCATAGTTCTTCGGATCATCACGAAGGATGACGGCATTCTTCTTTACAGTACGGAGCAGACCCTCGGCAAGTGCATCGGTGATCTCCATATTTCCACCCTGTGTGAAATATCTTTCCATCGTGTGCATCATGATGTCCGTGCACCCGCAAGCAGTCTGGTAATCCGGGAGGGTCATCGTCAGTTCCGGATTCATGATTGCAAATCTCGGGCGTCCGAAATCGCTGCTATAGCCTCGTTTAACAAGCCCCTCTTCTTTTGTAATGACTGACGAGTCACTCATCTCACTTCCTGTTGCCGCAATCGTCAGGATAACTCCGAGCGGAAGACATGCGGTTACTTTCCGCTTGTAATCATAGTAATCCCAAACGTCACCTTCGTTTGCTACACCATAACCGATTGCCTTCGCGGAATCGATCGCACTGCCGCCACCGACAGCCAGAAGAAAATCTACTCCTTCTTTCTTACAGAGTTCGATACCTTCATAGACGAGACCGAGATGCGGATTCGGAACTGCACCGCCGAGAGTTACATAAGAGATACCTGCTGCATCAAGTGTATCTGTTACTCTCTTCAACAAACCGGAACGGATCACGCTCCCTCCGCCGTAATGTATCAGGATCTTCTTTCCTCCGAACTCCTTGATCAGGTCAGCCACCTGAAGTTCTGTATTTTTACCGAAAATTACTTTTGTCGGGGTATAGTATTTGAAATCAAACATAGTGCGATCTCCTTTTTCTTTTCATCGTACCATTGATGAGAAACAGAAGAAAGTAAAAACCTGTTCAGTAATGTCGCTTTTTTATCCTTTCAGGAAAGTAAGGTTTTTTTCTAAAGTGGTATAATAGTTCCATTACAAGGGAAAAGGTTGGGTATTTATCATGAAAAAACTGATTGCACTCACGCTTTCGATCGCTACGATCCTAGGCGCTGCTACCGGATGCAAGAAAAAACTCAAGAAGTTTGAATTAAAGGTCGGTGACAAGATCACTCTCGGAAAGTATCAGGACAACGAGATCGAATGGGAAGTTATGCACAGAAACTTCGTGATCGGCGAAAACAAAGTCATCGTTGAATTCCAGAGCACATGTGCCCTCGAGTGCCTCCCGTTTAATGAAGACGGCGACTCCTCCTGGGAAGACAGTTCTCTCCGCGAATGGCTGAACGGCGACTTCTATGAGGAAGCTTTTTCCAAGTCCGAGAAGAAAGAAATCCTCGATACTTCATACAGCATGTATACAGGAGAAGCCCGCTGGCTGACAGATAAAGTGTATCTTTCCGGAGATTATCTGCGCTACCGTATGCAACCTCAGGATGCGACATGCAAGGCAACCAAGTATGTCAAAAAGAAGGGTATCCAGATGGAGGGCACCAGCTGCAAATACTGGACACGAGATATTGTCAGATATACAAACGCAACGACGACAGGAACTGAGAATCAAACCACAAAAGCTGATACACATAATACATTCCCGCTGTGTCTTGGAACATCAAAGAATAATTCCGGTCATGGCCCGGACGGGTTCTTTACTGCAGATGATGTTGGTGTTCGTCCGTGGATCTCGGTCGAGTATGACGCGACCTTCGAGATGAAAGATATAAAGACCGCTGACCGTGTTACATTCGGTACTTTTGAAGGCGATGCCATCACCTGGATCGTTATCGATAGTGATAAAAACGGAGTAAACCTCATAAGCAAATACGGGCTTGATAAAAGGAAGATGGACAAAAACCCCGATGAGTATGATTTTTCCAAAACAGATCTTCACGACTGGCTGAACGGAAACTTTTATGATGAGGCTTTCACCAACAGCGATAAGAAACTGATCGTTGCCGACGATGATGATGACAACGTCACGCTGATCGAGACGATCTCGATCAAGGAAGGTTTTGAAAGAGAATGCCTATATGAGATGATTCTCGGAACCGGATATTCCAGAGCCTACTGCGAAGATAACGATGTTCCCGAGAAGGATTACATAGACACATTCTGGTGTAAGGGAACCTCGAAAAAGAACGGGAAACTCACAGTATTCAGTCCCGCAAAAGTATCCGGCGGCGGTATAGACTCCGATCAGGAATTCTCAGTCCGCCCGATGATCACGATCAATTTCTGATCCCGATCCAAACATTGAATCAATGATAAAAAGTAAATCCCCCGTCGCTGGTCCTCGGCTTTCAGCCTGCGGAATCGCTCCGGGAGATTTCTTTTTTATCTCTGTTTACTGCAGATCGAGATCAGATTAATTTCTCAAGTTCGTTATTCAGGAGGTTCTTCATCTCCTCCAGTTTCTCCCCACCGATTGCACAATCATCCGAATACATCTTCTCCATCGGATACCACCAAACGGGACCTTTGTTGTTGAATCCATGGCCTTCAAGATCGCCTGTTACGCGCGGATACAGGTGCCAGTGAAGATGAGCATCACCCATCCCGAGAAGCTCGTAATTCATCTTCTCCGGGTGAAATGCACGCGACACGGCTTCGGCAACAATAGACATCTCTTTCATAAAGAGAGTCCTCTCTTCCATGTCCATCTGATAAAGCTCCGTGTACTTGTGATCCTTATACAGGAACAGCGTGTATCCGTAGAAATGCTGATTGTCGCCGATCACCACATAACCGGTCTTCAGTTCTTTTACAAAGTACGGATTCGTCCCGTTCTTAATCATCTCGATACGATCACAGATTAAACACATAGAAAACCTCTCTACTTTGCGTTAATTGTGGCGATACCCGGTGTTGTCTCTTCGAGTACGTCGAGGAGGATGTTTACGGTATCAAGAGATGTGAAGATCGTGACACCATTCTGGATCGCACATCGGCGGATCGCCACACCATCTTCATAGTGCACACCCGAAAGGATCGCACGTGTGTTGAGGATGTAACTTACATAACCGGCACGGATCGAATCGAGGATCTCGGTGCTGCCTTCGCTGAGCTTACCACGTACGCGTGTTCGGATACCATGCTGCTTCAAGAAGTTTGCCGTACCGATCGTCGCTTCGATATTGAAACCGAGTTCGTAGAAACGTCTTACCAGCGGGAGTGCTTCTTCTTTATCTTCATCAGCCAGTGTTACGATAACTGTACCATAGTCCTTCATCTTGATACCGGATGCCTGCAGTGCTTTATAGAAGGCACGATTGAGACGTGTGTCATAACCGATCGCCTCACCGGTAGACTTCATTTCCGGAGAGAGGTATGCATCCATACCGTCGAGTTTCTGGAAAGAGAAGGCAGGTGCTTTTACATACCAGCGGGAAGATTTCTTCGGCGGATCGAGATCGATGATTCCCTGATCCTTCAGGCTCTCACCCAGCATGACTTTTGTCGCAATGGTAACGAGGTTTCTGTCTGTGGACTTGGAAAGGAACGGAACCGATCTGGATGCACGTGGATTGACCTCGATTACATAGACGCTGTCGTCCTTATCTACGATAAACTGGATGTTGAAAAGACCAACGATACCGATGCCCAGACCCAGTCTTCTTGTATAGTCGCAAATGGTCTCCTTGACCTTGTCGGAGATGGAGAACGGCGGATATACGCTGGTACTGTCACCACTATGAACACCCGTTCTTTCAACGAGCTCCATGATGCCCGGGATGAATACTTCCTTACCGTCGCAGATCGCATCGACCTCGACTTCTTTACCAACGAGGTATTTATCGATCAGTACCGGCTTATCTTCATCGACTTCTACAGCGTTCTTCAGATACTTAACAAGCATGGTCTCATTTGCAACGATCTCCATGGCACGTCCGCCGAGAACGAAGGAAGGACGAACGAGGACCGGATAACCGATCTTCTCGGCCACCTTGATACCGGTCGGAATATCAGTAACGGCTTCACCCTTCGGGTTCGGAATCTGAAGAGATTTGATGACCGCGTCAAACGCATCTCTGTCTTCTGCTTTTTCGATCGCATCGTTATCCGTACCGATGATATGCACACCGCGCTTGGTCAGCGAATCCGCCAGGTTAACGGCGGTCTGACCACCAAGGGTAACGATGACGCCCATCGGATTCTCAAGATTGATAATGTTCATAACATCCTCGGTCGTCAGCGGCTCGAAGTAGAGTTTATCTGCTGTGGTATAGTCGGTGGAAACCGTCTCCGGGTTGTTGTTGATAACGATGGCTTCATAACCCATCGACTGGATCGTTCTTACCGCGTGAACGGTCGAGTAGTCGAACTCAACGCCCTGACCGATACGGATCGGACCGGAGCCCAGAACGATGACTTTCTTTCTGTCGGAAACGATGGACTCGTTTTCGTTGCCGTATGTCGAGTAGAAATACGGGATATAGCTGTCGAACTCAGATGCACAGGAGTCGATCATCTTATAGATCGGAGCGATCTTCTTCTCTTTTCTGAGAGCATAGATCTCATCCTCCGTCTTGTTCCAGAGCTCAGCCACATACGAATCAGAGAATCCCATTCTTTTAGCTTCGATCAGGTGCTCGATTGAACCCGGATTTGCTTCCATCTCACGCTCGAAATCAACGATCTTCTTGATTTTATCGAGGAAGAACATATCGATGCCCGTGATGTTGCAGATACGGGAGTGGTCGACGCCCAGCCACATCAGCTGCGAGATCGCATAAATACGATCGTCGGTGCCTTCCTTGATGTACTCGAGGAGATCATCCACGCTCATATGCTCGGAGTCGAACTTCGTCATATGGATATGGTTCTTGCTGTCCTCGAGAGAACGGATCGCCTTAAGAAGGCTCTCTTCAAAAGTACGGCCGACACTCATGACCTCACCGGTCGCCTTCATCTGCGTGGAGAGTTTATTCATTGCTGCCGGGAACTTATCGAACGGGAATCTCGGCATCTTCGTAACAACATAGTCGAGCGCCGGCTCGAAGCAGGCCGGAGTATTTGCCAGCTGGATCTCATCGAGATTCATGCCGACGGCGATCTTTGCGGAAACACGTGCGATCGGGTAACCGCTGGCCTTTGAAGCAAGTGCGGAAGATCTCGATACACGAGGATTAACTTCGATTACATAGTACTTAAAGGAGTGCGGATCCAGTGCGAACTGGCAGTTACATCCACCCTTTACACCAAGTGCACGGATGATCTTCAGTGCACTGTCACGGAGCATGTGATACTCCTTGTTCGTCAACGTCTGGGAAGGTGCTACAACGATGGAGTCACCGGTATGGATACCGACCGGATCGAGGTTCTCCATATTACATACCGTGATTGCCGTATCGTTCGCGTCACGGATTACTTCGTATTCGATCTCCTTATAGCCCTTGATGCTCTTCTCAACGAGAACCTGATGTACAGGCGAAAGTGCGAGGGCGTTCTTCATCATGACGGTCATTTCCTCGGGATCGTTGGCAAATCCGCCGCCGGTACCACCGAGTGTAAATGCCGGACGCAGGATGACAGGATATCCGATCTCTTCGGCAGCTTCCAGAGCTTCCTCAATGCTGTAGGTGATCTTGGAAGGAACGACCGGCTCACCGATCTTTTCACAGAGTTCCTTGAAAAGCTCACGGTCTTCCGCACACTCGATACTCTTGGCATCGGTTCCGAGAAGCTCGATCTCACACTCTTCGAGAACGCCTTTCTTTGCCAGCTGCATCGCCAGGTTCAAGCCCGTCTGACCGCCGATACCCGGAACGATTGCATCCGGTCTTTCAAGACGGCAAATACGTGCAAGATACTGGAGCGTCAGCGGCTCCATATAAACCTTATCCGCGATGGATGTATCGGTCATGATGGTCGCCGGATTACTGTTAGCGAGGATAACTTCGTAGCCTTCTTCTTTCAGTGCCAGGCAGGCCTGCGTACCAGCATAGTCAAACTCTGCTGCCTGTCCGATAACGATCGGGCCCGAGCCGATCACGAGTACTTTATGAATGTCGGTTCTCTTAGGCATGGACGTTCACCTCGCTCTCTTTCTTCTCACAATAATCCTTCATGATAGAGACAAACTTCTCGAAGAGATATGTGCTGTCCTGAGGACCCGGCGCGCTTTCCGGATGGTACTGTACGGAGAAGACCATGTCCTCTTTGCACTCGACACCCTCGGCCGTATTATCGAGAAGATTGATATGTGTTGCTTTCAGTTTGGTTCCCTCGAGACTTCCGAGATCGACCGCGTAACTGTGGTTCTGCGAAGTGATCTCGATTTTTCCTGTCTCCAGATTCTTGACCGGGTGGTTACCGCCACGGTGACCGAACTTGAGTTTATACGTCTTTGCACCGTAAGCAAGCGAGATCATCTGGTGACCCAGACAAATACCGAAGATCGGGAACTTCCCGGTGAGTGCTTTTACCGTAGAAATAACGGGAGTAACATCTTCCGGATCTCCAGGACCGTTAGAAAGGAAGATTCCGTCCGGCTTCATGAATTCGATCTCTTCCGGAGTCGTATCAAAAGGAACGACCGTGACATTGCAGCCGTATTCATTTAACTTTCTGATTATGTTCAGCTTGATACCGCAATCGATGGCAACCACGTTATATTTCGGGTTCGGAGTTCTGGAGTACCAGCGCTTACGGCAGGATACGCGGGAGACCTGGTCATGCGGGACCGGAGTCGCGGCGATCTTGGCAAGCGCCTCTTCTTTCGTCGTATCGATGCTCGTGATGATCACTCTTCTGGAACCAAGATCTCTTATGCTTCTCGTGATCTCTCTTGTGTCCACGCCCGAGATGCCCGGGATACCCTCATCTTCCATCTCTTCGGCGAGGGTCTTCGTGTAGCGGAAATTACTCGGCATGTCGTTGTAGTCGCTGACGATCAGGCCGCCGATGCTCGGATTCTTCGTCTCGAAGTCATCGTCCGTGATGCCGTAGTTACCGATCAGGGGGTACGTCATTACGACCATCTGGTCGGTGTAGGATGGGTCGGAAAGGATCTCCTGATAGCCCACCATGGAAGTATTAAAAACGATTTCGCACACACGCTCGATATTCGCTCCAAAGCCATACCCGGTGTACTCACTTCCGTCTTCCAATACGATCTTTCGGTCTTTTTGTCTCATAACGCCCTCCGCTTCAGCGAACAGAAAAAAAGCGTCCTAACGTGCCTTATTTCAGCACATGCGAACGCCTTTGCTCACTATTCAATTCGTAGGTAACTACACTGTTTCATTTTCATTCACGGGAATTATAGTAATCTATGAAATTCCTGTCAATGCGCAGATTGAATAAATAATTATCGATTTCTGTCTTTCGATTACACCTCGAAATCAAAGCACGATCTGATCTTCGAATACGGGCGGACGATGTTCGTCGCCACATCCACGTGTGCAGGGTGCACTGCATAGCCCTTAAGAGAAGCCTCGTCTTCGAAAGTAGAGTCCAGCATCAGATCCGTATTCGAGGAATCAAGTCCGTCGATGATGACCTTGATATCAATAAGTCCCGGGATCTTTCCCGCAAGGCCCTCGAGACCTGCCTTGATATTCTTCTTTGCCTGCTGCTTCTCCTCATCGGAGATATCGTCCTTCAGTGTCCAGATGATTACATGCTTTACCATTTTCCTGTCTCCTTTTATCTCTGAGTATTCATTCTCCACCAGGTAACGATCGTATCCATAACGTCCTGTTTAGCTACGATCGCCAGTAATTTGCCGGACTGCAGTTCCACATTAAGGAGCTGGCCGCCGAGTCTCTTTCCGAATTCCATATTACGGATCTTATCCGCGTCAAGATAGTACTCAGGTGTCAGATTATCAAGAGCAGCTGTCGCGAGTGCGCCCAGCGCTCCGAACATAAATGAAGCCGCGTTTCCCTTTGAGGAAAAGACCAGCTGGTTATTTGTGATCTCCACGTACCACATCTTCGCACTATCGATCTTAACTCTCTCCTTCGCCGCATTCTTCGGAGAAGTAAGCGTGATGGAAACAGGAGACAAAGAGATCTGACCTGCCTGCAGAGGAACCTGCATCTGAGGCTGCATGACCGCCTGCTGGGGAACCTGCGGCATAGCCGGCTGAGCCGTATACATCTGCTGCATCGGAGCCTGCTGTGGAACCTGCTGCATCGGAGGCTGAGCCGCATACATCTGCTGCATCGGAGCCTGCTGTTGCGGAACCTGCATCTGGGGCTGCGGAACTACCTGCTGCGGCGCAGGCTGTGGTGCCTGCTGCGGTACAGCCATTACCTGGGAACCGCAATACTGACAAAAAGAACTCATATCCGGAATCTGTTTTCCGCAATTAATACAGAACATACTCTACCTCCTGACGGCTGTTTGCGAATATTACTTTTGAATTGTACTACTTTTTTTCTTCTCGAACCAGTTGCGAATGAAGTCGCCCCTCTCATGATCCATATACAGTTCCAGGATCGTGTCATCTTTCATGATGACGACCAGAGGATCTCTGAAAATCTTTCTTTTACGAAAGTATATGCATTTGATCTCCTCCCAGGAGAATTCATTCGTGAGTATGCACGATTCCAGGAGTCTGTCCGCGACCATGCCGAGCAGGCTCTGATTCGGATCGAATTGAACGCCCTGTGAGTAGATCACCAGCTCATCATTCCTGATTCCGACATACTTGCAACGGGACGGGGGAATATCGATTATTTCCTTTCTATCGTTTTTCCGGGGCACGGGATTACATCTAACCAGATTCATAGCCCATACTTCTTTAGGCGCAACAGGCTCCGGCTCTTTCTCCGGTTTCTGGCCGCAGATACTACAGATCAGACTCTTATCCGGTATTTTATTTCCACAATTCGAACAAATCATAATTGCCTCCTGATCTCCCTGAAAACACCGATACTGCTCTTTTTCATTATAACAAATCGTTATATAATTACATTAGAATGGTTTGGTTGAAATGATCACTTTAAGTGATCCGTATCCGGCGAATGTGGGTGGTGATACGATGACTGATCGAAAAAATACAGCGTCTATAATTTGCTGTGTAGTAATCACACTGATGGCTGTCATAGGTGTGCATTGTCTGCTCAAATATTTCCTTGAGAACTCTCATGTCATACAGGAGTACCATAGCGACTCAGCACAAGGTTATCCAAACCCTGAAGTTACAGCCGAGATCGATATTCTTTTGGGCGATCCAACGGAGCGGCAACCCACAAAATACACATACACAAAACCGACACAAGCAACTACGAGACGGACCACCGCAAAAAGCAAAGGATGGAGTAAAGGCGAAGACTGGGAGAAGAAACCTCTTGGCGCAGGCTCTATCGAGCTTATCCTGTTTGTTGCCGATGTTGCCTTGATCGGGGCAGGCATTTTCGGTTACGTGCTGTACAAACTATCAAGGACACGATATGCCCGCGACATGCAAAGACTGTTTGCGCTGTACGCCGTCTACTTCATAGTCTCCGCTTTTGCAGTCTTCGGCACATACACGTACTGCCGCCACGAGGATTCAAAGGAGTCCGCCGAGCCGAAATGCTATCTATTCAATGCGCCGATCATCTATCTTTATGACGATCAGTCACGGGACGTTTCGGTCAAACTTTACCATCCCGGCACCCTGACACACACATATCCTTCTTACGAACCGGAGCAGGGCTGGACAGTAAAAGCTTCGCCGGACGGAACGCTGACAGACAGTAATGGACGTCAGTATGAGTATCTCTTCTGGGAGGCCGATGCATCCATCCCGATCGACCTTAGTACCGGCTTCTGTGTAAAGGGCGAAGATACTACTGTTTTCCTGGAAAAAGCACTCTCCGACCTGGGTCTTTCAGACACGGAGGCAAATACATTCATCATGTACTGGCTGCCGCAGCTGGAAAGTAATCCATATAACGTGATCTCTTTCCAGACGATCAATTATCAGGACGCTTTCGTACTCGATGTATCGCCGGTACCGGATACCGTCATCCGCATTAACATGGCGTTCTATGGAACAGACGAATATGTGGAGATGGAGCCTCAGGATCTCGCTTCTATGAATCCGTCACTTGAAGAACGTGAAGGACTCGTACTTGTAGAGTGGGGTGGCGAAAACATCGCTTGATTCCACAAACGCCTTCTTCTGATCCGCTCAACGATACTAAAGAAAAAGACGCAAAAGAAATCCCCCGGAGCGATTCCGCAGGCTGAAAGCCGAGGACCAGCGACGGGGGGATTTACTTATGCGTCTATTTTATCTAACTCCTAAGCGGATCAGAAGAAGAGCTGTGTTACGCGGAGCACGCCATCGATCGCACGGAGCTCTGTGAGCACATCCTCACCGAGTTCTTCACTGATACCGAGGAAGGACTGAGCCTTGGTGGAACCCGGCTTAACGCCCCAGTGCATGCTGTTGATGTTGATGTTGTGATCGCCGATCGTTGTTGCGATCTTACCGATGATACCCGGCTTGTCTTCGTTCTGCATAGCTAACACGATCGGAGCCAGAGCGAAGTCTGCCTGATAGCCGAAGAAGCTTACGAGAACTTCTGTGTCGTCACCGACGATCGTACCGGAAACGGAGAGCTCTCTGCCTTCCTCTGTTACGAAGTTTACAACGATCATGCTGC
Source organism: Clostridiales bacterium (assembly GCA_017519205.1). Taxonomy (GTDB): domain Bacteria; phylum Bacillota; class Clostridia; order Saccharofermentanales; family Saccharofermentanaceae; genus Scatonaster. The sequence continues at coordinate 7,031 of JAFWSW010000014.1, read as the reverse complement.
CGTAACGCTCGCACTGTGCGCTCTTGCTCTCGACAACTTCAATGCCGTGAGCCTCAACGCCCTGACGCACGTTAACGAAGCTTACGCGTCCGTCGGAATGAGCGGAGAGGAAGCCCTTCAGAACAGAGAGTGTCAGGATGCCTGTCTCCTGCTCAGCGAGAGCGCCTCTGAATTCAACCTCGATCTTCTTGACCGGAGCTTCTTCTGCCTGGAAGTAGATCTTACCGAGCTTCTCAGCCAGGTCAGCGTACGGACGGATAGCCGCCATATCGCCGCTGAAAGAAGGCATGTTGATCGCAGCAACCAGTTCACCGCGAAGTGCTTTTGCAACGAGAGAAGTAACCGCAGAACCTACGTTGTGGTTTGCTTCCTGTGTGGATGCACCAAGGTGAGGTGTAACTACGCAATTCGGCAGAGTAAGGAGCGGGTTCTGGTACTGCTGCTCGCCCGGCGCCTTATCGTAAGAAGGCTCCTTATCGAATACGTCGATAGCAGCTGCAGCAACCTGGCCGGACTTGAGTGCATCATAGAGAGCAGCCTCATTTACGAGACCACCACGAGCGGCATTTACGATACGTACGCCCTTCTTGCACTTAGCAAGCTCATCAGCGCCGACCATGCCGACGGTCTCCTTGTTCTTCGGAGTGTGGAATGTGATGAGGTCAGCAACAGCAAGAAGATCTTCGAGCTTAGCGCAGCGCTTAACGCCTACTGTGTCGAACTTCTCCTGTGTGATGTACGGGTCGTAAGCAACAACTGTCATACCGATACCCTTGAGCTTTCTGGCTACGATGGAACCGATACGGCCGAGACCGATGATACCTGCGGTCTTGCCCTCGAGCTCGTTACCGATCATCTGGGCACGGCGGAAATCGTCGTTATGAGCTGCCTCGTTAGCGTGGCAGAGATTTCTGAAAATGGAGAATGCGTGAGCAACTGCGAGCTCACCGGCTGCCATGATGTTAGCTTCCGGAGTATTTACGGCGATGATGCCCTTCTCTGTGCAGGCAGCAACGTCGATGTTGTCGATACCGTTACCGGCACGGCCTACGACCTTGAGGTTCTTTGCATTCGCGAGGAGGTCCTTGTTGACCTGTGTTACAGAACGTACGATGAGTGCATCGTAATCACCGATGAAACCCTTGATCTCGTCCTGGGAGCAACCTAATCTCTCGTCTACTTCAAAACCTTCGTCCTTCAGATACTGGATTGCATCTGCCGCGATCTTTTCTGCAACTAAAATCTTCATGTTTGTGTTCCTCCCTATTCCTTATGCGTTCTGAGCCTTGAGCTCAGCAATAACTTCGTCGAGATCCTTGAGCATTGTCTTGATCTCATCAACAGTCGTATCTGCCATGTGTGCGATACGGAATGTGGTTTCCTTCAGAGCACCGTAACCGCCGGACAGGAGATATCCTCTCTCTCCCATCTTCTTGTTGATCTCCGGGAACGGGATGCCCAGTGTGTTCTTGATACATGTAACTGTGACGGACAGGTTATCCGGATCGGAGTAAAGCTCTGCGTTCTTTCTTGCCCAGTCACGGACGAGCTCTGCCATCTCGCAGTGTCTCTTATAGCGGTTCTCGACGCCCTCAGCGAGAATGCAGTCGAGCTGGTAGTCCAGAGCAAACATGTGAGACTCGGACGGTGTGGACGGATACTGGAACGGCTTCTCGTGAACGAACTTAGCCAGTTCAACATAGTCGAAGTAAAGACCACGGTTCGGAATCGTCTTTGCCTTCTCGAGTGCACGGTCGGAAACCGATGCGATGGACATTCCCGGAGGAAGTCCGAGGCACTTCTGTGTAGAAGTGATGCAGACGTCGATGCCCCACTCGTCAACCGGAATGAAGTCACCGCCCATGGAACTTACTGTATCCACGCAGAGGATGACATCCGGATACTTAGCTTTAAGGACCTCGGAGATCTTTCCGATAGGATTGTGGATACCTGTGGATGTCTCGTTGTGTGTGATGGTGATCATGTCGTACTCGCCGGAGGAGAGTGCTTCGTCAACCATCTCAGGTGTTGTGATCTGTCCTAATTCAGAACGGAAAATATCTGCCGGAACACCATTGGATGTCGCCATCTTGTACCAGCGCTCACCAAATGCTCCGATGGAGAAGATTGCAGCCTTCTTGGCAGTGAAACATCGTACGGCGCCTTCCATCAGACCGCTTCCTGATGAGGTGGAAAGAATGATAGTGTTCTTCGTACCCATAACCTTCTGCAGTTTCTCGGAAATCGACTTCTGCAGAGCAGATGCATCTTTGGTACGGTGGCCGATCATCGGCGTAGCCATCTTTTCCAGAACTTCATCGCGGACTTCAACCGGACCCGGAATGAAAAGCTTCTTGTGCGTACTCATGATAATCCCTCCATGTAAATCCAATATTACATAATTACATACCGTACTATTGTAGTCGCAATCCATCGATTTTTCTAGTCAAAAAGCACTGTCATTTTCAAATTCGGCAATTTATCAAAAAAAGTGCTTTTCTATGCGATTTCAAGGGCAACATGACAGACGGATCGGGGAAATGATTTTTATTCGATTCCTCTTAGCATGAAAAAGGGCCGTCCGATCGGACAGCCCTTCGTTTCTTTGTTTTTTGAAAAGCACCGTTATACTGCAGCTGACGGGAACATATCCGGCGGCGGGAGTTTCACGGACTCACCGGCCTGCGGTACATAGGAAGCATCCAGTCCGTTGTAGGTAAGGATCGTGGTGACACGGGCATCCTTCTCACTGTCGATATCCCAACCGTATACTGTATGGAAGAGATCCCACCATGTGCGGCAGCCGATCTTATCGGAGAATGTGTAGACACCGATCGGAGCGGTCGGATCCGGTGCAGATGTTTCTGTCTGCTCCGGTGTAGACTCCGGTGTTGTATCGGTAATTTCACCGGTAACATCCGTAATTGCCGTATCGGAAGCACTTGTATCCGTTACTTCGGTCTTCTTACTGCTGCTGCAGGACTTCGCGATAAGAACGATGATGATGATCAGGCAGATCAGGGATACTGCTGCGAGTACATACGGCAGGAATGTGCCGGCCTGACCCTCATCGTCACCATTGTCGAAACCGTCGTCGATCGTATCCGGTCTTCTTCTGGCCGGCTGAGTATTCGGACGGTTGCCCGGACGCTGCGGCTGGGAAGGACGCTTGGATACTCCCGGAATGGAACCCGGACGTACTGCCTCGCTCTGCTGCATATATGCAGGGATCGAAGCGGCCTGTTCGGCATCCGTCGGAACGGATGCAGGATTAACATCAAAGAGATCTGCCACAGACGGCGGCGGATTATCAAAGTCATACTGCGGAGCAGCTTCCTGGGATGCTTCGTTTACCGCAGCGAACGGATCGTAGTCTGCTTCAGAAACTACAGGCATCTCCTGTGTCGGTTCGTCGTATGCGGAACCATATCCTGTATCTGTAGCGTAGTCAGCAGCACCGACATTTACGAACGGTGATACCGGTACAGATTCCGGCTGGCTCTGGACGAACTGCGAAGCAGGAGCTGCTTCGTCTTCATCTACCGTATAGGATCCTCTTGCGTAAACTCCGGTATCCTCGTAGCCGACCGGTGTGTCACTGTTTGTCGGATACGTCGGCGGAACATAGGACGGAGCTTCGTAAAGCGGCATCTCCGGAACGTCGTTCGCCGAAGCGGTGGAATTGGCCGGTGCTTCACTGGAAGCAAACGGGATCACGAATTCACTGGATCCGGCAGGTGCTGTCTCTTCAGCAGCCGGTTCAGAAGCGTAGTCGGACGGATAAGATTCGTGCGTCTCGTACTGATCTTCGGCTGAAGTCTCCGCATCACCGAAGAACAGCGGTGTTTCGTCGAATTCTTTTGGATCGTTGGAATACTAGGGCTCGTCGTTCATGGGCTTTTTCACCTCATTTTCCGCTTCGAAAACAATCGGGGCGTCCTCGTCTGTTTCCGCAACAGATGCCGAAGAAGTTCCGGAAATCTGTTCAGTTCCTGCCACGTTCTGTTTTACGGCCGGAGCTTTTGACGGATCGCCGGCAAAGAGCTCGTCGCCGATAAAGAGCGGTGCACCACCATCGATTGCTCCGGTGGATGCTTCTCCGCCTACTTCAAACGATACATTATCAGAAGCTTCCTTGGCTTCCGTTGCTACTGCTTCTGCCGCTTTCTCGGAAGACGGTGCAGAAGGTGCTGCCGGGGTTTCCGGCTGCTGTGCTTTGATTGCCGCCTTGAAGAACGGGTTATCTTCATTCTTTACGGCAACAAACGGTTCATCTTTCTTTACCGGCTCGGAAGAAGCTTCTGCCTGCGGCTGAACAAAAGGATTACCCGCCGGAGCATCTTCCTTCGCAGCATCGGCGAGTTTCTCATCGAGCTCTGCTGCTGCCTTGTCAAAGCTGTTCACATAAGGAACGACCTTGGTGACTTCCATATCTTCGGAAGACTCCTCTTCCTTCTTCTCCGGTACTTTCTTCACATCGCTGTCCGAATTATCCGACTGCATAATGTCGGAAATATCACCGAAAGAGAGTTCCGGTTCCGGAACAGGTGTATTGATCGCCTTTTCAACAAGCGAACCAGTTGTCGCAGCACTTGCTGCAGATGCTGCTGCCTGGGAAGCAGCCGCCTCAGCGCCGAGAGATGCGATGGCATCTGCCGCACTGCCTACCGGCGGAGTGAATGCTGTAGCTTCGAGCGCTTTTGCCTCAGGAGACTTCTCCTTAACAGGAGCATCGCCGAAGAGCATAGCGTCCTTGGATACCGGAGCAGGATCCTTCTTCGGGGACTCGAGCGGTACCGGCGGAGCTACATTGTAATCGTCTTCATCTTCGTACTCTTCCTCGACGACCTTCTTCTTCTTTCTGCCGAATCCGAAGAAACCGCCGCGCTCGCTGGATGTGATGTCCTCAACAAAGGAGATCATGAACTGGAGCGGGACGCCCGGGAGCTTCGCTGCTGCTTCGGTAATGACTACGGAAGCCGCATCGCTCTGATCCTCGGCATCATAAAGGATACGCAGGAGTTCCTGCTGGCCCAGAGCCTCGTATACCTCACGGTTACAGAGGATGATGCAGTCATCGAGTTTCAGCTGGGCTATGTTGGAGCACAGCGCCGGAGCGGTCTTGGTTGCACAGAAATTATAGAAATTATCGACCTTCTGGCGGGCGGTATTGATCGCATCGATCCGGATATCCGTCGCCGTCATCGGGTAGAGAGTGTCATCACGATAGAGGAAAGCCAGACCTTTGCCGATCGTGGTCGCGAAAGCCTCGCCATCCTTAACCATAACGCCTGCAAAGAACGGCGCACGGTTATTGCCCTGCTGGATCTTCATCTTGCCGGTGATCGAGACGGCGGTATTTACCATCTCGCCGATCGAATCGTCCAGAGAACGGCGGCCGGTCTTCAGCTCCGTACCCAGACGGCGGAGGATCGGCTCATACGGCGGAAGTGCGTTCGGATCCTGATCAGGATTGGTCTGATGGGAAAAAACAGAGAAGAAAAAACCTCTGTCTTCTTTATCGTTGGTAAGATCTGCGGAACGGGCGACGGACTTACTGGTCACGCGGCCGTCCATATAAAATGCATCTGTAAGCTCTGCTGTAGGAAAATATCTTGCTGTAAGCGTCGTCGCCAGACGAGTCTGCTTTGCCATATCTTAAGGCCTCCAAATTATGGGTTCGTCCCATTACTTCTAGTTAATTATATCATAATGTCTTTTCATACAAGTGTTTCGGAGGCACTTTTTGCTACAATTTCGTGACAAATTCGGGACGATGCGATTGCACCTCCCATCAGATGTCGTATACAGGCGCTTTTGCGGTATTTTTCGAAAAGCACTTCTATTTCACGGGTATTACGTTACGGAAGGTCAATTCTTTTTGCTTTCCACGAAGGCTTCCATATCTTCCTTCAGAACGGTGAACGGGGCACATCCGAGATCGAGATACGCCTTATACACTTCTTCCTTGGTGCAGATCCCATCGAGATCGGCGATCGCCTGATCGAGGATCTCCGATGTGAAGAGATATCCGAAGGCATACTCGAGCACATATCCCTGCTCTGAAGTAAGGCGCTTCCAGTATTCTTCCGTGATGGACTCCTCCTGACCGTAGTGCATGATATACGTCTTACAGTCCTCGTAGTCCCAGCCCTCGTACTCGACGCCGATGCCGAGTCTGGCTGCAATATAGGTGGAGTACAGGATCGATGCCATCTGAGACAGGTTCGCCTGTTTTCTGTCAAAAGGAGCATACTGGATCATGATCATCTCCGCATACAGCGCCCAGCCCTCCGCATAGGGCTCGGACATGGAGAATACCTGGTACTTGCTCTCGAGGTTCTCTGCCTGGTACTGGTGCTGGTAGAGGTGTCCCGGGTACATCTCGTGGGACACGAGCGTAAACATGTCGTACTCCGGATTATCCAGCATCGCGTTGTTGATCCATACCGTGTGTTTCGTATAGTTATCGATCGGCGAAGGATAATATCTCGCCGGCTGGATCGAGTCATAGAGCTGTCTCGGAACAGGGTACACGTCGACCTCGTGTTCCGCAATTGCCGGGAAATGGTCTTCAGTAAAACGTTTGCACCACTCCGTCGCCTCATCAAACTCCAGATCGCCGAAGGTAAAATAACTGCCCTTCGTCTTCCACTGCGGCATATATTCCTCGTAGATCTCATCGATCTTCTTCTGAAGGAGCTCGGTACACTCTTCGACCGACATCTCCGTTCCGGTCTTCTTGTGGAAAAGCGCCTCATAGTACTGCTTTCCCTCGACCGTCTCCGCCAGATACGGGGCGTCATTACACATACCCTTGAGTTCCGGAAGTTTCTCGACGAGCATCTCCATGGCCGGGAAATAATGCTGATCGAGCAGCTGCTGGTTCTGGAGGATCAGATCCTCGGTCTCTGAATCTGACTGATCGAGTTTTTTGACACGTTCTTCAAATGTCGTGATCATGAAGTTCGTATCGTGATCCTTCTTCATCTTGATGCAGTCCTGAATGATACGGTCGATCGCCTCATCGT
>JAFWSW010000160.1 GCA_017519205.1 Clostridiales bacterium | reverse complement strand
GCCGATCTCTTCTTCTTTTTCGCCTTCTTCATCTTTCTTGCCACACTCGGCACAGTCTCGTCATCTCTCTCGTCATCAGAAGCATCACGGGAAGATGCAGCTACAGAGAAAGCAGTAACCGGCTCATTTGCAGATACAGCCACGCTCGTGTTCTTCTTTCCGGATTTCTTATTATGCTTCTTTCCACGAATGGCAAGCTTGTTGGTGTTCCCTGATGTAATGCCGAGAAGATAGAAAAGATTCTTACGCAGATCCTGTCCGTCTTTCATCTCGTAAAGAGTACCATCTACTGCTACAGAGATCGTTCCACGTTCTTCGGAGACAACGACTGCAATCGTGTCACCGATCTCACTAGCACCAACCGCTGCTCTATGTCTGGTTCCGTAACGCTCGATCATGTGAAGCGTCTCAGAAAGCGGTACGTGGCATCTGGCTGCAATGATACGTCCATCGCGGATCAGAAGTGCACCATCGTGCATCGGGGATCCTTTATAGAAGATCGACTGAAGCATCGAATTAGTAACAGAAGAATCCAGACGGACAACATTCTCCTGTTTAAGAAGTTCAGAGAGTTTCGTCGATCTTTCGAGAAGCATGATCGCACCCGTATATGTCTTACTCATCTCTGTGCAGGCTTTGACGATCTCATCGACCATCGATACATATTTCAGCTGCTCATCCGAGTCGTCATTGAGAATAACATTGGAAAACGATGAGAACGATTTCAGACCTACGGTCTCCAGAGCATGACGGAGTTCCGGCTGGAATATGACAACAAAGAGGATCGCGATAATGTAAAGCAGTTTGTTGAAAATATAACCGACCATTTCGAGTCCGAGGAAACTGCAGACAAGTACGAAAGCAAGAATAAGGAGAACGCCCTTTAACAGCTGCCATGCACGCGTATCGCGGATGATCCGGAGAATACTGTACATAACAAAAGTAACCAGAAGGATATCGATCACATAACGAACCAGATCCAGCGGTCCGCCGAAAAACATATAACCGCTGTCCAAGCTGGAAAAGACTTCACGGATAAAATCTGTGAAATTCTCGAACATGACGCATCCCCTTCCTAATCAATTCTATTTATTATAACACAACTGCCGTGCTGATGGCGAGAAAGCGTTACCTGACAGCTGACATATGATATGGATCTTAAGAATCTCCGATCTCTTTTCCGAGCGCCTGAACGTCAGCGATATCGATCGTTCTTCCCGAAGTCCTGATCAAGCCTTCCGTTTCCATAAGAGATAATTCTCTGGAGAAACTCGGACGAGGTATTGCCAGATATTTTGCAGCCACCTCTTTGGATACCGGAAGGGTCACCTTATCCGTTTTTTTGTCAGAAGAAAGAGACAGCAGATAATATGCGATCTTCTGGCGGACAGTCTTCTGGGAAAGGATCGTGATCCTTTTCTGCTGCATCCGGATCTTTTGGGCAAGCACCTTCCCGAAATTCTCTTTCAGTTCAGGATAGGTATCCATCAGGCTTTGAAGCTGCTCGGAAGATATAGAAAGGATCTCCACATCCGATACCGCTTCAAGCGCATATTCGTACCTCTCCTCCTCAGAGAAAAACAGTTCCTCTCCGAAGCAGTCACCTGCATTTAAAAGGCAGATCGTAGCATATTCGCCGGTCGGAGTATATTTCTGCACAGCCGCCACACCTTTGACAACAAGAAAGAGCCCCTTACACAGATCTCCCTCTGAGACAACGGGTTCTCCACGCGCCCACTTCTTGATGCGCGCAGATGATATCACAGCGGTTTTTACATTCTCGGAAAGACCGGAGAACAGTAGAGATTCTTTAACGGATGGCTCTGTTTTCATACGCTTTCACCTTCATGACCGGACCTGATCAGGTTCAGCCACCGGCTTACCTTTCACAAAGACTTTCCGGATACGGTATTCGCTGTCGATCGCCACCATATCCGCGTATTTCCCGACTTCGATCGATCCGGTCTCGTGATCGATATGAAGCACCTTTGCAGGATTTATTGTACACGCTTTCAGCGCTGAACGAAATGGGATATGGAGTTTCAGGAGATTTAGGAATTCCGCGTGAATATCCGTAGTCGATCCTGCCAGGCGTCCATTACCGAAATCCGTTTTTCCGGCTGTCACATGTACCGTCGTTCCTCCAAGATCATAATCCCCGTCAGGCATACCGGCGGCACGCATCGCATCCGATACAACAACTGCCCGATCCTCGCCCAGAACCGTCCAGCAGATCTTGAGCACGGCCGGATGAACATGGAGCCTGTCACAAATAAGTTCACATGTGATCTTCGGATCTTCAAGAAGCGCTCCCACACTTCCAGGTTCATGGTGCGAGAGTGGATTCATCGCATTAAAAAGATGTGTGGCGTGAGAGATGCCCGAAGCGATCACCTCTTTACAGCAGTCATAGGAAGCGGCTGTATGTGCAGCCGACAGGACATACTTCTCTTTCATTTCCGCTGCAAAAGCACCCGCCCCGGTAAGTTCCGGAGCAATATCTATGATCGAGATCAGATCCTCCGGAAGTCCGGTAAGGATCTCCTTTATATAATCCGCCGATGGATCGATTGCATAATCGGTGTTCTGCACACCGCATTTTTCTTTTGAAAGAAAAGGACCCTCCATACGAATACCGAGCATTCTTGCCCCGGCCGGATCTTCCCTTCGGAAGCGGTCCGCCGCCTGAAGAACCGTTATCACATCTTCTTTCGGGATCATCATCGTGGTCGGGCAGAATGCAGTAACTCCTTTTCCGGCAAGATAGGAAGAGATCTTAGACAGACTCTCCACGCTTCCATCCGAGGTATCCGCCCCCATGGCACCATGAACATGGAGATCGATAAAGCCCGGGATCAGGGTCAGTCCGGAAAGATCATATTTTTCTTCATCCGCAGGTACAGAAAGGATATCTTTGCCAATCGCCGAGATCCGTCCATTATCTACTGTCAGCGTCATGTCTTTTTGAAGCGTAAATGTTCCATCGATAACATCCGCGTGAATCAGCCTCATACCATTTAATCCTTCCCGATTCATCAGGTTGTGATGATCATTTTCATTTTACAACGAATGCTTCTATGACATCAACCGAGCGAAATAGGCTTCCCGCATCGCAAACATGGCATTTTTCTTCACGAAAAGACACATTTTCCCTGATTTGCGAAAAACCATGCGCCAATAACCGGAAAAGAGACTATAATCAAAGTCAGAAAATAAGCTTTGTATAGGAGGATAATTATGTTCCCAGAAATTTCGGTTACTAAGACAACCTCACCCAGACAGAAACCGCAGCCGGGTCAGCCGCTGCCTTTCGGACACATCTTCTCTGACCACATGTTTGTTATGGACTATGTGGAGGGTCAGGGATGGATCAATCCGAGAATCGTTCCTTACGGTCCTTTCGAGATCGAGCCTTCTGCTATGGTATTCCACTATGGTCAGGCAGTATTCGAAGGTCTTAAGGCATATAAGTGCGAAGATGGTTCCATTAACCTTTTCCGTCCTGCTTGCAACTTCGAGCGTATGAACAACAGTAACGACCGTCTCGTTATTCCGAAGGTCGATGTAGACTTCTGCGTATACGCTACAAAGAAGCTCGTTGAACTGGATAAGGACTGGATCCCGTCCGGCAAGGGCGAGTCCATGTACATCCGTCCGTTCGTTATCGCGACAGACCCGTATCTCGGTGTTCGTGCTTCCAACACTTACAAATTCTTCATCCTGCTCTCTCCTTCCGGTGCTTATTATGCACACGGAATCAAGCCGGTTAAGATCTACGTGGAAGACAAGTACGTTCGTGCGGTCCGTGGCGGTACAGGTTTCACCAAGTGTGCCGGTAACTACGGCTGCTCCCTGATCGCGCAGACCATCGCTCATGACTCCGGTTACGAGCAGGTACTCTGGCTTGACGGTGTTGAGCAGAAATACATCGAAGAAGTCGGCGCAATGAACATCATGTTCATCATCGACAACAAGCTCGTTACTCCTTCTCTGGCTGCAGGTTCCATCCTGCCGGGTATCACAAGAAGATCCTGCATCGAGAT
>JAFWSW010000159.1 GCA_017519205.1 Clostridiales bacterium | reverse complement strand
TTACGCCTCACGATGCTGATATTCCTTATGCTCTGCTACGAACATCGAATGATACTCCGCTTCGATCTCATCGATCTCCTTCTTCGTATCATCATCCAGCACACGGGTCTCCATGATCTTCTTCATGATCTTCGGGTGCAGTACAGACATTCGCTGGAGGAATTCCGCGACATATTCTTTCGCATCGTCCTTATCGAGGAAGGTCAGTTTTTCGTTTGTAGCCAGATACAGCATGACGACCTGCTCGTCCATCTGCATGGGAGCGAACTGCTCCTGCTTCAGGATCTCATTTAAGATCACGCCGCGCTTCAGCTGTTTCTGCGTATTCGGATCCAGATCCGATCCGAACTGGGCAAAAGCAGCCATCTCACGAGCCTGTGCCAGACTGATACGAAGCGGACCGGCCACTTTTTTCATGGCCTTGGTCTGCGCAGCACCACCGACACGGGATACGGAAAGACCTACGTTGATCGCCGGACGCTGACCGGCAAAGAACAGCTCGGATTCCAGATAGATCTGTCCATCCGTGATGGAAATGACATTCGTCGGAATATATGCGGAAATATCTCCGCTCAGTGTCTCGATGATCGGCAGTGCAGTGATCGATCCGCCACCCTGCTCATCACTGAGCTTGGCAGCACGTTCAAGAAGTCTGGAGTGCAGATAGAAGACATCACCCGGATATGCTTCACGTCCCGGCGGACGACGAAGCAGAAGTGAGATTGCACGATATGCCTGCGCATGTTTTGACAGGTCATCGTACACGATCAGGACATCCTCGTGATCCCCGTACATGAACTCCTCCGCGATCGCGCATCCCGCGTACGGAGCAATATACTGAAGCGATGCCGGTTGCGATGCACTCGCCGCCACGATCACTGTATATTCCATCGCATTATACTGTTCCAGTGTTTTTGCCACGGAAACGATATTCGACATCTTCTGTCCGATAGCAACATATACGCAAAGGACATTTTTACCACGCTGGTTGATAATAGTATCAAGAGCGATCGCCGTCTTACCGGTCTGTCTGTCACCGATGATCAGTTCACGCTGACCTCGTCCGATCGGAGTCATCGCATCGATAGCCGTGATACCGGTCTGCATAGGTTCGCAGATCGGAGATCTCTCGACGATACTCGGAGCCGGCGTCTCGATCGGTCTTCTGCTGGTGGAACGGATAATACCCTTACCATCGATCGGATTACCGAGCGGGTCGACAACACGGCCAAGCATGCCTCGACCGACCGGTACAGATACTGTAAGACCTGTACGGTGGCACATGACGCCTTCAACCACATCGCGGCATTCGTTCAGAAGAACAACACCGACCGAGTCCTTTTCGAGGTTCATGGCAATACCATATGAAGTCTCCGAGAACATGATCAGCTCACTGGCCATACAGTTCTCAAGACCGCTTACCTTGGCAACGCCATCACTAACTGAAATGACTTTACCGACCTGCTCCACTTCGGATGCTTTCGCAAAGTCAGTAAGGATCTTCTCTCTTTTTTCTTCCTGTTCGGGGGATTCGCCTTCCCAGAGCTCATCATCTTCGAAAAGCATCGCCGGGCTTTCTTTAAAGTCGGCAAGGGATTCAGCGAGGGAACGATGGATCTCGGCTGCATCATCTTCGTCGGAGGAAACAGATTTCTCATCTCCTCGGTCCGTTTTCAGATGACGTCCGATACGGGAGAGCTGACCCGCTACACTGTAGTCGTACTTTGTTCCCTGAGAATAGATAACATAACCATTAATCAGAGAAGGATCCGTCTCCTGTTCGATCGTATATCCCTGTATATGAAGATGCTCCGCAAAACGGCGCGCGATCAGCGCCACCTTCTCCGGCGGCATATCGTCCGATGCGGTTACGATCTTGATTACTTCAAAAGCACTGTTATTATTCACCGGTCTTCACCTCTGCCGATTGAAGCTCCTTGAGTGCTTTTTCACGAAGAGCAGCTTCGTCCACATTATTCCCGCTTAAGATACGGCCGGCAATGGAGACTGCCAGATCAGCAACCTCATCTTTCATCTCCTCCATCATGGCCTTTCTGGTACGCTTCGCATCTTCCTCAGCGCGGTCACGGATCTCCTGCGCTTCTTTCTTCGCAGTTTCGATGATCGTCTCAGACTGCTTTTCAGCCTGTGTTCTGGCATCGGCGATGATCTGCATGGCTTCCTCATGAGAAGCATCCAGTTTCTTTGTAGCCTCTTCGAGTTTCTCGGATGCCTGCTTCTCTTTTTCTTCCGCGCCGGAAACTTCCTGCGTAATGGCTTCTTTTCTCTTCTTGATCAGCTTGATCATCGGCTTAAAAAGAACCATCTTCAGGATAATGTACGCAACAAGGACGTTGATAATCGTCCAGAGTGCGGTTACCGCATAGTGCGCCATCTGATCCGGAGACAGAAGGGAGCTTTCCTCCTCGGCTTCCTCAGCGAGTCTGAAAAGGTACTGTGCATTTACTAAAGACAGTGCTTTAACTGCTAAATACATATCTTTCACCTCGGATTATCAGAACGTAAAGATCAGGAGCAGACTGACTACCAGAGAATAGATAGCGATGGACTCCATGAATACGATGGAGATCAGAAGCAGTGTCTGCAGTTTACTGTACATCTCCGGCTGACGGGAAGCACCTTCCAATGCACGTCCTGCAGCAAGTCCGATACCGATCGTGGTACCCAGACCGCAAAGGCCGATAGCCAGACCTGCACCGAATCCTGCCAGGTCCTTCGGAGCAATATCCAGTAACATTCTTGATAAAGTAAGCATTTTCTCTTCCTCCTGTTTCTATGTTCAGGCTGCTTTTTCCGCTTCGACAGCGGCCTGTTTCGCAGCCTCTTTTTCTGCTTTTAATTTTGCTTTTTCGATTTTTCTTTCTTCTACTGCATGCGCACTCTCTACGACTTCTCCGATGTAGGATGTCGTCAGGTAGGAGAATACAACTGCCTGGAGAATACCATCCATCAGGTCGAACCACAGGCTGAATACGCCCGGAACGACGATCGGAATAACGATACCCAGGAACTCCATCAGGATAAACGCACCGAATACGTTACCGAAGAGACGGAGTGCCAGAGAGATCGGCTTAATAAAGAAGTCGAGGATCTTAAACGGAAGCATGAAAGGCATCGGATCGACGAAGGATCTGCCGAAGCCCTTAAATCCGACGAAACGGATCGACGTGACAATAACATAGCCGATCGCAAAGACCGCCATGGCAAACGGGAATGCAATATTCTTTGCCGGCGGCGGAAGATGGAAAAACGAAATGGTATTACAGCAGATCAGAACAATACCGATCGTTCCGACCATCGGAACGACCTTCTCCGCCTGATCTTCATTCAGACCATAGTCCTTGCAAAGACCGAAAAGAAGACTGATCAGTGATTCCATAACGGATTGTCTTCCGGAAGGGATCTTCTCTTTCTTTCCTCCCAGCCAGCTGAAGAACAGAATACCGATTAGGATCGCGATCCAGGATACGATGACCGCGTCTGTGATCAGGAACTTCTGTCCGCCCAGCGTGAAGCTTCCCTTCCACTGGAGGATTCCTTCACGGATCTTTTCGCCGATATTCTTACCGCCGAAAGAATCCGCTATCTCTTTTCCAAATGCTTCCCAGAATTCAGTCCACCAGGAAGCGGCAAGCGCCACATTCATAACCTTACCTTACGGACCTCCTTAGTTCGTTCCGAAGAGACGGTCACCGGCATCACCCAGACCCGGGATGATGTATGCATGATCGTTGAGTTTCTCATCTTTTGCTGCACAGAATACCGAAACATCCGGATGGTCATTCTGGAGTCTCTCGATTCCTTCCGGAGCGGAGATCAGGCAGACGAACTTGATGTTCTTGATGCCACGGTCCTTAAGGAACTGGATCGCTGCAGAAGAAGATCCGCCGGTTGCCAGCATCGGGTCAAGCACGATGACCTCGCGGTCAACGATATCTTCCGGAAGCTTGCAGTAATACTCAACCGGCTTCAGTGTGTTCGGATCACGGTAAAGACCGATATGGCCGACCTTTGCGTTCGGAATGATAGAGAGCATGCCATCGACCATGCCGAGGCCTGCACGAAGGATCGGAACCAGTGCGACTTTCTTGCCGGCGAGTACTTTTGCCGTAGTCTTCGCAACAGGAGTCTCGATCTCCTTGTCCGTCAGCGGAAGATCACGTGTAACTTCGTATGCCATGAGCATAGAGATCTCGTGAACCAGTTCACGGAATTCCTTGGTAGATGTGTTCTTATCACGGAGCATAGAAATCTTGTGCTGGATAAGCGGGTGATCAAATAAGAAAAACTGTGCCATAAACGGTCCTCCCAAAAAGATTATTTAAAAAGTTCTTTCTCTTGTTCTTTCATGTCATTGACACGGGTCTGATGACGTCCGCCGTCAAAAGGCTCCGTGAGATATGCATCCACGATGCCGAGTGCCAGAGAACTGCCGACAACACGAGCGCCCATGGAAAGGACATTCGCATCGTTATGCTGGCGGGACATTCTGGCCATATACTCATTGGTGCAGAGTGCACAGCGGATTCCAGGGAACTTGTTGGCAACCATCGAGATACCGATGCCGGTTCCACAGATCACGATGCCGCGTTCTGCACGTCCCTCAAGGATATCCTTCGATACTTTCTGTCCGGCCAGCACATAGCTGTACGGAACATCCGATGCGGTCGCGCCACCCTCAACGACCGTGTGTCCAAGTTTGCCGAGGTGTTCCACCACGATCTTTCTCAGAGCAAATCCTGCGTGATCTGAAGCAATAGAAATAACCATCTTCCTAACCTCTTTTCATAAAATATGTTTATGTGTGAAATTGCGGGTTCCATTGGAATAGTCCGCAACGAGATTACCGTTACCACGGATCTTGTATTTGTAAGTTACAAGACCATCCAGTCCGACCGGACCTCTGGCATGGAGTTTACTGGTGCTGATACCGACCTCGGCACCGAAACCGTATCTCAGGCCATCGGAGAAACGTGTGGAGCAGTTCCAGAAAACGTTTCCGGAATCAACACGGTTGAGGAATTCATCCGCAGTCTGAGCATCCGTCGTTACGATCGCATCCGTGTGGCCGGAGCCATACTGATTGATATGCGCGATCGCTTCTTCCATTCCCGATACTATCTTAATAGATACCTTGTAATCAAGGTATTCGTGATGCCACTCCTCGACCGGCAGAACATCCGGCAGGATCGCCTTCGTCTTCTCACATCCGTGAAGCTCTACATTCTTGTCGGACAGTGCTTTTGCCAGATCAGGCAGGAATTCACCGGCGATAGATTCATCTACCAGGATCGTCTCACAGGCATTACAAACAGCGACATACTGTGTCTTACTGTCCACTGCAAGTTTAAGCGCCATCTCACGGTCCGCCTTCTCGTTGATATAGAGATGGCAGACACCGTCCGCATGACCCATAACAGGAATCGACGAATGCTGCATGATGTACTGTACAAATGCATTCGATCCTCTCGGGATGATCAGATCGATATACTTATCCAGAAGGAGCATCTCCGCAACATCGTTTCTGGTCTCCATCAGGACGATCCATCCCTTCGGGAGGCCCGCCTCGACAGATGCCTTTTCAATCACTTCGAAAAGCACACGGTTGCTGTTGACCGCTTCACTTCCGCCCTTCAGACAGCAGGAATTACCGGATTTCAATGCAAGAGACGCAATCTGTACGAGAGCATCCGGACGGGATTCGAAAATGATCCCCAGAACGCCGATCGGGCAGGACACACGTGTCAGCACAAGATCATCATCCATCTCTGTCTTCATCAGTTCACGTCCGACAGGATCCGGGAGCTCTGTTAAGCCCTTCAGACCGCAGGTAACATCACTAAGCTTATGCTCGTCAAAAAGAAGTCTCTTCTGAAGCGGCATAGGAAGATCTGTTTCTTTCGCGTTCTTCATATCTTCCGCGTTAGCGGCAAAGATTGCCTCCTTATTCGCGGCAAGTGCATCTGCTATCGCAAGCAGTGCTTTATTCTTAACATCTGTCGGCAATACAGCCATCGCAAACGAGGCCTGTTTTGCTTCCTTTGCGCGTGTTTCAAAATCTGTCATACCATTTACTTCCTAATACCTTACGATTTATTCCTTATATTATATCAGATTACGCCCTATATGGACGGAGAAGTTCAAGGATTTTTGCACTTTCGTTTTCGTCAAAAATGAAAACAAATGAAACCACTAGAAAATGATTTGTGCGACAAAGTTTTCCACCGCTTTTCCCTGTTCATAAACAAAAAGCCTGTGGAAAAAGTGGAAAAGTCTGTGGATAACTCAAAGACAAGCATTTGCGGAAAGCACGTTCCTCAAACGCCGATTTTTCGGCAGTGCATTTTTTGTCAAGGGTTTTTTGAAAAAACGCAGAAAGTTTTCATGACGTGAAAAAGCCCTTATTTCAAGGGCTTTCGAGGGTTGCTTTTTTGTCATTTGACATTTTGGGTGTCCGTGAGCCGTGGACTTATGTCATTCAATTTTCTCTCGGTGGGAGACGATAGTAGTTTGTTAATTGACAGCGAATGGAACCATTATATAGTTTTCTTCTTTTATCTGCTTTTCGAACGACGGCATTTTCGAAAGAATCATCCGGTGTGATGACCGACAGACGGATACCTTTTCTGCAATATCCCTGCGGATCCAGATAGGTTCTCGCGATACCTGTATAGATTTCATGCGCTTTTTCCGGCGTCAGCAAACGCCCGCCATACGGGGGATTACATAGGATCAGCTGTCTCTTAAGGTGCGTCCAGCCATAGAGCGCACGCGGTGTCTGCTCCCGATAGTCACTTACCTTAAACCTTACAAAATCTGCCACACCGGCCGCTTTTGCATTTTTCTGCGCGGTCGCCACCGCCTTCGGATCGATATCCGAGCCGTAGAAATAAATATCATCCATCGGGGAAAGATCCGCCACATCACGCGCTTCTTTCTTTGCCTTTTCATATGCATTCAGGCCGATGTACGGAAGTTTCTCTCCCAAAAAAGGACGGGTCAGTCCCGGGGCAATATTCAGTGCCATCATGGCAGCTTCGATCACGATCGTTCCTGATCCGCAGAATGGATCCACGAGCGCTTCTTCACCGAAGAAACGGTACTGCGCCGCGCTGATCATGCCCGCAGCAAGAGTTTCCTTGATCGGTGCATCGTGCATCAGCGGACGATATCCTCTCTTGTGAAGACCCGCACCGGTGACATCGATCATGACACGGACCTGATCCTTAACGATTCCGAAAACGATCTTACAGGTGCCGAGTTTCTCGTTCTCCTCGATCTGCCTTCCCTCCGGAAGATGATAGCCGCGGAGAAGAGCTTTTACGATAGCTTTCTTGGACAGACTCTGGCAGGCAGGAATTCCGAACAGCTTGGAGTCACGTGAATATCCGTTCACATGGAATGCCCAGCCCTTCGGGATCCACTGTTCCCAGCGCATAGCGGAAAAGCCATCGAAGAACTCTTCAAAAGTCGCCGCCGGAAACGTATTTACGGAAAGAAGCACCCGCTCACCCCGGCGCATCCAAATACAGATCCTGGCGACATCATCCGCCATGGTCGTCGGTGTAGTATCTACGAGTATCTGGCCATCGGTAACCTTCATTTCTTCACGGCCATAGCCGATTTTCTCCAGATCCTCTACACAAAAGTGCTCCAGTCCAAATAGGCATGTGATTACGACCTGCATCTTCTCTCCTCCAATTACAGTTTCGATAGAACATGTGTCCATGGCATGAACACGATCATCGCAAGTAGTACGTGCAAAACAATAAGCGGAATTCCTTCCAGACATCTGGGCTGTTTTCCGAACATCAGTCTCTGATAGATCGAGCGGATATAGGCAACGACCATGGTAGTAAACAGCCAGACTCCCACCATCAGTGCGACCCACCAGACGATCCTTACCGCCGTACCGGTCTGATCCGGAAGATCCAGATAACGGGTATAAACGATCAGCGGAGTAGATGTCATAACGATACTGAGAAGCGGTACATAGAAAAAATCATCCATTATCTCAGAAAGGCGGAATATCTTAACCAGAAGCGTCAGTATAAGAACCGACGTCAAAGTCGAGAGCGTAACCACGTGCGCCGGCTGATTGTACGAGGAAGGAACGGTATATATGACCGCTGCTCCGATCACACCGAACAGAAGATCATACACGAGCATACAAATAGATAATACAACAAAACCCCTCTCCGTTTTCGCAGAGACCGGATGGTATAGTTTTGACTTCTTTTCCGAAGTCTCAAGAAGCCACTGCTCATCTTCATCCAGATTCTTCCACCAGGCCAGCACCACCAGAATTCCAAGGACCATCAAAGCTGCTCCCGCCGCATGTCCGAAGAAGCGGATCTGCCACTTTGAGAAAGACGGAACATCGATCCCCAGAAGCGACGACTGCCCGAAAAGCTCGCGGATCACCGAAATCATGATCCCGGAAAGGATATAAAACAGCATACCAAAAAGGAAATCCGGGATACGGATCGTACGTTCTTCATTTATGTAATCAAACATCGGCGTGCAAAGGAAAAGGAATGTCGATGCCGGAAGCAGGAAGAATCCTCCGCTGTAAAAGCTTTCGGGAAGGATCGATGAAAGATAATACATACCTTCTCCCATGACTGCGGCAACGATAATAAATATTCCCCAGCAGATTCGTTTGTTGGGAACATGCGAGAAAACAAAGAGGTTGATCAGGCAGAACAGGAACGTCTGCGCTACCGCGCAGCCGAATGCCGGAACCGAGCTGGTCGTAAAGATCAGAAGCAGCGAAAAGGAAAGGAGGATACGATATTGTTTTAATGGTATGCACTTTGTGTCTCTCATATCATCCCACCCAGTTCAAGTATTCACGAATAAATTTATAGGCCTGATTGATCGTGGTAAGAAGCGCTGCCGTGCGGCTTCGATCCTCCGGAAGCCCATCGATATATGCGCGGATCTCACTCATGGGAATACCGTCCACACTATCGGAGAGGACATTCGCGTCATCGCCGGAAACCACACCGTCTTCACCTCCGATAACACCGATCTGTGACGGTGCTTTTGTAGGAGTAACCGTAGGCGTCACTTCCGAAGAAGTCGGATCCGTATTTTCCGGAGCAGCTGTCGTTTCAGGTGTCGGTGTCGGCGTAGACTTATCATCCCCGTCTTTATTCTCTTTCGCAGCGTGATCCGCGATAAACATATCCTTGGTATAGGATGTACGGGAATACTCGATACATGCATTCACCAGTTTAACGAAGGTCGAGATCTCGATTGTCACGCCTTCGATGATCTCCGTCTTTCCGTCTGACTTCATCGCCAGTTTCACAGGATCCTGAACCTGTACCAGATGCTTCTCCAGACGGTATGCCTGATCCGCCCAGATATTTCCGCTGACCTTATATTCTCCGCTGATCGAATCCTGGGACCGCGTAGTATGAGCCTGCTCATTGTCAGCATCCCATTTCGCGCGGACGATACGCCCGCCACTGACCTCGATCTCGACATAATCGATATATCCGTCTTTGGAAGCGGAATCATTTCTCGAATAATACACTCCGTCATGAAGCCCCAGGAGCGGGTCATAATCCACCTGATGCGGAGTATCCACCTGAAGGTCCTGGCGGATAGCGACCGGGATCCTCGCACCCTTGAGCTGGTCACAAAGCAGATCCATCTCCTCCGTAGTGTAGCGTGGACCCTCTTCCTCATCTTCGAGCACTCGGATATTCATAAGGTTTTCGCCACTGTCGCTGATGCTCATCTGTGTATGCACATACCCGGCAGCCGTCTGCATCTGCACATCAACGATATATCCCAGAAGACGTCCGGACTCGTCATATGCACTGTACACCATTTTTACATCTTCGTGATTCTTAAGCACATCCGTTTTCAGCGAACGGTATTCTGATGCAAGAAGGAGCGAACCATATTCATTTCTATATTCATCCTGTTCACGAGAGCGGCTCACCCGGCGGGTGTACCACAGGCAGGAAAGAAGGAAGGCCACGCTTAAGACAACGCAGGCCACAGCACGAAGTGTCAATCCTCTGAAAAACGACTTTGTCATCTTTCCACCTCCCGGAACCAGCTCGGTTTAGAAAAAACTCTCGGGCGAAGATAACGGTTGAAAATCGGGGTGGTCATATTCATCATCAGAACCGGGAAGATCATGGCATAGCTGCTGTTTCCGAAACGGTACAGCACCAGTGTCAGAATTCCTGTTCCAAATCCGAAGATGATCCTTCCTTTCGGATCCATCGGGGTCGTCGTACAGTCATTCAACGCAAAGATACAAACCAGAAGAAGTCCTCCGACCGAAAGCCAGGAGAAGAACTGATAGAAACTTAAGTTATCCCAGTAAAACGGGACATATCCTACTACGATAGTTGCTAAGTAAGCCAGTGAAGCCTCAAAGCGGAAGAGTCTTCTTTCCAGAAGGATCAAGAGGCCAAAGCAAAGCAGCACGATCGATGTGACTCCTGCCATACCGATCATTCTTCCGGCAAAGATATCCAGCCACTTTACGGAAACCGTACCGGATACCGTTTCTTTTTTCGGAAGGCCCGTCCAGAGAGTCGAAAGATCCCAAAGTCCCTTGAACGGCAGTTCTTTTGCCGTCATCTGCACCGGGCATAAGAATTCAAGAAATGCTCTTGCCGCAAAGGCCGGATTAAACACATTCGCGCCCGCTCCTCCGAAAGCCTGTTTAACCAGGACCGATCCGAAAAGCGCCGCCATCATGACCGCCCAGAAAGACGTTGATGCAGGGATCATCAGGACAAGAAGAACTCCGGATACCAGCGAACTGTAATCGACATGGAACGGATGATCCGGATAGAGCTCTGATGAGATGGAATAATCACTCATGAAAAAGCACAGCACGGAAACCGCTGTCAGGATAAGGACACG
>JAFWSW010000158.1 GCA_017519205.1 Clostridiales bacterium | reverse complement strand
CTCATCGGTATCACCAACATCATGCTGGTCAGCGTGCGCGAACGGACGCAGGAGATTGGCATCCGACGTCTCACCGTCTTCAACGTCAAGCTGAACTTCACCACGCGGCTCATAAGTCAACTGATCAGCACCGATTTCTTCCATGATACTCGGGACAGTCGGGGTTCCTTCTGTCTCAGCACTTGTCTCTTTCTTCGCCTTTTTACATCCGGCAAGAGACATGGAAGAAAGCATTACCAGCGTCATGAGCATGGCGCCGAGCTTCTTCTTCATCATATTTAGTTCCTCCATTTACCTAACCGGGATATCACCCGGGCATTTATTACTGTTTCATATTAGCCGATACAGATAATAACTTCAACGCTTTTACCGAAATCGATTTCGAAAGATTATGAAGTTCGAAGTAAAAAGACTGCTCTTTATAAGAACAGTCTCTGAAAAAGTTTAGATTTATGTCTTTTTGACCTCAAAGCATGGATAACAGATCCATAAGTGTGCTGCCGGTTCCACCTATTCCATTACCGACATAGATCGCCTGCTCGAGGCACTGCGATTTAAGTTCCCAACCGCCGCCTGTCCGTTCAAAAATGAAATAACAGACACCATCGGTCTTATCCTTGCGGGTCAGTTTGACCGTAACGACGTAATTACCATCATTCTTCTCAACATCATCAATATCAAAAACAACACCCGTAAGTAATGCCGCTCGAGCATCGTCTTCACTTTCATAAGTTTCATTTCTAAGAGAAGAGCATAGGGTCCTGCAGGATGATCCGAGTTTCAGATCCGAGCCGTCGGGTGAATAATTGGACCAGGTAGATTTATTATGATTGATCGCACCGTATGACTCCAGCACATATTCCACACGTTTTTTCATCTGAGCACGCTCACTGCCGGGACCATAAGTAGAAATGCAATAATATGCGATCATGCCGATAACGGCAAGGACAATAAATACAAGTGCAACGATATATTTCTTCTTCATCCGATTATCCTCTGGTTCAGAGTGTGCCCTTCATTTCTTTAATAAGATCGTAGTATGCGGCAGCTGCAGCATCATCATAGCTTCTACCGCCTACCGAGATATCTTTCAGCGCTTCCATCGTGTTGGAAAGCATCCATTCTCCATCATAATAGAAGTACTCCAGAACCATATCTCCTTCTGTACCATTATAATACAGATGGACTGTCACTTCGGCATCTCTTCCGTGAATACTTGTATCGGTAATAGTATATTGAGCGTTCTTCAGAAGCTGAGATCCTACCTGTGTAAAAAGTGCCTGCCCGTCAATATCGGAATCCGAATATTGCGGAATGATATTCTTCACATTATCTAATTCGGAAAGATCCACTTCTTCACCGGAATGCAGCAGTTCATCGCCCGAAGGAAGTCCGGGCACATCGGAATCATCGACTTCAACAGCTCCGACCGAGCTCAGTGTCTCTTCAGCTGCTCTGCGTAATTTGACCCGTTTCGTTTTCCGATCCTGGATCACGGCCGAAACGATCATAACAGCAACCAGTATCAGCAGAAAAGCTGAATACACAATATATGACTTCTTCATTTCCCTATCCCCTTAAATAAAGTCACTCTGATATTACCACACCACCGCTCGGCATGTAAATTATTTATGATCTTTGTGGCAAATGCACTTTTCCGGAACGCAAAGCAAAATAGACAGGGTTATTTATCTGTATGGACATCCAGTTGTGGGAAAGGAATCGGAATATCGTTCTTACGAAGCATCTCATCGACCTTTTGAAGCGTACATCTTTTCATCTCCGCACGTTTCTGCGGAGAAACCATGAGGCGGAGACGGTAACTGATCGACGAATCATTATATTCCTGAATTCCGAGGAACTCAGCCTTCTTTACTTCCTTCCAGGAAGAGATCTCCTTCACGATTTCTTCAAACACGAGTTTGACCTTATCCGGAGACTCCCCATAAGGCAACGGGAAATCCATATATAAAACATCATTATACCGATATACGCGATCAATATTGCGGTTGCATATTCTGACCTCATATCCTTCTTCAGCATTGACCAGACGGGTAGATTTCAGCGACATGCTCGTAACTCGTCCTACATAGTCACCTACCTTAATAATGTCTCCAACCTGGAAAAAGCCCTCGCTGATGATATTGACACCCATGATAAAGTCTTTCAGCGCATCCTGAAGCGCAAGTCCGACAATAACACTGGCGATACCAAGTCCGGCAATAGCACTGGTTACGTCTATTCCGTTCAACTGAAGCAGTATCAGAATACAAATGACGATAATGAAATACTTAATGATATTGAGAATGATAGATATTGCGCCGGTTTGTTTGTCTGTCTTTCCGGCGATTCTTTTGACAAATCTTCTTATTGCGATCCAGGCAATCAAAGACAAAAGAACCGTAGCCAGACACATATACGGCTTAGGTGAAAGTATCCAATTAACTATCTCATCCATGTAAAGAACTCCGATATCAATTCATAATACAAATGATTATACGTGAAAAAACGAAAAAGAAAAAGCGCAGGAACAATATCATTCCTGCACTTTCTTCGTTCTGGTCGGAGTGGCGAGACTCGAACTCGCGGCCTCTTGCTCCCGAAGCAAGCACTCTACCACCTGAGCCACACCCCGGAGAGCGTTCTTTACAAGCTAAATTATGATATATCAACTTTGAAGATTATGCAATAGCAAATTACAAATCGTTTTTGTCGAGTTCTTTGAGGGCATCTTCGTACATTCTTTCTTCAGAGCCGTTGTAGTCAGTACAGAACTTAACTGAAGCGGCGATCTTAATGGTAACGCTGTTGCCCTCGACTGTATTGATCGTCATTATCTCCTGCTTCAGCTGATCGGCCAGGCTCTCAAGATCCTCACGGGAATCCGTGTACTTGAGGATGACAAAATATGAACCTTTGGCCCTGCCTACTGCACAGGATGATCCGGTGATGCCGAGGATGGCTTCTGCCATGGAACCAAGCACGCTGTTTGCAAATTCGCGTCCGTATGAATCCTCGATCCGTGAATGCTTGAGGTTCTTGATAAGGATCATTCCAAACTTATTATCAGAATCGTAATTCTTCGAGATGTAATCCGCGAATGTTGCAAATATCGCGCCCGCATTCATTACCCCGGTAACGGGATCGATCCTGGTAATATCATTAGACGGCACCATCCTGTTCAGCTCGTCTTCCAGATCAATGATGTATCCCATGAGTCCCACGATCTCGCCATCCCTGTATACGGGGAGCTTGGAACTTACAGTGTTGTGGACCACGCCGTTGATTATGCATCTGCACTGAAAATCCGTCACGGGATTACCGTATCTTAAGATATCCTCCTCGGTATCGGAATAATAGGGATCGTTCATGTGCCATTTCATGTCTTCGCCGCGCTTGCCGATTATCTCATCGTCGGAAGCGAGTCCGAAATAATCCATGAACGCCTTACTAACGCCCTTATACCGCCTGTCCCTGTCTTTCCAGAAGAACTTGACCGTGGAATTCCATACGAAATTGTTCCACAGCAGGGAATATTCATCATTGAGCCGCTGGCTGGTGTTGGATGCATGCTCAAAAAGAGTATTTGCAGAAGTCCTCATGATCGGCTTAACACAATACAGGAATTCCTTTCCGCCCGAACCCGGAAGCATCATCACGCATGTCAATGCCCACCAGTAACTGCCGTCCTCCCTCTTAAACCTGAACGAATCCTCGATCATACCGTTATCCGCCTGTTCGATCCTCTCAGCAAAAGTCGATGCATCCATAAAACGCATGTATCTTTCCTTGTCATGGGGATGGATCGCATTATCAGCAAGCATCTTTGTCGAGAGGGTCATGTCAACCTTCTCCGGACCCTTATAGAGCATGAACTTGCCGATGAGCGGAACAACGACCTCTTCCTCGGGGTTGAACAGCAGTACTACCGCAAAAAGGTGATTAAGCTCCCTGAGCTTTACATCCAGATCCTCTCTCTTCACCTTGTTCTGGTCGAT
>JAFWSW010000157.1 GCA_017519205.1 Clostridiales bacterium | reverse complement strand
CAGTCTTCACTGGGAACATCATGGATGAGCATGTCATAGATGTTGGGCGTGCGGCTTTTCTTAACGCCCATGCCGGAACTGGCATTCCCCTGAGGATCACAGTCTACTACCAGGACTTTCTTTCCCTTTTGTGCCAATGCGGCAGAAAGGTTGATGGTGGATGTAGTCTTTCCGACTCCGCCTTTCTGATTTGCTACCGCTATTATCTTTCCCATAGTTCTCCGTACCGTGACCTGTATTGCCTGTCACTTCTTTTCTTTCTATATTTGCTATTATGTTTCGGTTTCAAAAATGTTTCACGTGGAACTTTTTTATCTTCAAGTTCAAAATGTTTCACGTGGAACATATTGTGTTTCTGACTCTGCTTCATACTATAAATTGTAGTCAGATAGTTGTCAATAAAAACGAGGTTACATAATGATCGAATTTCAGATCATTTGATCGGTGATGATGACGGCTTACCACCGGCTCTTGGATATTTGGAAGGAGTACTTGAAAGCTTCTCAATCCTGATCAATGTCCTGGAATAATCCGAACCAATCAAAGGGAACTCACTTACCGATACATTCCCTCCTCCGAGAACTTTTATAGCCTTTTTTGCTTCACCTAACTCTTCAACTCCTTTTTCTCCCTTATAAGAGATGAAGCAGCCTCCGACGGAAGCAAACGGTAAACAATATTCTACAAGAGTAGAAAGATTAGCAACGGCCCTCGACACTACCACATCATATTGCTCACGGTATACAGCTTTGCCTGCCGCTTCCTCCGCACGTGCATGAAGAGTCCCGACATCCTTGAGTCCCAGAGTGTCGATCACTTCATTAAGGAAAACAAGCCTTTTATTCAATGAATCGAGTAAGGTAAGCTTGATTCCGGGATAAACGATCTTCAGGGGGATCCCCGGAAATCCTGCGCCCGTTCCTACATCGATGATCTTCTGAGAATCAAGTTTTATGGCTCTGCCGATCGAAAGGCTGTCGGCAAAATGCTTTATCGCAACTTCATTGAATTCGGTTATTGCGGTAAGATTCATGACCTTGTTCTTTTCAACAAGCATCTCATAGAACCCGATAAGCTGTCCCAGCTGCTCATCGCCGCACTCTGTGCCGTTGTCCGATAATATCTTTCGCAGTATTTCTTTCTGCTCCATATTAATCACGATTCCTTCCGAGATAAACCAGCAACACGTTGATATCCGCGGGAGAAACTCCCGATATGCGCGAGGCCTGTCCGATGGATGCGGGCCTCATCTTCTTAAGCTTTTGTCTGGCCTCGATCCTGAGCGAAGGCACATCGTCATAATCGATCCCTTCGGGGATCAGCTTCTTCTCAAGCTTTCTGAACTGATCGACCTGGATCCTCTGCCTCTTGATATAGCCCTCATACTTGATCTCGATATTGATCTGCTCGGCTGTCGTTTCACTGACCTCGGGCCTTTCGGGATCGATATCGGCTATCGCTTCGTAGGAAAGCTCCGGCCGTCTGATAAGCTCTGCCAAAGTAGAACCGGAAGTAAGCTCCGTGCTTCCGTGCGCGCGCAGAAACTCCTGTATCTTCGCGGAAGTTCCCACGCTTGTTTCGGACAGCCTTTGAACTTCTTCCTCTATAATCCTCTTTTTCTCAACTACCGCATTATAACGCTCATCGCTCAGCAAGCCTGCTCTGTGACCGTATTCGTAAAGTCTCAGATCCGCATAGTCCTGGCGAAGGAGAAGTCTGTACTCCGCACGGGAAGTCATCATTCTGTAGGGCTCCGAAGTTTCTTTCGTTACCAGATCATCGATCAGCACTCCGATATAAGCGTCGGAACGGTCCAGAATCAGTGGATCCTTGCCAAGAAGCTTCATAGCGGCATTGATCCCTGCGATGATCCCCTGTGCCGCGGCTTCCTCATAACCGGAGCTTCCGTTGGACTGCCCTGCGCTGAAAAGCCCGTCGATCTCTTTGAATTCAAGACTTGCCTTGAGCTGAGTCGCATTGATGCAGTCGTACTCGATCGCGTAAGCATTGCGGACGATCACGGCATTTTCGAGACCGGGAACCGAACGGCGATCCAGATCGAGCATTTCCCGAACATGGAAGTCCTGAATTTCTTCTCGCTGCGCGTGGCCAAGGATGCGCTGAAGCTGCAGAAGGGCGATACCATCGTCATGACCGGCGGCGATACCTCCGGCCAGTCCGGCAACACCAACGTTCTCCGCATCGAAACGATAAAGTGATCGTCAAAATAATGAAACAGACAGCCGGCAGGATCTCTGCCGGCTGGTTTTGTATTTGTCACTCTGATCTCTCTCGGAAATATGCTTTCCGGATCCTCACCCAAATTTTGCGTCGGGTTCCTTTTTTGCCAGCCATCCCCGGAAGATCCCTCCCTCAAACAGAGAGATGATGATGAAGAAAATATCGGCGAAGAGGATGAAAATGTGAAAAGAATAAATTATGTAAAATGAAAGTTAATAAATATAAAAATGATGAAAATAATAATAAGTGGAAATTAGGGACAATTCCATTATGTGGACCTTTTGCACATT
>JAFWSW010000156.1 GCA_017519205.1 Clostridiales bacterium | reverse complement strand
CTGCGAGAACAGCTGGCTGTAGTCCATCTGCGGAAACAGCAGATCCTCATGCACGAACATCAGCGCTGCGCAGCCCTTAGATCCGTCATTTCTTCTCGGGATCAGGACAAACAGTGACGAAACGATCAGGATGATCGCAAGTAAAATGATGCAGATGATGCGGAGCCTGCGGATTTTCTTCATTTACTGCTCCATGCTGACCAGACGGTCACCCAGCGCACGGATATCCTCCGGCCCCAGGATCAGGATCATATCATCCTTGGAAACGACGGAAGAAAGCTTCTCCACGATCTGATCCTTGGATTCAAAGAAGATGGCATGACCGCCGCGCTTATTGATCTCGTCAGCAATATCCTTCGAGGAGATATCTCCTGGATTTACTTCACGGTCAGAGAAGATCTCATCGAAGAAGACATCTTCACACGGAAGAAGTGATGTTACATAATCTTCGAAAAGCACTTTTGTGCGGCTGAAGGTCAGCGGCTGGAAGACGACCCATGTCTTATTGTGCGGAACATGGGAAGCCGCATCGAGGGTTGCTCTTGCAGCACTCGGATGGTGTGCATAATCGGTAACGACCATCGCACCTTTGAAGGTACCCTTGATCGTGAAACGGCCTTCCGCTCCCGTAAAGGAGGAGAGTGCTTTTTGCGCAGCTTCGTGATTACCGCCGGCAAGAGAAGCACATGCGATCGCCGTCAGCGCATTGTAGATATTATGTTTTCCGGGGATCGCCAGCTGGATATGGGTGTACGGACGGCCCTTGTAAAGAACATCGAAGCCCGCCTTACCATCGGTAAACTCGACATTGACCGCACAGAAATCCGGTTCTCTCTTGTAGAAGTCGAGACCCTCGCCCTCAAGACCGGTAGTCATGATGCGCGGCTCCTCCATGCCCATCTTGGCACGGCAAGCCGGGATCCTCTTGACACACTCCTGTACATTCTTATCCCCTGCCGGAATAACCAGTGTTCCTTCCGGCGAAAGCTTCTCGGTAAACTCGGCAAAGACATCGATCACTTCATCGATGCTGCTGTAGCAGTCCACGTGATCGTAGTCGATATTCGTAATCGCAGCGATCGTGGAATAGAACTCCAGGAAAGATCTGTGGTACTCGCATGCTTCCGATACCAGAAGCTGATCCTTGGATCCGAGATAAACGCTTCCGCCAAAAGCATCCAGCTCTGCGCCGAGATGCACGGTCGGATTTGCACCGCTCTCAAGAAGGATCAGCGATACCATCGAAGTGGTGGTGGTTTTTCCGTGGGTTCCGGAGATATTGATCACGTTGGCAAAATTCTTCGTGATCAGGCCTAGGAATACCGATCTCTCCATGACAGTCAGTCCGTTCTTTCTGGAGTAATCAAGCTCCGGGTTGCCCGGGAGGATCGCTGCTGTATGTACGACGATATCCGGCGCAAACTCCTTAATGTTTTCTTCGCTGTGGTGATCGTAGACCTTGACCCCGATCCCCTCAAGTTCATGTGTGCGCTCGGACGGATGCATATCCGATCCGCCGACGATCAAACCGTAATTACATGCGATACGGGCAAGACCGCTCATGCTGATACCGCCGATTCCTACAAAAAAAACGCGCTTGCCTGCCGGCAAGTCTTTCATTCCTTCAGTCATACTATTCTCCCAAAGCTGTGTTTTACGGGCAAATCCTTAAAAAATAAAGATACCCTTGGCAAATGCGAACACAATTGCCCTACTATTATACCCTTTTTTCAAAGATAATATGATGATTATGTTCAAAAATTATGTTATTCTACATGATAGTGGGTATTTAGGGTGTATATTAGGAGGCAGATATGGAAATATCGGACATCGTCATTCGCAAGCTTACGCTCGAGAGCAAAATGAAAGCTATCGTCTCCATTACCTTTGACCAGCAGTTCGTCGTACACGATGTAAAAGTCGTCGAGGGAAACAATGGTCTTTTTATTGCGATGCCCAGCCGCCGCACTCCCGAGGGAGAATATAAGGACATCGTTCACCCGATCAACTCCGCATTCCGTGACCACATCTCCGCGCAGGTACTTGCCAAGTATAAAGAAGCGATCGAACAGCTTTCCCAGCAGGTCGCAGACATTCCTGCCACCGATGAGATCTGATCTTCGGAAATGAATAGTGCTTTTCAATGATAAGACCGGGTTTATATCCGGTCTTTTCTTGAAAATAATATGTTAAAAAGAATTGGGAGATTGCGTAATGAAACGTATTGTTGCTGCTCTTCTTTGCGGAACGATGGTCCTGTCACTGGCAGGCTGTTCCAAGTCCTCTGAAGAAACCAAAAAGAAGACTAAGAAGACAAAGAAAACCACCACAGAAACAACTGAGGAGACGGTCTTTCCTACTGAGGATCCTACTGCCGAGACACCTACGGATTCTACAGAAACCTCTGAGAGCGAGACCTCTGCCCCGGAAAACGTGTTTGTCCTGGACAACTCTCTGGAGACGCTCGGACTGAATTATCCGATCGAGTACTGGGACTTCACATCTGCATTCAGCCCCGCGGATGAAGAGACCGACTGTATCTTTCTCGGAATAGACCAGCTCTTCTTTGAAGACGGATCTCCATATGACAAACTCCAGACCGCGATCATGAACGACTTATCGGAATCCATGAACGCGACAAGCGAAATATATAAAACAACAGCAGATGCTTTTCTTCAGGATGCCAAGGCAGGAAAGCCGGTCGAGAGCAAAGACGTTGAGTTTAGAACAGCACTGTTCCGCTCTGACTCACAGGTCTTCTCTTTTGCGGTAACCGCTTCTGCAGATCTGAAGGAAAATGAATTCCGCGCATATAACTACCGTTCTTCTGACGGAAGCCGCATCACGCTTGATGATGTCGTCCTGGATAGAGCTGCGCTGGCCGGTTATGTGGACAAACTCTTCAACCTCCCGGGTGCAGATTCCGAATACAAATCCTGGCTGACTGAAATTGAAAACAGCATCAATGACGGTTCGTTCGTCTTTACGATGAGTTACGATTCCATCAACTTCTTAAGGACCGCCTACGGCGTGATCAATTATGATGTTTATAAGATCCCTGTCATCGGATATGAAGATATCTTCAACATGGAGTACTTTGGTAAGACACCGGCGTACTACACCATCTTCGACGATGCAAACAACGAGATCATCTGGGATGTAAACCTCGATGGAG
>JAFWSW010000155.1 GCA_017519205.1 Clostridiales bacterium | reverse complement strand
TCTCATCCGTGAATGTCGCTCCGTTGCCTGCTTTTTTCGCATCGACGGTAAATGTTCCCGGGTTCGGCGACATCATCTTCGTTCCTTCGGGAGCCTCTGTCTGGCGGATCGTGTAGGTCCCGGACGGAAGAACGAGTGCTTTTCCGGTTTCTCTGTCCTGGATCTGCCCGCTTGCGACCGAACGGCAGCGGAATCCGAATCCGTCCGCTCTTGCCGCTTCGAAAGATCCGTAGTCGGAACGGTACACTTCAAAGACCGCCCACTCTTCCGGAACCGAGGTCCCTCCGAATACGGAGACCTTGGTAAGATCGACGCTTGCCACCGGTGTCTCCCAGGATGCCTCCGTTCCCTCGAATGTTTTCGCGGAGCTCTCGTGCCAGCCGACATATGTCTGTTTCGATTTTCCCGATGCGGTCAGGGACTGATCAAAGAAATATCCGTACATCTGCTGCGGCGCTTCATTTCCTGTATTATTGACTGCCATCACCTGCACGCCGAGTGCTTTTCCCGAGGAAGAATCGATCAGATCCCTCCATTTTCCTTCAACAGAAAACTGGCTTCCGGATGGGAGGACATCCGTGTTCGACACACGTGCCGTGTAGTTCCCGTCTGATCCGCGAAGATAGACGCGTCCGCCGGAGATCTCAGTGAAGCGGAACTGCCCGCCGGTACTTCCCGTATTTGTTTCTCTGACCGTCACCGTAAAGGTCGCACGGTATTTTCCGGAAGCAGGATCGAAGCTGCACGAGGACACATTCCCGATCTCCGCTCTATAGTTCGGCGTATACGATCCGGTACGCGACGGGCGGCCGGCGGCATCGTAGACCTTCCAGAGTCTTTTTGCCTCGGCAAGGATACTCTCCGCGGTCGGACCGCTTCCCTCACCATCCACAAACGTGTCGATATCGATTCCTTTAAAGTACGGCTGGGAGGAAGCGCTTAACTTATCGAAGTATAGGTGCACCAGGTTCCAGATCATGATCTGCTTGACGCAATAATGAATATGCGGATGCCCGTTGACCGTATCCGGGATGGAAAACTGGCCGTCTCCCATCTCGATGATGTACTGGATCCTCGAAAGAAGCGTCGCCGCGGCCGGATCGTCCATGACGGACGGAACTATAGAGCCGGTCTCCGGAGTAGGCGCACCCGCGCAGACGCAGTATACCGGACGCGTCTCCCCGGGATGGGTCGTCTCTGCGTAGAGGTATTCGAGGATCTTCGATCTCACCTGTCCGTCCACCTTGTGATACAGCTCGAAGTACTCGCTGTCGTGGTAGACCTTACCGTTCTTTTCCGGAATCGGCGCCGCCCCCACTTCCCTGATAAGAAGGATCGACGGAAGCGCGGAAAATACAAATGAAATCAAAAGCAGAATCGTCAGAAAGCGCCTGCTGTCAACCCTTCTACATGTTTGTTGTTTTGTCATGTCATGTTCTCCTTTTGAAAGTATTTTCGGTGTGTACGTATCTTACTTTCGAAGGGAAAACGAAAACAATATTTTATATGAGTAGTTTTGTAAACATTAATGAAATTCGGACAAAAAATCACGCCGGGCTTCCGATACTGGAAATCCGGCGTGTTCATTATAATTTCTACTTATATTTCCGGTACTAATTTCTTCTCTTTCCGTAAGAGATCAGTCGGAGCAGCGTGACGATCGCGGATGCTGCGGCGGCGATGTAGGTCATCGCTGCGGCTGACAGTACGGCTCTCGCACCGGAGAGTTCATCGCCTGCCAGAAGGCCGTCATTTTTCAGGATCTTCAGGGCTCTTCTGGAAGCATCGAGTTCTACCGGAAGTGTTACCAGATAGAAAAGCACTGCCAGTGTGAAGATCACGATTCCGGCGAAGAAGATCGTGTAGCCGATTCCGCCGCCGCTTTCTCCGGAATAATCCAGATAGCCCATCATGCCGGCGCCGACGATCGCGAGGATCGGTCCGAAGCGGGAACCGATATTCGCTCCCGGAACCAGTGCCGAGCGGATCTTATTCGGGACGAATCCGACATTATGCTGGATCGCATGTCCGCACTCATGTGCCGCAACACCGATCGCTGCGATAGAAGAATTGGCATAGACCGACTCGGAAAGATTCAGTGTCTTGTCCGACGGGTTGTAGTTATCTGTAAGGTCGCCCTGGATCGGCTGGATCGTGACATCGTTGACTCCGTAAGCGGAGAGGATGCGCTGAGCGGCAGCCGCACCGGTCAGACCGTTTCTTGCCATGACCTTCGCATATTTATTGAAAGACCGCTTACAGTTCGCGCTGATGATCAAGCTTACGACCATCATAAGGATCGCGATGATATATCCGTAAGCATAAAAGATATCCCAAAATCCCATTTTTCTCGATTCCTTTCTATCTTCTTAATTCTTCATTTCCGGAAGTGATCCCGCCGGGAACCACTACATTCTTCATTATACCACGTCCGATAAGCAGACAATAAAGGAGGAACGCGCAGTATTCCCTCAATCAGAAAGAAAAAGAGCTGCCCTCCTTTCGGAAGACAGCTCTTTTTGAAAAATCATTATCCGTGCAGGTGCTTTTCGTAAAGAATTACTTAGCAGCGTTGCAGATTACGGAGAAGTCCTGAGCCTTCAGGGAAGCACCACCGACGAGACCGCCGTTGATGTCAGCCTGAGCAAAGAGACCTGCAGCATTACCTGCGTTGCAGGATCCGCCGTACTGGATCGTGATTGCTTCAGCGCACTTCTCGCAGTAGAGCTCAGCGATGACGCCACGGATGAACTTGCAAACTTCTTCAGCCTGCTCGTCTGTAGCTGTCTTGCCTGTTCCGATAGCCCAGATCGGCTCGTAAGCGATTGTGATCTGGCAGAGCTTGGAAGCCGGGATATCCTTGAAAGCGCCAACAATCTGACCCTTGATCCAGTCAAATGTCTCGCCTGCTTCACGCTGAGCCAGGGACTCACCGCAGCAGATGATCGGCTTAACGCCGTACTTCAGAAGAGCCAGAGCCTTCTTGTTAACTGTCTCGTCTGTCTCAGCGTTGTACTCACGACGCTCGGAGTGACCGATGATGCAGTATGTTACGCCCATCTTAGCCAGCCACAGCGGGGAGATCTCGCCTGTGAAAGCACCCTTCTCTTCGAAGTGGCAGTTCTGAGCAGCGATCTTGATGTTTGTATAAGCAGTAGCCTCAACAGCAGCTGCAAGAGCAGTAGCCGGAACGCCGAGAGCGATCTTAGCTGTAGCGTCCTTAACGAGCGGCTTCAGTTCTTCGATGAGCTTAACAGCATCCGCCGGGATACCGCAGTTCATCTTCCAGTTACCAGCTGCGAATGTTCTGCCGATCTCCTTATCCTGGAGGCAGTCAATACCCGGGAGGACCTTACCTTCGATGAACTCGAGGGAAGCGCCGCCGCCTGTGGAGATGTGAGTTACCTTGTCAGCATAGCCGAGCTTCTCAACAGCAGCAGCGGAGTCACCACCACCGATGATGGAGATTGCAGAGGACTCAGCGATCGCCTGAGCGAGAGCCTTAGTACCAACTGCGAACTTCTCGAACTCGAATACGCCTGCAGGACCATTCCAGATAACGGTCTTAGCAGCCTTGATCTCAGCGGAGAACATCTCGATGGTCTTCGGTCCGATATCCAGACCCATCCAGCCATCCGGGATAGCCATGGTATCAACTACCTGGGAGTTAGCGTTAGCGTCGAAAGCGTCAGCAGCAACAGTATCAACAGGTGTCAGGAGCTTAACGCCCTTAGCTTCTGCCTTAGCGATCAGCTCTTTAGCCAGATCGAACTTGTCCGGCTCGCAGAGGGAGTTACCGATGGAACCGCCCTGAGCAGCTGCGAATGTGTAAGCCATACCACCACCGATGATGATCGTATCAGCCTTGTCGATGAGGTTCTCGATTACGCCGATCTTGTCGGAAACCTTGGAACCACCGAGGATAGCTACGAACGGACGCTCCGGATTAGCGAGGGCACCGCCGATGAACTTGATCTCCTTCTCGATGAGGTAACCGGAAGCAGACGGCAGGAAGTTAGCAAGACCTGCTGTGGAAGCGAGTGCACGGTGAGCTGTACCGAAAGCATCGTTGACATAAAGGTCAGCCATGGAAGCGAGCTCAGCTGCGAACTTCGGATCATTCTTTGTTTCTTCTTTGTGGAAACGGACGTTCTCGAGCATCAGGATCTCGCCGTCCTTCAGAGCAGCAGCCTTCGCCTTAGCATCTTCGCCGATAACGTCAGCAGCCAGTGTTACAGGCTTACCGATGAGCTCAGCGAGGCGGTCAGCAGCTGGCTTCATGGAGAATGCCGGCTCCGGTCCATTCTTCGGGCGACCGAGGTGGGAAACGAGGATAACCTTTGCACCGTTATCTACGAGATACTTGATCGTCGGGAGAGCACCCTTGATTCTCTTATCGTCTGTAATTTCACCTGTCTTCTTGTCGAGCGGTACGTTGAAGTCCACACGAACGATTACTCTTTTGCCGGAAACGTTTAAATCTTCGACATTTTTCTTCTGAACCATTGCCATAATGTTCACACTCCTTAAGAAAATTACTTGTTGTTCAAGCCCTATTATTATACTGCTGATTTTATAGGGATTCAATTTAATAATATATAAAAAGGCAAAGAAAAAAGCGGGGCCTCTGGAGGGGGTGAGGACCCGCTTTTCTTTCGTATAACCTGAAAGCTTTCCTTTCTTTCGCCAGTTGCTGATTAATCAGTCGATACCCATCGGAGCCGGAGCTTCACTCGGCTGGACAAGATCGAAGTCGGCCATGGAATCTACGGTTCCGTCCGGGAGGACAAAAACCATCGTGTACTTACCGGTCGGCATTTCCTTCGGAAGCATGCCCTTGATCCAGTAGGTGTGGATCGTATTGTATTCCTGGTCGACGATCGCGTTGATCGGAGAGCCTTTGATCGTTGCATAGGCATCCTCCGTGTTCCATTCGTAAGCGGCATCATAGGCGAACACATACATGGTGATCTCCTGCGGTGCAGTTGTCTCATATTCATCGCTGATGATCGCTTCGACCGTGAATTCCGAGCCGGAAACGATCTTGCTGTACAGCTCATAATTGATGACCGAGTATGCGGATCTTAAGTCCGTGATGACCGGCTTTGCGGCTTCGGAAGAAGGCATCACGCCTGATTCGGAGATACTGGTCTTGTCCGGGTGTCCTGCCAGATCCGGTGCTTTTCGGGCGACAAGCACTTCCGTTCCATTCACTTCGCTCGTCTGCTCGGAAGTGACCTCAGCTCTCTTCGTCTCGCCTTTTGTTTTTGTTGTCTTCTTACTGCATCCGGTCGCACTCATCAGAAGGGCTGCTGTCAGAAGCGCGGTTAACATGATCTTATTTGCATTTTTCATTTATATTCTCCTCGATTTTACGATTCACTTTACGTTTTCGATTTTGCGATTTATCCGGATGAGGCTTCGCATTTCGCCTTCGTGTAAATAGACGAAGCAAAAAAAGATTCTGTTGCAAAATTCTTCCGAACATTTTCATTCTTCTTGAAAAGCACCCGTATTCGCAGTACATTTCTTTAGGGAGGAATCACCATGGAAAACGAAGTTCAGCGCATCGTCATGCCCGATTATTCGATCGGTTTTCAGTGCATCGCGGGAAAGTGCCGCCATAGCTGCTGTATCGGCTGGGAGATCGACATCGATGACGAAACATATGAGTACTATAAGACCGTAAAAGGTCCTCTCGGGGAGAAGCTTAAGGCCTGTATCTGCCCGCCTTCCGAAGAGGAACCCCTTCCCCACTTCATCATGGCGGAAAACGAGCGCTGCCCGTTTCTTAATTCCAAAAACCTCTGCGAGCTGATCCTGGGGCTCGGCGAAGAATCCTTAAGCGAGATCTGTACCGAGCATCCGAGATTCTATAAGGACTATTCCGAACATATGGAGATGGGATACGGGCTCTGCTGCGAAGAGGCCGCCCGCATGCTTCTGTCCCACAGCGAACCGGTCCGCCTGATCGGACTTTCCGAAACAGATGATGTAAGATCCAAGATCTTCTCTTATCTTCAGGACCGGACAAAACCCCTGGACGCGCGTATCGCTGATATCTTCGAGTATCTTGAGGCACCGAGGACCGCGCTCCCGAAGACGCCGGCTCATTATTCCCACTGGGGCGATTTTCTCGGCAGTCTCGAAAGACTCGATCCCGCATGGAATATCGAGCTCAGAAGGCTGAGATCCACAGCTCTTTCCCAAGAGGATCGCTTTGCATTTGAAAACTATATGGAAAAAGAAGGCCGCGCCTTCGAATATGAAAATATCGTCTGGTACCTGATCTACCGGCACCTCGGCGAATCGCCGTTTCATGACGAAGCCGCTCTTTGTGTGGAATTTGCAGTTCTCAATATGAGGCTTCTCCGCTACATCGGCGCATGTAAGTTTAAGGGGACGGGTGCTTTTACCAAAGAAGATCAGGTCGAACTGGCGCGTATGTTTTCTTCGGAAATCGAGTATTCAGATGAGAACATCGACCTCATCTACGATCACATCTTCGATCTTCACGAATCCATCTGATCCTTCATGGCCATGACGATACTCTGGATCTCATAGAGGCGCTGGAGGTTCTCCGGCACATAGCGGTACGCGCCTTCCTTCGGCTCGAAAAGCTCGACGAACTTGCCGTAGTCGATCAGCATGCCCCTCATGCCCGAGATCGGATAGGTCTTCGTTACCTTCTTTCCGGACTCGATAATATCCCTGCCCAGGTGCTTGCTGAGCGGTTTTCCCTTCTTATAAATGATGCCGTCCTCCGGCGCACACTCGGTTCCCTCGTAGGTGATCACGCCGTCTTTTACCGTCAGCACACCTTCGCCGACTTTCGCATGATTGCGCTCATCGCAGAGCTTGAAAAGAGAGACTTTCTCCGTCAGCGTGAAGCCCGGCTCCGCCGCCATTTTCCCGTAGACTGTTTTCTCCCAGGAGGCCCACTCATGAAGATCCGGGAAACACTTGTCATCCTTCCCTGCCGGCTCAAAAAAGCCGCGGCTGTTCATGAGGACCTTGTTTCCGCAGGCGCTGCAGATCAGAACATTCTTCTTTCGTTTCGCGTCTTTGCCCCAGGATCCCGATGCGAATGCCGGATCTCCTTTGGCGTCCGCGATCTTCGTCGTATTCAGCGCCTCACAGCGCGGGCAGATATTCGCGATATTCTGCACGCCGGAAGCCACACCCTTCGAGCGGAACTCCTGCGGGTGCGAACTGAAGTATTCGTATTCGTTATAGTCCAGCGCCGAGCGGAGATAGTCGTGGATCTCATCGACCGTCATCGTCTCGACCTTCTCGCGTGGAAGGACATCGGTAAACTCTGCCGTGATCCTTCCTTTCCGGAAAGAACTCTGGCTCCATCTCGGCCAGGTCATATAGGCACCGTGCGAACGGAAGATCACGACTCCGGCCCCTGTCTTCTTCACGAGAGATGCCAGTCCGGATTCAAACGGGATCGAGTGCCCGTCCGTAAATCTCGTACCCTCCGGGAAGATGCCGAGAGTTCCGCCACGGGAAAGGACCTTGATCATGGCACGGACTGTCCGGAGATCGTTTCTGAACTGGGCCTTCGGGATACAACCGCCCTTGGTGATGACCGGTCCGAAGATCTTTCTTCTAAACAGGAATTCTCCGGCGACAAAGTTGATCGGTCTTCCTTTCACGGTCGCCGCCATGATGACCGGATCGATAAACGACGGATGATTCCCGACAAATACCAGAGGTCCGGGAAGATCTCTGATCTTTTTATCTGTTTTTACATCTAATCTGAAATACCGGCGCAGTATGGGAAGAGCGATCCCCGTTCCGAAAAAGTTATACCAGAAGCGGCTGGGTACACATCCGTACTCCGGTTCTTTTACCGCTTTTTTCTTACGGTCTTTCTCTGTTTGGGATGCCTTGTGCTCGCCCACTTTTCGCCCCTTCTATCACATCATGTCATAAATTTGGCAAATAAATCACGTTTCGACATAAATTGATAACATTCTTCCCGTATTATACATTACTAGCTGGGGCATGTGTGTCAGAATACCTTGACGGTTTTGTTTCCGGCCCGTCTGATAGAAGAAGGATAGCGAGAAAATGGCAAAAACCTGTTTTTACTGTGGAAAAGAACTCGCCGCGGGACAGAGATGTTCCTGCCGCGGATCAGCTTCTGCCGGAAATAGATCCACCGGTTCTTCCGGTGCGTCCAGTTCTTCCGATGCAGGTTCCACAGCAGTTTCCACCTCGGCTCCGCCGGACTATTCCTCATGCAGTGCTGACCCGAACCAATACACGAAGAAGGAAAAGAAGACGAAGCAGGTCTGGAATCATGCGGATTCCGCATCCGGCAAATCCAAGGACGGTTTCTCTTTCTCCAGATTCATCGATCAGGTCCGTTCCCGCTTCCCGTCTCTGTCGAAGCTCATGCGGCCTGTCATGAACTATATCTGGCATCCGGTCACTACAATACAGAACCGTCCGCAGCGTGTTTCCATTCCGAAAGTCCTGATCATCAACTCGATCTTCGCGACATTTACCTCGCTGATGGTCCTTCTTACTTATAAGACCAATTCTCCGTTCCTCGGGATGCTGATCTCCCTGATGTTCGGTAAGACGGATCTTTTCTCCGATCACCCGATCATCGCTTTCTTAACAACGTCCGCGATCCTCTGGGCCAGTGTGATCATCCTCGCCGCATGCTTCGTCGTGATGTCGAGGTTTACCAACAGAAAGCTCCCGTTCATACGGGCACTGGATACGATCTCAATGTCGTCGATCTATATGTGCTTTGCCGACATACTGATCTTCTTCTCCGTTCTTCTCGGAACCCAGGGCGCATTCACACTGATCTTCGTCGCACTGGTCATCATGGGATTCACGCACTACGTTTCCATCAAGAACGACCTCATGCTTACGGACAACGCCACCTTCAACATGCTGGCGGTAAGCTACCTTCTGTTCTACCTTTTCGCACAGATCGGTATCGTCGTCATCATCCACATCGCAAACTCATTCTGACAGATGGAAGCTCCGCCCACGGGCGGGTGCTTTTCGATAATATAAATTCGCATAAAAAGAAGCCCCGCGGACGACTCGCAGGGCTTCTTCGTTTTTCGTTTCGTATTCAGGGATTAAAGAAGATTAACTCCGTGCGCAGCAGCCTTGGCCACTACGTCCTCCGGCCAGATCGATGACTGTACTTCACCGATGTGTGCTCTCTGCAGGAAGAACATGCAGATACGGGACTGGCCGATACCGCCGCCGATGGTGTACGGAACCTTGCAGGAAAGTACATCCTTCTGGAACGGAAGTTCCGCTCTCTCTTCACATCCTGCGATCTTGAGCTGCTTCGCCATAGCTTCTTCATCTACACGGATACCCATGGAGGAAAGCTCGAGGGAGCATCCGAGGACCGGATAGTAAACGAGGATATCGCCGTTCAAAGACCAGTCGTCGTAGTCCGGAGCGCGGCCGTCATGCGGCTTTCCGGATTTCAGTGCGCCGCCGATCTGCATGAGGAACACGGCACCGTATTCCTTCGTGATGAGGTTCTCTCTTTCCTTCGGCGTCTTATCCGGATACATGTCCTCGAGTTCCTGTGTCGTGATGAAGTGGATCTCGTTCGGCAGGAAAGGATCCATGAAGTGATACTTGCCGCAGATGTAGTACTCGGTCTGCTTGATCGCCATGTAGATACGGAAGACAGTCTCTTTCAGAGTCTCGACGTTTCTCTGCTCTTTCGTGATGATCTTCTCCCAGTCCCACTGGTCAACATAGATCGAGTGGAGGTTGTCGGTATCTTCATCACGACGGATCGCCGTCATATCGGTATAGAGGCCCTCGCCCGGGTTGAAGCCGTACTTGCAGAGTGCCATTCTCTTCCACTTTGCGAGGGAGTGAACGATCTCGACTTCCTTCTCGCCCTGTTCCTTAATGCCGAAAGCAACCGGTCTTTCTACACCGTTGAGGTTATCATTGAGTCCCGACTCCGGCTTTACGAATAGCGGCGCCGACACACGTGTCAGGTTCAGCGCATCTGACAGTGCTCTTTCAAAATAGTCTTTTACTTCCTTGATCGCGACTTCCGTCTCGCGAATGGTTTGCGGGCTCTTATACCCGTCCGGAATCTGGATCGTACCCATTTTTCTACCTCCTTACAGTTCGCAGTTGTTGACCGTTCTCGGGAACGGGATGACGTCACGGATGTTGCTGACACCTGTGAGGTACATGACGCAGCGCTCAAATCCGAGACCAAAACCTGCGTGACGCGCGGTACCGAACTTACGAAGATCCATATAGAATCCGTAGTCCTCCGGCTTCATGCCGAGTTCCGTGATGCGGGCAGCGAGCTTGTCATAGTCGTCTTCACGCTGGGATCCGCCGATGATCTCGCCGATGCCCGGAACGAGGCAGTCCATAGCGGCAACAGTCTTTCCGTCTTCGTTGAGCTTCATGTAGAAAGCCTTGATCTCCTTCGGATAGTCGGTAACGAATACCGGCTTCTTGAAGACTTCCTCGGTGAGGTATCTCTCGTGCTCGGTCTGAAGATCGCAGCCCCAGGATACCTTGTACTCGAACTTGTCGTTTACCTTCTCGAGGATCTCGATCGCCTCTGTGTAGGTAACGTGGCCGAAGTCGGAAGATGCTACATGCTGGAGTCTTTCGATCAGGCCCTTATCTACGAAATCGTTGAAGAACTTCATCTCTTCCGGAGCGTTCTCCAGAACGAAGTTGATGATGTACTTGATCATGGACTCGGCAAGGAGCATGTCATCCTTGAGATCTGCAAATGC
Organism: Clostridiales bacterium; assembly: GCA_017519205.1. Lineage (GTDB taxonomy): Bacteria > Bacillota > Clostridia > Saccharofermentanales > Saccharofermentanaceae > Scatonaster. The sequence goes on along the minus strand of JAFWSW010000155.1, from coordinate 4,649 downwards.
GATCTCCGGCTCGATCATCCAGAACTCCGCGGCATGACGTGTGGTGTTACTGTTCTCCGCACGGAATGTCGGTCCGAATGTATAGATGTTCTTAAAGGCCATCGCGAAAGTCTCGCCGTTCAGCTGGCCACTGACCGTAAGGTTGGTCGGCTTGTTAAAGAAGTCCTGGCTGTAGTCGACCTTACCGTCTTCCGTCTTCGGGATGTTGTTCAGGTCAAGTGTCGTTACCTGGAACATCTCGCCGGCACCTTCACAGTCGGAACCGGTGATCAGCGGAGTATGTACATATACGAAGTCTCTCTCCTGGAAGAACTTGTGGATCGCGTAGGCGCAAAGGGATCTTACTCTGAAGACCGCCTGGAACAGGTTCGTTCTCGGACGGAGATGTGTGATCGTTCTAAGATACTCGATGCTGTGGCGCTTCTTCTGCAGCGGATAATCCGGAGTGGAATCACCTTCCAGAACAACTTCCGTCGCCTGGATCTCGAAGGGCTGCTTGGCTTCCGGTGTCGCAACAAGTGTACCTGTTACGATCAGGGCCGCACCGACGTTCGTCTTGGAGATCTTTTCGAAATTCGGAAGTGCGTCGTGATATACGACCTGGATCGGCTCGAAGAATGTACCGTCGTGAAGAACGATAAATCCGAAAGTCTTACTGTCACGGACGGATCTGACCCAACCGCCGACGGTCACTTCTTTACCGAGATACTGTTCTCTGTTTCTGAAGATTTCTCTTACATCAATAATGTCCATTTGCTCTCTCCTTTGCACCTTTTTCCCGAGTAGGATCACCCGCCCCGGGCAGCTTTATGGTTCGCCAGAAGTGCTTTTCGGGAAGAAACAAAAACGCCCCGAAGCATCTTCTGCTTCAGGACGACTATACAATCGCGGTACCACCTGAATTGCTGTTACAAAACAGCCACCTCATCTGGGTTCTATCAAACCCTGCCGCCTGACGCGCGGCTTTCGGCTTCCACTACTCTGCGTCATGCGGCTTTGTCGTACGCCGCCTTCGGCATTTCATTTTGCAGCTCGGAAGTGTTATTCACCTGTATTCACTCTATGAGGCTTGCACCGTCCCTCACTCGCTGGCAGCGATAAAACAGGCTACTTCTCTTCGTCATCGCTTTTTCTGCGTATTCAATTTGACGTTAGATTACTCTGCACAAAAGCGTTTGTCAACCCCCTTTCCCGAAAGGAAAAAGCGGAAAATAATGAATATGTTATAATATTGCAAGTAATCATCCATTGACACGCCTCATTTCGGCGATATACTACATTACGAGTGCTTTTCCCGAGGAAATAAGGTCGGGAGAACAGTTTTACCCAGAGGAGCTGGATTTATGGAGAAAAATGAACTTGAGATCAGAGTAACGGATATCCTTGCGTCTTTTTTGAAATCGATCGTTCTGATCGTTATCGTCACAGGATTATTCACCGCACTTTTAGGAGGATTCGGATACTACCGGGCCAGAAATACGAAGCTCAGTGACACCTATCAGGAAGCGGTCGATTCCGTGGAGGAGAAAGTCGCTGCCAAGGAGTTCGCGATTCAAAATCTTGAGCAGAAGAATAAAACGATCAACGAAGTAAGTATCCCGTATTATACCCGCAAGATCGAAAGAGACCGTGCTCTGAACGAGACGAGAAGATACTATCTGGAGAACAGCATCTACTACACGATCGACCCGTTCAACTGCGGCACGGCGAGAATCACCTTTGCCGTAGATGCCCCGATCCCGGAGAATGCCGTGGAAGAATATGCCAACTATAAGGCAAATGAGCAGCGCCGTATCGTAAATGCGTGTGCAGTCATGTATCCTTTCTCAGACGAGATCCTCGAGAACGTAAAGAAGATCCTCGGTTCGGATGCAGACAAGCGCTACATTCAGGAGCTGATCAATGTCTCCAATGTGGAAGATCAGTTCGTCTCCCTCGATGTTTATTACACCGACATCGAACTGGCAAAGAAGACTGCGGATTATCTCTACTCCGAGATCGTAAAGATCCTCAAGGATCTGGATTCGAGCTATCAGGTCTCGATCGTCAATTCCTTTACCGGATATGAAGTAAACCGCTTGATGTATGAGGACCGCACCAGATATGAGGACAGCATCCTGTCTGCAGAGCGTGCGCTTACCACAGACAGCGACGCACTGAACAATCTCAACAAGAACATCGAAGATAATATGACGAGCATCGGTGATGCGAAAGAGGAACTGACACTTCTCGAGAAGGACCTGGAAATCGCTAAGAACAATCTTTCCAATGCCAACGCATCCCACTCCGCGAAGAAGAATGTAATCAAATTCGCTATCATTGGATTCGTTCTGGGTCTCGTTCTTTCCTGCGGATATGTATATGTCAGAGACGTTTTCTCCGGCAAGATCCGCTCCAGAAACAATCTGCTTTCCCGCTTCCACTACCCGCTCCTCGGTGTCGCACCGTTCGGTAAGAAGCTCTTCTTTGATAAGACCATCAAGAAGCTCGAGGGTGATCCGGTCTATGAGAATAAGGATGTCGTCGCTGCTACGACCGCCAATACCCTGGCGATCGCCGAGGCTTCCGGATCTTCCTGCTGCATGATCGGTACCGTCGATAGTAACGACCCGGCGCTCACCGCACTGAAGGAATCCTTCAAGGGCAAGATCGATTATTCCGGCAACATCCTTTCCGATGCGAAGACGGTAAAAGCACTTGAGAAATATTCTTCCGTCGTTCTGGTCGAGAAGAGAAATGTCTCCAGCGGTGATTCCCTCGCTGAGGAGATCTCGAAGCTGAAGTCTCTCCAGAAAGAGATCCTCGGTATCATCCTGATCTAAGGATCTTAAGGAACATCGTCCCGGCCTTTTCGGGATAACAAAAACGAAACCAAAAGAGCTGCCTTCAAATCGGCAGCTCTTTTCTTATGCTCTATATTTTCGGGCTGCCTCAGGCAGAGGCCGCACACTTCTTATTCCGTTTCTTATGCAACTGTGTGGAACAGATTGATCAGGAAGATCCATGCGCATCCGTAGTAGGTAACGACTGCGACCAGATCGTTGACAGTCGTGATAAGCGGTCCGGATGCGACCGCCGGGTCGACATTGATCTTATGGAAGAACATCGGGACGAGTGTTCCGACGAGGCTGCTGACGATCATGGCCAGCCACAGGGATCCGCCGACACATGCCGCGACGGCAAACGAGAAACCCGCGGAATAGTGCTTGAACAGCATGACATAAAAACCGATGCCGACAAAGGCCAGGCATCCCAGGAGCATGCCGTTAAAGAAGCCGACACGCATCTCCTTAAAGACGAACTTGATCTTCTCTGTCGCCTTCAGGTGCTCATCCATCAGAACACGGATCGTAACAGCGAGCGACTGGGTACCGACATTACCTGCCATATCCAGGATCAGGCTCTGGAAACATACGATGATCGCCAGTTCCGATACGACCGTCTCGAAAAGACCGACGACCGTGGATACGAACAGGCCGAGGATCAGAAGCGTGACCAGCCAGGGCAGGCGCTTCTTCATACTCTGCGGAAGCGTCTCTTTCAGATCCTCCTCAGCAGTAAGACCAGCCAGCTTAGCGTAGTCATCACCCATCTCATCATCAACGACTTCGATGATGTCCTGGGAGGTGATAACACCCAGGATCTTCTCTTCATCATTCAGTACCGGGATAGAGTCCTCGGCGTAATCCTTGATCTTCTCGATGGATTCGTCGAGCTTCTCATGGTCATTTACATACGGGTAGGAAGTGACGATCAGGGACTCGAGTTTCGAATAGTCTCTCGCCCGGATCAGGTCCTTCAGGTCGATCACGCCGTAGAATTTCTCATCCTGATCAACAACATAGATCGTCGAGATATTATCGTTCTCATCCGCCTGCCGGATCAGTTCCTTCATGGCCTGCTTGATCGTCAGGTCATTCTTGATCACGACGAAGTTCGTGGTCATCTTCGAACCGATCTCATCATCCTCGTAGGACTGAATGAGCTTGATGTCCTGGGAACTCTCATCGTCCATGAGGGAGATGATCTTCTCCTGCGTCTCTTCATCGACTTCTTCGAGGACATCGACAGCATCGTCGGCGTCCATGTTCTCGATGATCTTTGCCGCAGAACGGATATCGAGCTCGGCGATGAACTCCTCCGGATCTTCGAGGTATGCGAAGATATCGGAAGCCTTCTCGGCACCGAGGATATGGTACAGTTTCTTACGTTCTTCTTTGGTGATCTGCTCGATCGCGTCCGCGATGTCGCTCTCATGGTAGTCTTCGAGTTTCGCACGGAGTTCTCCGTCCGACTTGTCGGCCCGGATCAGTTCCAGGATCTCTTCCACTACATTTCGTGATTCACTTTTAGTCTCACCTTTGGTTTCATTTAAGAGTTCATCTTTGATCTCATTCTCATCCATATGAAACCCGCCTCCTTTTGCATAATTTCAAGCATTTTCATGCCGGCAAAAAAGGGAAGCGTTATGTGAAAAATAATTCAGATCAAAATCGAAGTTTCTTCTTCGGAAAATCACCCGCTCCGACGTTCCGGAGATCAGGCGTCCATATCGTGACGAAGATGTGTCCGTATGTGATTCTCATCTGAATCGTTTTTCTCAAAACAGCCACGCCTTCGATAACTGCCATCACAACTATCCAACTTCG
>JAFWSW010000154.1 GCA_017519205.1 Clostridiales bacterium | reverse complement strand
GAATCAATCAGAATATCATTCGCTGCTATCTCTTCTTTTGTCAGTCCTTTTGTTTTATCAATAACAAACTTCAAATCATTTATTATGCGGTCTACATAGTAAGCATCATCTTTGATGTTATCCATATATTTTCACCCCATACTTAAGAATTTCATGTGTTAGCGCAGTATTGTTCTCCAATTGGCCCTCATCAAGAAGATCTACTCTTTTTTTCAGTTTTTCTCGAAGTACTTCAACCAGTTCAAAAAACTTCAATCCATCTGTCGGAACTGAAATCAGTATATCCACATCGCTTTTTTCAGTAGCAGTACCCTTCGCATAGGAGCCAAAAACATATGCATATTCGACGGAATACTCCTTAAACACTTCCCCGCATATTTCACGAATCTGTTCAATCGTTAACTTGCCATGATCCTCATCAATGAGTCCATATTCCCGCAGACGAGAGATAATGTATTCATACTTCATAGGATTAACCCGGCTGTCGTCAGACTCATATCTTTTGTATGTTCGCGTCGGAATATGAAGAAAATCAGCACATTCTGATTGTGTCATTCCTTTTTCTTTACGAAGTTCTTTTATTGTCATTGCCATCACCTCAATGACAGTATAGCACAGTTGGCACTTTTCCGCAATAAATATAGTGCCATTTTGGCACTTTCCGCAAATACAAGCAGTGTCATTTCGGCACATAAAAAGAGGATGATGGGCAATCATCCTGCTTTGTTTTCATTAATCTTTTTTGGTCAGTTCTCCATCTTCCAGATCGCACAGGAATACGGCGGCAGGACAGAACCTCCGCCGAAGTCGTGGATTCTTCCGGTCAGAAGGTCGACAGCCTGGCCGCAGCCGGCATCAAAGTGCGCGGTATATTCGTAGTCCGCAGCATTGATCGCCACAAGAACACGCTCGTAATTCTTCCCGCTTCTACATCCTTCGGACCCGTCGCCTTCCCATCTTCTCTCGAAGATACACTGGTGATTCGTGAGTACCACGGATCGGAAAGATCCGTAGCACAGCGCGGGACTGTTTTTCTTGATCTCAGAAAGGTTCGCGATGTGTTCGGTTAATTCCGTCCACTTCGGGCTGTCAAAGCAGGGACGCAGTGCCGGATCGCCTTCTTCTTTTCTCGCCTGCTCGCCCCACTCGGATCCATAGTACACACACGGGAATCCCGGCATACAGAAAGCGAGCGTATAAATGAGCGGCAGATGCTCATGGTTATTAAGATTCGATGCGATCCTCGTCACGTCGTGGTTATCGACGAAGCTCATGAGATGAAGTCCTCTGAACCAGCTCCAGTTCTCGGGACCAAACTGCTGGATCAAGGTGTTGATGATCTCAAACATATTCATGCAGTTAAAGCTGCTGAACAGTCCCTTATAGCAGGCATAGTTCGTGCAGGAATGGCACATCTCGCCATTGACCCACATCTTATAGTCACCATGGAGAAGCTCGCCGAGCAGAAGGAAATCCTGCTTCAGTGTCCCCGTGAAACCACGAAGTTTCTTCAGGAATTCCCGGTCCAGGCAGTACGCTACATCGAGGCGGAGGCCGTCGATATCGAAGTACTCGACCCAGTAGCGGATCTTATCGAAAATGTGGTTTACCACGGCATCATTTCGGAGATTGAACTTCACAAGATCGAAGCAGCCTTCCCAGCCCTCATACCAGAAGCCGTCGTTATAGTTGGAGTTGCCGTCGAAGGAAATATGGAACCAGTCCTTATACGGGGAATCCCACTTCTTCTCCTGCACATCGTGAAATGCCCAGAAGCCTCTGCCGACGTGATTAAAAACGCCGTCGAGCACAACACGGATATCCGCATCATGAAGAGCTCCGACCACTTCCTTAAAATCTTCGTTCGTACCGAGACGGCGGTCGATCAGACCGTAATCTCTTGTGTTATATCCATGCGTATCCGACTCGAAAACAGGCGAGAAATACACCGCGTTCACACCCAGTTTCTGAAGGTGCGGGATCCAGTCAATGACTTTTCTGATCGGTGCGGGCTCGGTGTTTCCGGCGCAGGAAACTGCTTCTACCCCCTGTTCGTTATATTCTGCCGGCGCATTTTCAAATGGCGCGCCACAGAAACCCAGAGGATAGATCTGGTAAAAAACCGATTCTTCAAACCACATATCAGAATGTCTCGACTTCCGGTGCTTTTGTAAAGGAAGAATACGTTGCTGTCGCATTCTTCAGATAGAAGACCTCGGTATTGCCGTCGTCTTCGTTATACATTCCGCGGAGTGTCGGATATGCATCGAGCATGGAGGCTCTTGCCTCGCGGCGGTCGTCCTCGATCAGCTCGCAGGCGATACGGAGCCACTCACCGTTCATAAAAGCACAGATCTCGGCCTTAGGATTCGCGTGGATCTGTTTGGAGCAGGGCTTCACCTTGCCGGTCTGAATATAGAGTTTTCCATCAAAAATATTCGCCGTACCAAACGGACGAACTCTCGGCTGGTCGCCCTCAACGGTCGCCAGGTAATATGTCTGCGCGTCTTTCAGGAACTTCGCTGCTCTCTCAATACTTTCCATAGTCATTTCTCCTTATGAAAAAGAATCGGCGGCGGAATCATTTACCGCCTCCACTACTAATGTTAGCGTTTCGGAGACGGTAAATCAAGAAAAGAGGTTATTCAATTTACTAATAGCGGATCTTTCTTCCGGGCAGGTTTCCGGTTACTGCTCAAGAAGCAGTATAGCGCCTGAGAAGTCCTCAGCTTTACCGCTACTGATCAGTTTCTTTACTTGATGCATGTGACTGCTCGTACGGAATTGGACCGGCACGCTCTTTTCGGAATTGTAGACTCTATTCAAAAGCTCCACCATTTCTTTATTCAGGTCAACATTTCTTTTCGTGAGAGTGTGAACTCTTTTTTCTCTGTCTTTGATCTCCACATCGACGTTCCTATTATATTGATCACTTTTCCTTTTTGAACGGAGATAACCGATGAGCTGGATCAGGAAGAAATCGGCGATCGTAAGGAAAAACATGCCACTGATCGCGTTTGAGATCCCCCTCATGGGATCGATCTTGCCTGAGTGAATGAGCCAATCTATAAAAGCAGCAGCATAGAAGTTGACCAAAGGCAGTACAAAAATGCATAACAGAACGCCAAGCAGAAGATATCCGTGGTAAAAATCGCCCCACTCTGTCTTAGTAGATGAATACGGACGATGGATCGCCTGATTATTTTCTTCGAGTTCCTTCTGGATATTCTCCAACTGAGCATAGTCTTTTTCAAGTTTTTCAGCCAGTTCGATGCTTTCTTCTCTTGTCATGTGCCCTGTCCTCCTTCTGAAATCATACTAGCATGGTCAATATCGTTTTTCAAGTCTTTTTTATCGTTTTTCGATAAATATTTTTCGAGATACACAAATTCGCGCATTATTTCGTCAATTTGTATACTGCCCGTATATATCCCCTCGTCGTGTTTCTCTGCTATCATAAAGGCGTGGTCGAAACAGGTTCGAAAGAAGTGCGAAAGCATACCGCTTCCGCTTCTGAAAACAAGGAGGTATGATCCATGAAAGTTGGAATCATCGGCTTTGGAAGTATGGGCAGGATGATGGCGGAGAAGTTTTCCGCATCCGGGCTTGTCGACAAGAACACGCTGCTACTGGCCAGCCGCTCCCCGGAAAAACTTCGTGACGCGAAGAAGTGGGCGACCATATGCAAGACCAACTCTGAACTCTCTTCCGAAACAGACATCGTATTTCTCGCCTTACGGCCTTTTGATCTGAAGGGCGTACTTGAAGAGATCCGCGATACATTAAAAGAAGATGCACTTATCGTTTCCCTGAACGGAAGCGTTACATTTGGGAATCTGGAAAAGAGCCTTACCGGCAGCACAGCGGGCGCAGATTCAGTAAAAACATGCGTACACCGCATCGCGAAGGTCATCCCGAGCGTGACGGCCGAGGTCGACCGCTCTCAGACACTTGTCTGCTATAACGATCAGGTGACCACCGAAGACAAAGGAAACCTCAAGCGTCTTCTTTCCTCTATGGGAGATGTGATCGAGCTTCCCGAGAAGGAACTGGGTATGGGCTCCGAGCTCGTGAGCTGTATGCCGGGATTCATCGCATCGATCTTCGATGTGATCACTAAGTCCGCAGAAGAACATACAGATATCCCGCACGATCAGGTTGTAAGAATGGTCCTTCAGACCATGATCGCTACCGGAGAACTCATGTTGAAGAAAAATATGTCTTTCGAGGATGTCGTGAAGCGCGTGGCCACTCCGGGCGGGATCACTGAAGAGGGCACCAAAGTCGTTTATGCGCAGTTCCCGGAAACGGCACGGGAGCTTTTTGAAAAGACGCTTCAGAAGCGGGCGGAAACTTCGCAGAAAGCCGAATCTCAATTCGAGTAAAAAGCAGGGATGCTTCTTATAAAAAACACATTTTAATCAGGAGGACCTATGACCAAAGCTGTAATCTTCGACATGTTTGAGACCCTGATCACCCTGTTCGTCGGAAAGACGTACTTCGGTGAAGATGCAGCGGCCGATCTCGGTATCGACCAGACAACATACCGAAAGGTGTGGCACGAGAACGAGAAAGACCGGACGACCGGGAAGCTCACGATCGAAGAAGGCATCGCCGAGACACTCAAAAAACTGGAGAAGTACTCTGAAGAAAACGTCAACATGATCGTTTCCAAGAGACTCTCCGCTCTTCAGGATACCTTTGACGCGATCCCGGACGAGTCCGTGCAGTTGCTGGAAGAACTGAGAAAACGGGGCATCAAGGTCGGCCTCATCACGAATACTTTTTCGGATGAACGAGATCTCATTCGAAAAAGCAAACTTTTCCCGCTCTTTGACGCTGTTCGTATCTCCTACGAAGAAGGGATCAAAAAGCCGGACCCGCAGATGTATCTGTCGCTCATGGAAGAATTCGGGGTAAAACCGGAAGAATGTCTCTACGTCGGTGACGGCGGATCAAGAGAACTCTTCGCGGCAAGAGAACTAGGCATGAATGCCGTTCAGGCATCGTGGTTCAGGAAACTTGCTTTTGAGCCACACATCCCCTGCCCGGTCCTCCCGGAGTTTCCGCAGGTTATGAACCAGATGGATGTGCTGGATTATTTATCCGAGAACTGACGAAGCTCCACCTCGACGGCAGCATTCTCTTCCTCCTCGAGGCGCTTCTCACGGTGCGTTTTCTTCACCAGACGGATGACGACCTCACCCTCGAGGTAATCCGCGATATCGTGAAGAACGATCTCCTCATCATCGAAAGGAAGAATTCGGACCTTTTCGGGATCAAACTTCTTCAGGCTTTCCTCCGTGCCGGTATCAAGGATAAGGAAGCGTTTTCCATCCTTTTCCGTCACCATGATGAGCGCCCATGGATAGCCCAACCGGAACGCTTTTTTCGTGACATAAGGAAACTCCTGCTCGTGCGGGAATTCCTCACGGTCTTTATAGATGATCCTGCTTACGATCTTGAGGTCATCGTCCTCGCGCACCGGATCATAATTCTTCTCGGAAAGAAAAGACGCATATCGCTTCTCCAGGATCGCATTCTCGTTTTTTCCGTAGTAAAAGGAAACGAAGATCCCGCAGATCGACGGATCCAGAATACCCAGGAGCGCGAGCCACTTAAAGGGCTTCGGTGTAGTCAAAAAACCGATGGCAATCAGAAGTCCGCCAAGGATCGGGATGCCGGAAGTATGGGATTTTCTGTATCTTCGGGAGAACATGACGATGAAATTGCACACGACAAAGAAAAGCCCTGTCAGCACCATCACGCCACAAAAAATATTCTGTCGAATGAAATCCAACATGTCCATATCCCCCATACAGACATTATATCACTTTACTTCTTATTTCCGATTTTCAGCGTGCGGAGATATGTCTTCTGCTCATCCGTGATACGGTAGCTCTCAACAGCTTTCTGAATGGTCTTATTGTGCACCCACGGGGAAAGCTTCTTCCCCTCAATGACCGGAAGCACCGCATCATACTGTTTTGCAAGCGCTGTCGCGAAGTACCATGCGATCATCATATTGATGTAGTACTCTTCGGACTTGATCCTCGCTACCATCTGAAGGTATTTCGGATCGAAAGCCTCATCCAGGAAATGACTCATCAGCATCTTGATCCCGAACCGCACTTCGTAGGTCTTCTTCGAACCGAGCCAGATCTTTACCTGCTTAAGAAGTGCATCGCGATTATTCTTCTTCCCGAATACTTTCGGATTCATCTGATCGCATGTCGCCCAGTTGTCCACATAAGGTAGAAACGCGATGACCTGCTCCATGCATTTTTCATAATCACGCGTCTCGGAGATGATAAATGCATGCAGCTGATTCTCATCAAAATACGGATGCGGGAGATCCTGTAAGAACTCATCGATCCCGGGCTCTTTGGCGAGTGATTTTGCCATGGAACGAAGCTCCGGCGTACGGACGCCGATCATCGAAGACGTCATCGGCTCACCCTCCGGATCCGGGATCAGCTTCGCCTGAAAATCCCTGTACTCTTTATCCTGCTTACTAAGAAGCAGCTTCCGTATCTCTTTTTCCGTCATTTCTGTACCTCATATTCATCGCAGGGATAGATCGTGAAATCAACAAGCTTTCCGTCGCCCTCCACCTGGATCAGGTAATACATGCCCGGTTTTTTGAAATCAGTATGGATCCGGCCGCTTGCATCTCTCGATTTTCTCTGGCCATCGACTTCATAGATCAGCTTGTACGTGGTTATCGTTTCGTCCGGTTCGTCATCGTGATGTCTTACTTCCTTATGCTCCTCCACCTCAATAACATTGTACGTATATGCCTGATAGGTCGCATTATCCGGATTTGGCGGGAGCTTCATGTCGATCAGTTTGTTGAAATAATGCATGCCGACAAGAATACAGGGAATCAGCACAATGGATACAATAACGGATGCGATCTTTGCTTTTCGTCCCCGCGCAAGATCGATGATCATCATGACAATACCGCTGATCAGATAAATGGCCATGAAGCCGAAGATCATGAGCGTCATGATCGCAACAAAGGACTTGTTGCTTGCTTTTTTGCCGAGATAATAAGAACGGTATTCTTTATCCAGGAATCTATCCGTCAAGATCTTCTTCCCGGTTTCCTCATCGATATTATCTTCGTGAAGCTCCTCATATTCCGCCTCGATCTTCTGTCTTTCCTTCTTCAGGTTATCGCCGGAATCCTTCAATATCTTAACACCGAAATTAAAAATCAGAATGATCGCAACAGCACTGGCGATCAGAGAAATGAAAGGGACGATCAGATCAACAAGTTTATTCTTCACCATATATGCCTCCCGAAAAAAAGCATTACCCAACGACTATATTATAGCATTCGAAAATAACCGGACGAGTGCTTTTCGTTCAGAAATACAGAGGCTTAATTCAGCTGCAGTTTCATAAAGATGGCAATCAAAAACGGATTCGTCGCGCTTGATAAAACCAAGAAAAAAACTCAGTATCAAGTTATGGAAGTATTTTTCCGAAGAGTTCGGCAATATTCTTCCGAAACAGGCCCATATCCAGGGGAAATTCCTCGGTCTCCATGGTCAGAATCAGATTCTTTCCGGAAAAGACTTTTATTGCCTGGTACTCCTTCAGCTTGCGCATGTTTTTCCGAAGATAACTTAGATCATCGAGGCGCCCGAGATGCTCATGATAGAATACTTTTCCGTTTCTCACGTCCAACACGGCAAAGTCGACATAGCGGTACCTGCCCGGCTCCACCTCGACCGGATAATCATATTTATACGGGATCCCCATGTCATAGTATGCATCTGCGATCATCGCTTCCGACTTTGACCTCACGAATTCGCCCCGTTTGGTCGCAAATACCTTCTCCTCCGGAAATGACGGATTCGCTTCAAACGGCTGGGCGAGCCACGCCCTCGCGTAATCCTCACCCTCCATAAAAGCCGCCTCCACTTTTTCCTTCCTGGCAGGTGCAAGTTTCGCATACGTGTCCTCCGGCGAAATTTTCGGATAGCCCTTCAGGAAAGCCTCAATCGCCTTCTTTTCTTGTTTGATCGAGTTGACCAGTTTTATGTTATAGTCCTTCTGCGCCAGATCCCGAGCCAACTGCTCGTTCTCCTTTTTGATGTAGGTGCCTCGATGATTGTTCGCTTCAGTGACATGATAAAAACGAAGGAATCCTTTCTGCTTCGATATCCGCATCCGTCCATCTGGCGCATCTGCCAGTTCTTGACACGCCTTTTTCTCTGCCTCTTTCAGTTCATGCAGACGTTTACTTAAAACGATCAATAACGCTTTCATTACTGTGCCTCCCTTACCGAAATCTTTCGTAGTATAGCGTCAATTAGACCAACCAGCTATATCGACTGATTTGGTCTTACCTTTTTACTTCGCTGGTTAGACCACTCTATCAGTTTTCCTCATCTGGTCTAACCATTTTTTAATGTTGGTTAGACCATTTGGCATTAAGAAACTCGTTTGGTCTAATCTCTTTTCCATAGTGGTTAGACTATCTCGCAATCATATTGCGTTTTGGTCTAACTGTGTCTTCTTTTTTGTTAGACTATTCGGCTGTTTTATAATCTTATGGTCTAATCGCTTCTTGTATATGGTTAGACCAATCAGCAGATTTGCAGTCAAATAGTCTAATCGCATGCATTCCCATCACAAAAAGAAGCTCCCTGCGATTGGACAATTCTATTGAATCCTGTTTATGTCAGTCATTCAACCTTGCCAGCTCGACAAAAGCCGACAATCGTGGTTGCTTTGTCGTTTTCTTCGTGAAAAGCACTCGTCCCGCGTCGGTTCATCTCAGAGTTACACCCCAATAAACTGCGGATTTTTCCTGTGTTTATCACTTATATGTTTGTTATAATGAGATTAATTAGGGGTTATGGAAATATACGGAGGGTTTTGGCACATGACAAAGGCATCTTGTGTCTCTTGCGGAGGCGAACTGAAGTTCAACCGCAATCTTGGTTTTTTCGAGTGTAAATTCTGTGGGAAGATCCACACCATGAACGGTAAGGATGTGCCGCTTTCGCTGGCGAAGGTGGATGAGCATATGCTTGCCCATCGTTTTGATGCTGCGGAAAAAGCACTCGCCGAACTCCGTGCGCTCGAGCCGGACAATCCGCTCTTCTTTCTCCGTACGATCCTCTGCAAGTTCAAGATGACAAAGGCCTCGACCATGCTGTCCTGCACGAAGTCCGACAATCTGATCCGTACCATCATGGACTGCCCGGACTGGGAGGAGCTCCGCTCCTATCTTCCCGCGGAGGACCAGCACTTCGTCAACGATGTTAAGCAATACTGCCGGAACAGTCTGGAACTCATCGAACTCGATAAACGGATCGATCTCAATAAGGGTTTTCTGGCTACGACCGATACTAAAGAAAAGAAAGAAAAACAGCCGGAAGATGAAAACGGTCTTTTCTCCAAACTGAAAAACAAGCTTCCGAAGACTCACGGCGCGGACATCCGCAGCAAAGAGGAAGATGCGGCCAGAGAGCTCGAAGCGGACACGAAAAGAAAAGAGGAACTGGAAGAGATCCAGAAAGACCTTCTCGGCTCGATCAAAGAGCTGGAGCTTACCATGTAACGGAAAGGAGGCGGCAGAATGTCTGATAACACGAACATCAAAAACGAGATCGATACAAATCTCGAGAAAATGACGAAGGAAAACGGTTTTTTCTTCACGGATATCGATAGGTACATCAAGGACGGTGCTTTTCAAAAGGCATCGGACAAACTTGGCGGACTCATGGTCTCTCAAGCAAATAACCCGGGCCTCTATCTGCGCCTTCTTCTCTGTAAATACAACAAGTCAAGCATCGCGCACTACATCTACGGGAACAGGAAAGAACCCGCGAAGATAAAGGCTGTTTTTGCGCAGCCGGAATGGGCCTCGCTGAAGGCAAGCCTCTCTGAGGAAGACGCTTTTCTTGCCATCCATGCAGAACATTTCTACGACCTCTGCGACGAGGAAGAAAGAATCAGGAAAGCCGGGCCTTTCCAATACAGAGGAATGCAGGAGGAAAAGGCCAAAGCGCAGGAAGCACAAGTCAGTGCATCAGATGAAACCAATCAGCCGGAAGCACCTGTAGAAAAAACAGCTGTGCAGGAAGTTCCTCTTCTTACGAGATTCTTCAAGAGACTTTGGAACTTTATTCTCGCGATCCGCCCGTTTCTCATTTTCGTTCTTTTCTGCGTGCTGGTGATCGGCGGTATCGTCTATATCCAGAAGGAGTTCGGTGAAAGAAAAGACGTCATCATGCTCTTCTATCTTTTCGCTGTAGCTTACTTCGGTTTTTTATACCTGTATGCCAGAACAGATTTCTTCCAGGACAGAAGAAATGTGGATACGAAGAAAGAGTACGAAACACAGAAAGAATTCAACGCGGCACTTCGTAAGCTGGAAGATAGAAAGTGGAATACATATAAGAAACTGGAAGAAGCGGAAGCGCTCTTTAAGAAAAGAGAGCACACATCGGCACGAGTGGCGAAGATCTCACCCGAGCAGAAAGGCATGCTCGGAAAGACCTGCTCAAACTGTGGCAGCAACATGAGTTTCGATGCTAGTACCAAGCGCCTCGTCTGCCCCTTCTGCGGAAAGACCCAGTCAATGTCAGACGCGGATGGAATCACCACCATCAAGGATGTCAAGCTTGCCCTGGCGCAGGAGAGATACTCGAAGGCCAGCATCCTGGTCGTCGAACTTCTGAAGAAG
>JAFWSW010000013.1 GCA_017519205.1 Clostridiales bacterium | reverse complement strand
GTTGGTGACGCTGCTGAGATCGTTGGTCTCCAGGATGAGCCGAAGGGCACAACAATCACAGGTGTTGAGATGTTCCACAAGCTCCTCGATCAGGCTGAGGCTGGTGATAACATCGGTGCTCTCCTCCGTGGTATCGACCGTAAAGAGGTTGAGCGTGGTCAGGTTCTCGCTAAGCCGGGTTCCATCACACCGCACACAAAGTTCACAGGTCAAGTTTACGTTCTGACACACGACGAAGGTGGCCGTCATAAGCCGTTCTTCAATGGTTATCGTCCGCAGTTCTACTTCAGAACAACAGACGTTACCGGTGTTGCTCACCTTCCGGAAGGCACAGAAATGTGCATGCCTGGTGACCACGTAACCATCACTGTTGAGCTCATCACTCCTATCGCTATGGAGCAGGGCCTCAAGTTCGCTATCCGTGAGGGTGGTCGTACAGTTGGTGCTGGTACTGTTGCTACAATCATCGAGTAATTCGATCCTTAAGTAGATTAACAAAGCATTTCAAAGAGCTTCGGGATTTATCCCGGAGCTCTTTTTTTCGAAAAGCACCCGCCCAGTCCGGTTATACTAACAGGACACAGAACTGCTAAAAGTTGACAGAAAGTTTATAAACGCGAGTCCTCCGATAATGTAGAATGGATGTATAGTTCGTAAAATCGGAGGACTTCGGCTATGTCTGAATATATTCTCGACTGGAATAAATATACTGATACTGCGATCCGTATCGCGGAGGAAGGATCCGTTCTTCTAAAGAATGACCGTGAGGCGCTTCCCGTAAACGGCGGTGCGAAGGTCGCACTCTTCGGAAGAATGCAGGATAACTACTATAAGAGCGGTACAGGCTCGGGCGGTATGGTTAACGTCAAGCACGTCGTATCGATCCTCGAGGGCCTTTCCGCATCTTCGGATATCGTTCTCGACAAAGAACTCATCCAGATCTACGAGGACTGGCAGAAGGAGAATCCGGTCGATCCTGGTATGGGCTGGGGAAAAGAGAACTGGTCGCAGCCGGAGATGCCGCTTTCCGATGAACTGGTCGAGAAACTGGCTTCCAGAAACGACGCGGCGATCCTGGTGATCGCGAGAACGGCCGGTGAAGACCGTGATAATACACCACAGAGCGGTTCGTTCTTCTTAAGCGACGGCGAAGAAGAGATGCTTCAGAAGGTATGCGCAGCATTTCCAAAGACGATCGTGCTCCTCAATGTCGGTAACATCATCGATATGAGTTTCGTGGAGAAATACGATCCGGCAGCGGTCCTGTATGTGTGGCAGGCCGGTATGATCGGCGGTACCGCTGTCGCAAACGTCGTTACAGGTAAGGCGGTCCCGTCGGGAAGCCTTACGGATACTATTGCAAAAGCACTTTCCGATTATCCGTCATCAGCGAATTTCGGCCAGGATGAATTCAAGGACTTCTACGCAGAGGATATCTTCGTAGGATACCGTTTCTTCTCGACATTTGCTCCGGAGAAGGTCCTCTATCCGTTCGGATTCGGACTTTCCTATACGGAGTTTGACGTGAAGATCCTGGGCTTTGAAGCGGATGGTACGGATGTGACCGTAAAGGCTTCCGTAACGAATACGGGAAAACTTCCCGGAAAGAAGACCGTGATGCTCTTTGCCGGCGCTCCCGGCGACCGTTTCGCGATGCCGGGAAGAGTGCTTGTTGACTTCAAAAAGACATCTGAACTGGCACCTGGAGAGACGCAAGAACTTGTGCTTTCCGCAGGAGCAAACCGCTACTGTGGTTTTGACGATGACGGAAGACTTCTCGGGAAGACCGGATGGGTGCTCCCGAAGGGAACATATTCCTTCTTCTGCGGCGAGAACGTAAGAGACGCCGAGAAAGCGGGCTCTATCGAGATTGCGGACGATACGATGCTCGAGGAGCTTGAGTCTGCATTTAAGCCGGTACAGGCTTTTGACCGACTGACAGTCGGCGGGAAATATGAGCCGACACCGCTTCGCACGGTCAACCACCTTGATACGAGAATGGATCGTCTTCCGAAGGAGATCGCGCAGACAGGCGATAAAGGCATCAAGCTCGCGGACGTAAAGACCGGGAAGAACACGCTGGAAGAATTCATTGCGCAGCTTTCGGATGAGGATCTGTCGCTTATTATCCGCGGTGAAGGCATGGGCAGCCCGAAGGTTACGACCGGTACGGCTGCGGCTTATGGCGGTGTTACAAAAGAACTGAAGGCGATGGGCATCCCGACGCTTTGCTGCGATGACGGCCCGTCCGGCATGCGTATCGACAGCGGAAAGAAAGCATTTGCGATCCCGAACGGCACGTGCCTGGCATGTTCTTTTAACGAGGAACTGAACGAGGAACTCTTTACATGGTTCGGCATCGAGATGGTAAGTAACGAAGTCGATGTCATCTTGGGGCCCGGTATCAATATCCACAGACATCCGCTGAACGGCAGAAACTTCGAGTATTTCTCCGAGGATCCGCTGGTTTCCGGACGTATCGCTTCGGCCCAGATCAAGGGCCTCGAGAAGCACGGTGTAACAGCGACGATCAAGCACTTCTGTGCCAATAACAGAGAGACGAACCGCCGCTTCATGGATTCGATCGTATCCGAGAGAGCGCTCCGCGAGATCTATCTCAAGGGCTTCGAGATCGCGATCAAGGAAGGAAAAGCCAGATCCGTCATGTCCGTTTATAACATGATCAACGGCTGCTTCGGTACATCGAACTATGAACTGAATACGATCATTCTCCACGACCAGTGGAAGTACACCGGTCTTCTGATGACAGACTGGTGGGCATTCATTCAGGAGATCCCGGCAAACCCCTTTGACCATTCGCTGGACGAGCACTCGATCATGGCGAGAGCCCAGTGCGATGTCTATATGGTCTGCTCTTCGGTCGAGCGTGGAGACCTCGATGCGACGGATACTTTCAGAAACCTGAAGGATGGCCGCACCGATCTGGTGACAAGAGCCGAGCTCCAGAGAAATGCTGCCAATATCCTGCGATTTGCGATGGATACACCGGCGATGGATGCGGTTATGGGAAATAAGCCGACGGTCAAGCATATCGACTGTCCGTTCTCGGACGACACGATCGAGGCCAAGGTCGACGTATACTACAACATCGATGAGGATCCGGTCATCAAGGTCAATGTGAATACAGAGGAAGGAAATGACTTCGTCTTCGGTATTACGAGCGATAAGCACGGTCTGTACAAGTGTGAACTGGTGGCTTCTTCGGATCTGACGCCGCTGGCGCAGCTGCCGATCACGGTCTACTATACGAGCATCCCGATGGGCGTCATTGCGTTTACCGGAACAGACGGTGAGATAGTCACAAAGGAGAAAGAGATCGGACTTCTGAATAAGCATTCGATCTTCCGTCTGCACTTCGGAAAGCGCGGCCTGAAGCTTCATGAACTGAGGTTCACATACAAGGCCGGCGTCGATGAGATCAAGTTTGAAGATATGTAAGGAGAAGATATGAGTTCTGAGATCCGTATCGAAAAAAGAGAACATGATGAAGAAATCGGTGCTTTTATCGGAGAAGCATTTGAGGTGTATGCGACGGAGAACGGCATTGACTGCAACTATGAGGATTTCTGCTTTGTTGCGATGGATGACGGAAAGATTGCCGGCGCGATCACCGGGCGTGCGTACTATAACGAGGTGCATGTCGGGGATCTGATCGTCGCCAAGGAGTGCCGCGGTAAGGACGTCGGAACGAAGCTGATGCTTGCCGTGGAAGAAGAATACCGGGGGAAGGGTAGAGAGAACATCAACCTTTCAACCTATGAATTCCAGGCGCGGGGCTTCTATGAGAAACTGGGATATGAAGTCGAGTTCGTCCGTCCGAACAGCATCCCGAAACTGACGAAGTACTTCTTAAGAAAGAAACTGTAACCGGGTCTTCCGTCCGCGATATACCAGAAGGTTATTGAGGGATCGGAATACCCGTGTTATACTCGCATAAGAAATCTAAAGAAAGGGCGCAGGGTCGCTGATATGTATTGGATCACAACGAATATTCAGCTCATGAACGGTTACGATGTAGTCTCCCAAGGGGTTACTGCGCCCATTTTCAGGAAGTAAAAGCACTTCCAATCGGAGACGGAAACTCCGGAATTCCTGTGCTTTTCGGGGAATAGCGCAATAGCTCCTTGAACTTAGGAAACTTAAGTTTAAAGGAGATTTTTTATGTCTGACAATAATTCAAAAATACATACCGGGATCTATTCCCGGGCCAAAACACAGCTTCGGAAGTTATACCTTCTTAATTTTCTCGGAAACATCCATATCGCCAGTGCGGCATGGGTCGCACTCCTCGCATCGCGTGGTTTCTCGATGCAGGAGATCATGCTCGCGGAGACGGTATTTCATATCGTCAGCCTGATCGATGAGATCCCGTCAGGCCTTGTCGCCGATGTCTTCGGTAGAAAGAAGAGCCTGATACTGTCGTGCCTGTTCGGCATCACGAGCTGTCTTGCGATGATTATGATCGACAGTTATACCGGTGTT
>JAFWSW010000153.1 GCA_017519205.1 Clostridiales bacterium | reverse complement strand
GATAAACACATAGAGGAAACGGAGAAGCGCCAAAACAGCGCAGACGATCAGGACCGGGACGAGTGCTTTTCCCAAAGACTTAAGCCACTTCGGAACCACAAACTTCTTCGAGGATTTCACTTCAACAGGATCAACAGTATTTTGTTTATCCCCACCCGGAAGGACCGATGACGGCTTCGTGCCTGTCGATCCGGAATCGGAGTTATCGGACGAAGGTCTTGTTGGATCACTATTTCTTTCAGGCGCCGGTGTCGGTGTAGCAGTTTCCGTGTTACCCATGCCATTATTGGAGCCGGACTTATCCGAAAGCGGAATATCCGTAGGAAGATCGTACTTTCTGATCAGACCGGTCACATCAAAGCGGGAAGCTGCCCGGTCATTTCCCGGAGTCGGATCACCCATGACCCAGCCGTATTCCGGGAGGAATACTTCGAACCATGCGTGCGCATCTGTCGTTGCAACATCGCAGGGCTTCCCGTCCACCGCCGTATTCACCATATAGCCGGAGCAGTAACGCGCCGGTATCCCGAGCATACGGAGCAGGATGACCGCCGTGGAAGCGTAGTGTACACAGAAACCCGTCGGACTCTTCGTCATGAACCAGACGACAAAATCCTCATCTTTCGGTGGATAGGTCGTGAACTCATCATAGGGATGAAGCTTGCTTACGAACTCGGTCACCTTACGGATCTTATCCACGTCGTACATCTGGGTTTCCCCATTATAAAGCGACATATACCAGTCCGGAAGGATACCGCTTTCAAGGATAGCTCTTCTCGTTTCCTCCGGTACAGCCAGAGTCGTCGAGTACAGATAGTCATAATACTCGGATGACCACACATCTTCTTTTTGAATCGGAAGTTCGTCGAGTGCATAATTGACGGTCTTCTCATCCGGCTCGTCCAGGAGGCACAGAACATTATAGTCGGTCCATCGTTCCAGGCCTGTCTCATAAGAAGATAACGTAAATCCATCCGTATAGAGCGGACTGTATGTATATTCCGGCTTGGATGAAGATGACAAACTGAGAATGAACGATGCTTCGCTCTTCGGGATCCCATCCTCCCATGCGTAGATATCATCCTCATCCGGTTCATCTCCGGAGATGTCCCACGCATGGCCACTATAAGTATCCAGCGAAGATGACCGGATATAAAGATACTTGCTTCCTTCCGCCGTCGGCACCGCCGGGTTTCTGTTTCTGGTCATAGTCATCACAACAGCGTATGGCGGCTGGAAATCACCTACGGCATTTAAGTTCTCATGGGTAGGATCAGACATCGCGAGCCCATCGATCGTAGTATCTCCGAGATATGTGTCCTGCACATCGTCGATCAGCTTCTGCACGTTCTTCGGGAGCATATCGTGAAACGACGATTCCTGAAGTGCGTTTCTGATCGAGCGCATCTGGCTGACCGCCAGAGACTGCTTGTCATAGTTCTTTTGCGGGAACCACATTCCTACCAGAACCGATAAAAGAAGCGCAGGGATCGCAAGAAGCAGCAGTTTCTTATCGCACTTCACACGATCGCCTTTACGAAGGTTCTGGAAGAAACATAAAAGCAGGATCCCGGTCAGTGCCAGTTCACACCAGATCTGTCCCGGAAATTTATAGTTAAGAGCCACCGAAGCAAAAAGGAACGGCAGATAAAAAGGCACGCAAAGAAAGATGCTCTTTTTTCTTGCAAGAACGTACGTCGTAAAAAGGACCGGCAGAAGATTCATCACCAGAAGGAATCTTGTCAGGACGGCCTTGGCATTCACCGCCTCTTCAAAGTCAAAAGGAAGATCACGGAACGTATACTTTTTCAGGGAGAACAACAGTGTATCCATTCCCTCCCGGATCCCGGCGATCTTAAGAACGATCGCAAGTACGGGAACGAGAACAGAAAGAAGCAGGATCACGACGGATATCCACTTCTTCTTCTCCGTAAGAATATGAAGTGACGTTCCAAGCAATGCCATCAGAAGAATACTTACAACGAAGAACGGCACATCGATCGGGAACGAATAGGTACTCGTCAGCATGAACGTGAAGCTCACGCAAAGAAGCGCCGTCAGTCCTGCCACCAGAATGTAATTGACGGGTCTTGCCGGAGACACGGGTATCTCGATGTGTTCACTTTTTGCTCTCATCGACGGCCTCCTTCGGGATCTTCATATTCAGGATGCGGAGCACCGCTTTCTCCAGATCACGCTGGCTCTGGATCTCAAAAGAGATCTCTCTTTTTCTCGGCGGAAGGACACGGATCTTATGCGGGATGTCTTTCTTCAGAAAATAGTCGGACGTGAACAGGAGTTCGCCCATCTTCCGGTCGAATTCATCTCTGTCCTTTTCCAGTTCGAGAAATACACGCGCATGCCCGTAGCACTCCTCCTGCGGCTCCTTGACCAGAAGATCGTCTCTCTTTGCGGATGCCTTCCAGTGGATGTTCTTGATCAGATCGCCGTGCAGGTACTCACGCACATCGTAGATCTCCGAATACGGAGAGGTAGTCTTTTTCAGTGTCTTTGCTTTGAATCCGTTCAGATCCGGGATAACATCCGGGATCAATGGAACCGGATGAACGATCACCTCACAGGCGGTATGCGGTTTCTGCCGTACCCAAAAGAGTCCGAACAGGTCGTACACGCGGATCCTGGTGATCTCCACGCGAAAAGCACCGCAATGCGCCGTATCCAGCGGGATCTGAACAGGCGTGCTTCCGTGATTGATCATCTTGCGGAGAAGTTCTTCTCAGTCATTTTTTCCGTGATGGAATAGTCGATACGAAGGAAGGAGAACATGGTGGTGATCCCTTCCCGAAGAGAAAGCTCAATATACGCCGGTTCTCCGATCTTCACGTTTCTCGGCGGCGTCAGTACCGGGTGTCTCTTTCTTCCCGAAAGAAGGCACATCAGAAGTGCCAGCGGCGGGATAAGAAGAAGCAGCACCAGACAGTACCAGGCGAACCACATCTGGTAGAAAAGGAAGAAAAGGAAGACGCCGGTCAGCGTCAGGATATAGATACACCAGTTTTTGAACATACGCCGACAGACCTCATTAAACTTTTGGCGCCGGAACGGATTTGAGGATCTCCTTCGTCACATCTGCGGTACGTTTCTCGTTTACTTCCGCTTCAGGTGTGAGCATGACGCGGTGTCCCATAACAGGAGTAAACACCGCCTGAACATCGTTCGGGATCACGTAGTTTCTGTGGAACAGATACGCATATGCTCTCGCCATCGCGGTAAGCGCCAGCGTCGCACGCGGGCTGGCACCACGCTCGAGATCCTGGTGGGATCTGGTCTTACCGACGAGTGCGATGATGTAGTCCAGCACCTCATCAGCGACATACACACGGGACACTTCCTCCTGCATCGCAAGAAGCTCTCTGGCACTGCAGATACAGTTTACCGAGTAGAGCGGGTTATTTCCGTTCTTTCTGTCTTCCAGCATGGCTTTTTCATATTCGGCAGCCGGATATCCCATGGAAACACGGATCGCGAATCGGTCCATCTGGGAATCCGGAAGGAGCGACGTACCGGATGCACCGGACGGGTTCTGTGTCGCAAATACCGTAAATGGTTTCGGAAGTGCATAGGTGTTTCCATCCACGGTCACCTGGCCTTCCTCCATCGCTTCCAGAAGCGCGGACTGGGTACGGCTGCTGGCACGGTTCAGCTCATCGGCCAGGAAAAGATTATGGAAAATAGAGCCCGGCTGATACTTCATCGTCTGGGAGTTTTTATCATAGACGGAAAAGCCCGTGATATCCGACGGAAGGACATCCGGAGTAAACTGCACACGACCGTAATCAAGGCCCATCGCCCGGGAAAAAGCGAGTGCCATCGTCGTCTTTCCGACACCCGGCACATCCTCGATCAGGACATGTCCTCCGGACAGGATGCCGGCCAGTGCCTGAAGGATCACGATATCTTTACCGCAGATGACCTTTCTGATTTCTGCGATGATTGCATTGGTTCTCTCACTCATATTTCTTATCCTCTCATCGAAAAGTATGCTTTGCCGTTCTCCATCTGCACCTTCTTATACTCGGCCAGTTCACTGATCGTAACCAGTGTGTATCCGGCGTCCACGAGGGCAGGAACGATCGTCTCGACCGCATCGGCAGTCGTCTCATAAAGGTC
>JAFWSW010000152.1 GCA_017519205.1 Clostridiales bacterium | reverse complement strand
GCAGATCCTCTTCGTCAATGATCGTATCGATGAACTTACCGATCATGGAGTGCTCGGAAGTACCGATCAGGTAGAGGTCTTCGCCCTCGATCTTATACATCATGTTCTCCATCTCGGCGAAACTCATAACACCGGTAACAACGGAAGAACGGATCATGAACGGCGGAACATAGTAGGTAAATCCGCGGTCGATCATAAAGTCTCTTGCGTAGGAAAGGATCGCGGAATGAAGTCTCGCGATATCACCCTTTAGGTAATAGAAACCGTTACCGCTGGTCTTTCTGGCTGCATCCAGATCGATGCCGTCAAAAGTTTCCATGATATCTACGTGATACGGAACTTCAAAATCCGGTACGACCGGCTCGCCGAAGCGCTCATTCTCGACATTCTCGCTGTCGTCCTTACCGATCGGTACGGACTCGTCGATGATGTTCGGGATCACGAGCATGATCTTTCTGACCTTTTCAGTGAGTTCCTGTTCCTTCACATCCAGAGCGGCCATCTCATCAGCCATTGCAGCGACCTGTTTCTTCGCTTCTTCGGCTTCGTCCTTCTTGCCTTGGCCCATCAGTACGCCGATCTGCTTACTGATAGAGTTTCTCTGGGATCGGAGATACTCGACGCGGGTCTTCGCCTCGCGGAGCTCCTTATCGTATGCGATGACTTCGTCCACCATCGGGAGCTTGTCATCCTGAAACTTCTTCTTGATGTTCTCTTTAACGATGTCCGGGTTTGCACGGACGAACTTGATATCCAGCATTTTTATGCCTCCAAATGAAAGATATAACTTTATAATTTTATCACAATAAGGAGATTACGACCATATCTGAAATCGACCGGTCGTATAAAAATGCTCGGAAAAGGCATGATTTATGCGCGCTCGACCATATCCATCATAGTCAGATCGAGTTTTAAGACCACATCCGGATCGAAATTGATCGAATCAAAGCGCTTCTGCAGACGGTCGCAGGCGATCTTTGCGCCGGTCTCCGCTTTTGCGGACGGCAGCATGATGATGTACTGGGCACCGCTGAACTTGGTAAAGACGTCGCCTTTACGAAGCGTATCCTGAATCGCCGTGAAAAGCACATCCATCGCAGGTTCCAGGATCTTCGGCTCGAGCATCTTGCCATCAGGATCCAGAAGTGTCGCCAGCATCACGCAGAAGGTCTGCTCGGATCTGGCCATCATACGCTCGATAAAACGGAAGATCGCCAGGAACGGCTCGTAATCCTGCCAGTAAGCACCTCTGATCGTGCCGGGCTCCTTGAGCTGCTGCATCAGTGTTCGGATATTCATCTCGATCGCTTCCGGACGGTCGACCTTCGCCTGCTTGGACGGAAGGGTCGAATCATAGAAGCGGAAGTTATTTCTTCCTTCTTTCTTAACGACATAGAGCGCACGGTCTGCCTTATCATAAAGCGTATCCATGTTGTTGCCGTCCTGCGGAGCCAGTGCAATACCGATGGAAAGGGACGCGATGCCGTTGGTCGCTTCCTTCAGGTCCGCATTTACTGCCGCCTGGAAATGACTCAGGCGCTTGGACAGTTCTTCATTGGACGGCGGATTCTCCATGAAAATAACGAATTCATCACCACCGAGACGGCCGACACTTTCGTCCGGGAAGAACTCGATCATCATATGCGCCAGACGGTTCAGGACCTGGTCTCCGACGATATGGCCGAGCTTATCGTTAACGCTCTTGAAGTGGTCGACGTCGACGATCATATAAGCAGCACTTGTTCCCTGCGCCAGACTGACTTCGATCTTCTGCGTCAGATAGGAACGGTTCCAAAGTCCCGTCATCGGGTCTTTCGAAGCGATGCTCTCGAATCTCTGTGCTCTCTTCTCAGCAAGTCTACGGAATTCTTCCAGCTCGAGTGTTCTTGCAACACGGGATCTCATAACCTGCGGGACGAAAGGCTTTCCGATAAAGTCGGCCGCACCGAGTTTCAAGCACTCCACTTCCGTCTCCGGATCCGTCTTCGCCGTAAGGAAGATTACCGGCACATCTTTATAATCATGATTTGCACGTATCTGACGAAGCGTCTCCAGACCATCCATCTCCGGCATATTGATATCCAGAAGGATCAGGTCCGGGATCCTTTTTTCCAGGAATCTAAGTGCCATCTGTCCGGACGTGACCAGATTGACCTGATAGTATTCGTCAAGCGCCTGCTTGGCGAGTGTCAGGTTGGTTTTGCTGTCGTCAACGACCAGAATTGTCTTCGTCTTATCCACGATGTCATTCTCCTAACAGATTATTCAGGCTCTCGGTTGCTTCGTCATACAGGAAGTCACCGAGGTAATTACGTGTTCTCTTGAGGACCAGTTCCACATCTGATCCTACGTCAAAGTTCAAGAGCCAATCGATGGTCTGCATCGCAGAATCCTGATCGAAGTCCTCTACATTATTTCTGATATTGACCAGTGCCGAACGGATCTCCTCAGATGTGATAGGAAGCTTCGGTGCCTCCTCCTCGCTCTGCAGCTGTTCGGAGGACTCCAGCACACCTCTGGCACGGAGCTCCAGTCCGATATCATCGAGCAGGGACTGATAGCCGGAGAGCAGGTCTTCATAGTTCGAATCGATAAACGCATATCTCGCATCGTAATTGGCAAACTCATGCTTCTTCGCCATTTCGGAAAGATCCATTGCACCGATGGAAGCCGCCACACTCTTAAGAGCATGTGCCTCGATGCCGTATCCGGCATAGTCTTTTGCCTCGGCGAGTTCACGGAGACGGTCGATCTTTACAAGACCATCCTCATAAACGACCTTGAGCAGGCTGATGTAGTTATCCAGGCTGTTACCGCAGTTAAGAAGTCCGCGGCTGCAGTCCACGCCTCGGAGCTGGACTTCACCTTCACCGAAGTGCGGAGCACTGGCAACAGTGTGCTGTTTTCTGATGATCATCTCAGGCGGGAGATTGCTCTTCAAGGATTTCTCCAGCTGGGCAAGCTCGATCGGCTTACTTACATAGTCCTGGAAGCCCTCTTTATAGAACATCTCACGGACGCCGCTGACAGCGTTTGCCGTAAGAGCGACGACAGGGACTTTCTGGAAATATTCTCCGTCCATCTTGCGGATCAGGCGAAGTGTATCGATACCATCGAGATCAGGCATCATGTGGTCCATATAGATGATATCGAACTGTTCTCCTTCACGGAGGATCTCGAGACACTGCTTTCCGGAACCTGCCGTAAACACATGCATCTGATACGGTTCGAGAAGTCCTTTGACGACTTTGAGGTTAACGGCGTTATCATCGACGACGAGGATCTTCGCCTCCGGAGCGATGAAGCTCTCCTGGAACTCATCGGACTCGAGAGACTCGATCGGCTTATCCGTCAGTACGGATGCAAATACAGCCGAGTATACCGGGCGGCGGACAACAAGAACATCCTTGTAGCCGGTGGAAAGTTCATTCTTATCGAACATCAGGACGATCTTCGGTTCGCCGTGCCGACTGCAGAATTCACGGATCTCGTGCGAATACTCATCGAACATCGGCTTACTGACGAAGAAATAAGAATATGTGGCGTTGGAAGCCGGATCCAGATCTCTCGGGCTCGAAGCAAAACGGGCCGAAACGCCGAGGCGCTGCAGATCGTTTCTTGCCTGATCACGGAAGATCGCTTTTTCATCGAGATACATGACATGCTCTTTCTTATTCGCCAGTACGCTTGCCATCGGCTTCTGCTTCGCAATGTACTGATGAAGTTCGAAGGAGAAAGTACTTCCCTTCCCGTATTCACTCTCCACGGAGATCGTACCGCCCATGAGATCCATGAGACGCTTACAGATCGAAAGACCTAAGCCGGTTCCCTCGACTGCACGGTTCTGACGTGTATCGAGACGCTGGAAAGATCCGAAGAGTTTCTGCTTATCCTCGGGCTTGATACCCATACCGGTATCCGATACATCGAAGTGAAGAAGGCACATGTCACTCGATACCGGCTGATATGCGACACGCAGTGTGATGTGTCCTTCCGAGGTAAACTTCACCGCATTGTTCAGAAGGTTAAGAAGGATCTGACGGATACGGATCTCATCGCCGACGAGTTCACTCGGGATCTTCGGGTCGATATTGACCACGAGGTCAAGATTCTTATCCTGCATACGCACGGTAATGATGTTGATGATGTCGTTGATAACAGACGTCAGCTGATAACGGACGTTGATGATCTCCATCTTACCGGACTCGATCTTACTGAAGTCGAGGATATCGTTAACGATCGCCAGAAGCGCATTACCGGCGCTCTTGATATTTCTGGCATTCTCACGGACTGCCGGATTGATGTCGTCACGGAGGATCATCTCGGTCATACCGACGATCGCGTTCATCGGGGTTCTGATCTCATGGGACATGCTCGCGAGGAAGTCCGCCTTCGTCTGGGAAGCGGCAACGGCTTCTTTCTTCTTGATCTCAACGATCTGGAGAAGATCCTCGGTACTCTGGGACTTCTGCACCAGCGTCTGCTTGGAGCGGTTAATGAAAGAAACCAGCGCCATCAGGAAGACCTGCGCGATGATAAGAAGAATGATACGTACCATCAGTTCCTGAGGAGTCCTAAGGAACGTCAGGAGCTGGTAGTCATAGACCATCCAGAAGGCATAGTAGAATGCCGTAAAGATCAGGCAGTACAGGTTCGCCCCGAAATCGAAATACAGGGAGATTACGCAGGCAACGGTAATAAAGCCGTCCATAAGCGTGCCCGGGTTTTGATAATAGATACCGTATAGCACGACGATCGACAGATACAGCGTCGTCATCATATACATCTGGAACTTATAGTTGTCTTTAGAGATCTTCGTAAGAAGGATCGCGACGATCGGCGTCGTGATGCAGTAGATGTTGAAAAATTCCGGGTATTCTTCCGCATTCGCCGACAGGATCATGAAGAACACGCAGGTGACGAAATAAATAACAAGGAGGATCCTCTGTGCATCTTTTTTCTCAAGCAGCATGGGTTACTCTCCTTCTCTGCACTGTTCTTTCAGAGCAACGCCTGAAGGAACAACGAATTTCAACGTCGTCGGAAGCACATGAAGGGAGAGCGAATTATTGCGTTCTTCCATATCATAGGTCTCTCCGTCTGCAGTAAAAAACATCTTTCTCTTCTCGGACATCTTGACCGAAAGCTCGGATGTGTCCATCACACGGACTGCCTTCCCGAGTTTCTCGAGATTGCCGTGCTTATAGTGTTTCATATTCGGAATCAGTGATAACGGTGAAGACGAATCGCGGAGCAGGAGCTTGAAATGGCCGTTTACCGGGCTGGCGTTTCTTACCGGAGAGTAGAAACCGCCGTATACGATACCGTTAAAAGCACTGATCGATGCCTTTCTTCCCGTGATCTCCTGACCGTCCGCCATCACGGAGTACTGCGCATTTACATAAAAAGCGGCATTCTTCAGGATGGAGAACTTATACGGGATCTTCGCACCGGCGATGGAAATACGGCCCAGGCTGTTGACGTCCTCCGCCACTCTCGCATCAAAGCCGACACTACAGAAGTTGAGTGCTTTTCCAAAACCGAAATCGAGAATATCGAGATACATCGGAGTTCCTGTGACGAGATTATCGAGATTAAAAAACGGTTCCGCCTCTCCCTCAAAGACCTTCAGAAAGTCGTTGGTCATACCGCACGGATGAAAGGCCACCTCGACCATGGAGAAATTCGGGATACCGGAGATCGCCCGGCTCAGCGTGCCGGAACCGCCGCAGATATAAAGACGGATCGTCTCATCTTCGAAGATGTGGCAGAGTCTTCCGACCAGTACGGCCTCATGTCCGACATATTCGGTATTAAAAACCAGAGCACCCAGTTCAGGATGGGAAGCGATATATTCGCGGACACGTACGGAAATATTCTCTTTTTCCTTACCTGCTCGCGGATTGATGATAAAAATGTGCTTCATTGTCCCCGTTGAAACGCCGGAAAAGAAAACAACCGGCCAAGTGCTCCCCCCGAAAAAACTATGATAAGGATACCACAGATGGATATATAAATAAAGTTTTAAAACTTACTTTTCGAGGGAATCTGTCATAAGATCCGGTGTCTTCGTCTCTTCGACATTCATAATCGGTGCCTGCGCGCCGGATAACGGATCGACGAGAACCGCGACCGGCTCCTCCTCGAGAACATTCTCAACATCACTGTTTTCGTCGCCTGATTTCTTTCTCGTCGGGATCATCTTCACGATATTATCGAAAGCCGACTTACCGTACTCACCCACATTCAGGTAAACATTGTGAAGGACTCGGAGCTCCGGCGCCTTGAAAGTCTTCACCACGGCAGACATACGGGAGGCGATTGCTTCCTTCGGATGGATCTGGGACGGATGGAATTTCGGCATCATGCTTCCGAAAAGTGCTTTTTCCTCGGCACGGTGACGGCGGATAAGTTCCTTCTCCTCTTTCCTGTTCATCATGCGCAGTTCGCGCCATGCGCTGTAGTTCTGTCTTGTCGGCTCGCTCTTCGTCATGACGGCTTCCACACCGCCGTAGATCGTACCGCCGACCTTATCCGAGAACACCTTCATCTCACGCGGGATACCCGTAAGGAATCCCAGGCGTTTCTTAACGCCGAAGATTGCGGTAACTGTCGCGATGATGTCGCAGACCAGAACCACGGTCAGGATACTTAGGATCACGATCTTGGCATTATCATATGTGTGATGGAGCACCCACAGAACGGTCGGGTGGAGAACGTAAATACCGAAGGAACATGCGATGCCCCAGTAGAAAGAGAACTTCGGGCAGATAAATCCCATGAAGTTATACTTCTCATTTCTGTAGTCCCACCAGCGCATCTCGAAGATCTGATAGAGGATAAAGCCCGCCCAGAACTCGACGAATGTACAGATAAATGCCGATCCGAAAAACAGCAGGAAGAAATTGTAAGCCAGCGGCTGCAGAAGAAGAACTACTCCGTAAAAGCCGATACCGTAGACCGGACAAAGAGGACCATTCAAAAAGCCTCTGTTGATAAAGCGTCCCTCGTCGTAGCCATAGTACACGACCTCCAGTACCCAGCCGGTGATCGCGTAGATAAAAAACATACAGTATGAATCCACAAACGGATAAAAATGCATAAGAAATATCCCCTCAAATCAATACACTGATTATAGCATTTATTCCGTCAGATTTGCTATAATGGTTTCACTATCAAACTAATATGCGGAAAAAGGGGATCTTCTGCCTCCGGCATGTAGGTCCCGCAACGAAAGGAATCATCTCATGGCTAATCCATATTTACCTATGTGGGAACACATCCCGGACGGCGAACCGCGTGTCTTTGGCGACCGCATCTACATCTACGGATCACACGATAATGCAGATACCGATGAGTTCTGCGACTTCTGCCTGAAGGTATGGTCGGCACCGGTAAGCGATCCGACAAACTGGACATCCCACGGCATCGCATTTGCGACTCGTGACTTCCCCGGTCACCCGTCGGATACCGACTGGACTGACGGACGTCTCTTTGCTCCGGATGTCGTCGAAAAAGATGGTAAATACTACCTCTACGCTTATATCCAGAACGCACTCGGATGCGTAGCTGTTGCTGATAAGCCGGAAGGTCCGTTCAAACTTCTTTCCCGCTATAAGCACAACATCGAGAATCATCCGGACGGCGGTATCTTCATCGATCCGGGTACGCTCGTCGACGATGACGGACGTGTCTATGTATACTGCGGATTCTTAAGATCCTACATGTTCGAGGTAAACCCGGACAACATGTACGAAGTCATCGACGGTTCTTTCAAGATGGATATCATCCCGAATACCGCACCGTTTTACTTCTTCGAGGCCTGTTCCCCGAGAAAGATCAACGGCAAGTACTACATGATCTATTCTTCCGCTGAACCTACGAGCCAGCTGGTCTATGCCGTTTCCGACTCCCCGACGGGTCCCTTTGAATATAAGGGCACGCTCATCGATTCCGGCTGTGATTATCCGGGCGGAAACGACCACGGCTCTGTCGCCAAGATCGGAGACGACTGGTATGTCTTCTATCACAAGATGACAAACAACTCCATCATGAGCCGTGTCGGCTGCGTCGACAAGATCACTTTCACGGCTGACGGAGACTTTCTCCAGGCAGAGATGACTTCTCTCGGCTTCGAAGAAGTCCTGAACCCGTACCGTGTGACGAACCCGCAGATGGCCTGTGTGCTTTACGGCGGTCCGATCATCACGGAGAAGACACCTTTCGACCAGTGCATCACCAGAATCTCCGACGGATCGGTCTTCGGATTCAAGTATTTCGATTTTGGTGATCATTCCGGTTCTGAGATGAAGTGTGCCATCAAGCTCGATAACTGCTACATGAGCGGTAAGATCCACATCTTCGCAGACGGTGTTCCTATGGACGCAATAAAGAAATATGCCCGCCCGATCTTCCCGGATGAGCCGAATGCCGAGGAGAAAAAGGCAGCCCGCGAATCCGTATCTTCGAAGGTATACGGCTTCAGCGGAAAACTCCTCGAGAACTTCTCTTCTTCTGAGTACACCACACGCTTCGGTCTTCCTCAGGAAGGGAAAGAGATCGGATGTGTCGACTTCTCTTCGAATGACACGCTCCTTACCGCGACAGTCGAGGCGCTTTCCGGTAAGCATGCGATCTTCTTCCTCGTCGAAGGACGCTATAAGGGCTGGGGCGGCCACTACATGGACGGCAGAAATCTCTTTGATTTCTACGGCATGGTATTCCAGATCTAATAGCACCCGGTGCGCACTGATAGTGCGTACAAGTGCTTTTGCTAATGAATAAAGATTGAAGGTATGAAAAATGAGTGAGATCTATGTTGTAGGTCATAAGAATCCCGATACCGATACCGTGGTTTCCGCCATGGCATATGCGGCGCTGAAGCACGCGCTCGGCGAGCAGGACTACATTGCCGCCCGTCTCGACCACTTAAGCGATGAAACCAAGCGCATGCTCCAGAGATTCGGATTTGAGACACCGCTTCGTATCCGTGATGTAAGGACGCAGGTACAGGATCTGGACTTCGATACACCGCCGGCGCTGAATGCCCAGGTCACTCTGGACAAAGCCTGGAGAACGATGTCCGAGGGCAAGATCTCCGTCATTCCCGTTATCAACGAGGACGGCACGCTTTACGGTACACTCTCTTCCGGCGATATCGCCTCCTACAACATGGAGACGATCAACAACCCGCATATCGACAACCTTCCGCTGTTTAACCTCTTAAGCGTTCTGGAAGGACGTATCGTCAACGAATGCGATACCACCACGGATTCCATCTCCGGCGAGATCTGCATCGCACTTCCGCAGACCAACGAGAACCTCCTGTTCTCTTCTAAAGACAGTATCGTTTTCTGCGGCAACCAGCCGGATATGGTCAAGCGCGCACTTGAAATCGGCGTTAACTGCCTGATCCTCTGCCAGACCGATGTTGACCCGAACTGGTTCTCCGGGAAGACAAACACATGCGTGATCTCCACGCCTCTTGATGCCAGCAAGGCCGCCAAGCTTATCTACCAGGCGCTCCCGATCTCGAGAGCATGCTACACCGGCGAGATCCAGTGCTTTCACCTCGACAACTACATCGACGATGTTAAGGAAGTCGTCCTGAAGAGCCGTTTCAGAAGTTATCCGGTCCTTGACGAAAACAACAAGGTCATCGGAACTCTCGCTAGATTCCACCTTCTCCGTCCGAGAAGAAAGAAGGTCGTACTGGTGGACCATAACGAGCTCGCACAGTCCGTTCCGGGCCTCGAGCAGGCGGAGATCCTGGGTATCATCGACCACCACAGACTCGCGGATATCCAGACCACACAGCCGATCGCGATGCGTAACGAGCCGGTCGGATCTACGAATACGATCATCACGGAACTCTACCAGGAGAACGGTGTCATGCCGTCGCCGAAAATGGCCGGCCTGATGTGCGCCGCGATCCTTTCCGATACCGTTATGTTCAAGTCGCCGACCTGCACACAGAGAGATATCGCGATGGCCGAGCGTCTCGCACGTATCGCAGGTGTTTCTATTGATGAACTGGGTCACGACCTCTTCAATGCTTCCTTCGACACCAAGACCGTCGAGGAACTCATGAAGTCCGACTTTAAGGAATTCCATATCGCCGAGCATACGCTTGGTGTTGCACAGATCGTCTGCATCGATTCGTTCAAGATGCTCGACAGGAAAGACGAGTTCATCACTCACATGAATAAGCTCCGCACCGAGCGCGGCTATGACTTCGTGATCCTGATGCTCACCGATGTCCTGCAGGAAGGAACCGAGCTGCTCTACGTAGGCGACGATGATACCATCCGCTTCGCCTTCAACGTCGAGCCGAAAGACAATCACGTCTTCCTCCCCGGCGTCATGTCGAGAAAAAAGCAGATCATCCCGATGCTTACCGCACTGTGGGGCTGAAACACAAACAGACCGGTTACTGAATCTACAACTGATTATCAAATCATCAAAAGCAGCACGAATCGTGTTGCTTTTGTCATTATTTGTCGAAAAATCCCCTCAATAATGAAATAGATTCTCCTTTATAATCGAGCCATCTTACTTTTTTAGATGGGATTATAAGAACCATGATTGCAGCTAAGTTACACAAACTCGCAGTCCTTATGAGAATGCTGAATCTAGAATATCTTCATGATCCTGAAGTTTGCAAACCTACAATCAAACTGGGGAAACGTGAGCGTCGCAATGCATCAATCCCCGTGATTCGTATCTATACTGACGCATCTTATAAAACTCACAATGAATATTTACTGTCTTCACCCAAATCAGAGAAGTGGAAGAATCTTCTTGAAGAACAAGCTCGCCGTTTGGAAATTGAGAATCACTTAGAATTTCGTTCTGAATTAGAACATATCGAAACTCCATATAAAGCAGTAGTTATCAATAAGAAGACTGCATATTCAAAAGAAGTTTTTGATTCACTTATAGAGAAAAACGATCCGGAAATCAAGAAAAAGCATGTCTTTGACGGACACCGATTCCGTTCCAAATCCGAAATGCTAATAGCTCAACTTCTGAAGTCAATGGGACTGGAATATAAGTATGATGTTGTAGTATCATTTGACAATGAGGTCTTCTATATAGATTTCGCAATCTATTGTCATGAGACAGGTCGTTTTTTCTTTATGGAACACTTTGGTGACATGGGTTCTGAACGGTATCGCCAGCGCACTTTCCACAAAATCACTGTTTACACAGCACACGGGTTAGTTGAAGGATCAGATATCTTGTACACATATGAAAACAACGATGATGACTTTGATTTGAACGTGTATGAATGCAAAATACTCTCTATAGTTTCTGCTCACGCTATATTCAATTCCACGTAATGGTCCATGAAAACACCCTTTACATGGACCACTTCATAGTTTTTTCGCTTAATTCCAAGTAATGATCCGTGAAAACGCCCTCTGCATTGACCATTACATAGACTTTTCGCGTTATTCCAAATAGTGGTCAATGCAAACACCATCTACATTGACCACTGCATGGATTTTCCCTGAAATAAAAGAATAAGTTTCTTCTACTCTTCAGTAACTTCGCATTTTCTTACTTTTCTCCAGTTCAGAAGAATGATCGTCGCAATGACCACGACCTCCGTGATCAAGGTACCGTAGACCGCCGCGTCAGACGGGCCATAGAAGTGATAACCGTCCTTCCACATGATCTGGTTCATCACCAGGATCACTCCGATATTCATGATCGCACCGAGGATCAGGGCTCCGATATTCAGGATCAGCACCTCCGATGCGACCTTACGGAAGATCTGCCACTTCGTAAATCCCAGTGCCTTATAGATCGCGAACTCATGCTTTCTCTTATCGTATGCCGCCGTAAATGCCGCATTGATCGTCACCAGAAGAACGACGGCCACCAGCACGATCACTGCTGCGAAGATATAGTACATGAAGCCCATCTGCTCTTCGACCTCTTCCACATACGATCTTCCTGTTTCAAACATGACGTGCGGATATTTCACGGCCAGTTCCGCGGCCGTTCTCTCCAGATCGGACGACAGTTTCTCATCGCAGACGCCATCGTTACTGACAATAAGCATACACCTTGTTCCGACGTTTTCTGCGACGCCGCAAAAACGCATGCCCTTTCCGTCAAATGTAGAGGCCAGTATGAACTTGGAGTCTTTCTTGATCGGTTCTCCGATCTTCACGCCCGCATTATTTGCCAGCTGCTCACTCATCACCATTTCACGGTCATGCAGTACGATATCTTCCGGAAAAAGATGTGTCCGCTGCTTAAAGATCTCGAAGTCCGCCGGGCTTTGGAAAAGGAATCCCTCCATCTGGCAGTTAAAGAGCATGATCGACTCAAAATCCACATAACGCACATTGACATAAAGGATCGTATTGGCATTCGCGGGAAGCTGCTCCTTCAGTTCTGCCTGCATCTTCTGATACTCTTCGATCGCTTCGTAACTGTTTCCCTTTGTGTCGATCAGGAGATATCTGGTCGATTCGGACTTCGACTGCCGGAAGGTCTCAAGCGGATTATCCACATACATACCGCCGATGAAGCATACCGTGATGAAGGACATCATCAGAAGCAGCACCATCGATCTGGCCATATTGCTGCGGATATATGCCAGCGCTGAAAATGGTCTGATTCTCATATCCGTCATTCTCCCTTCACCGAAACATCCGAGATACTTCCATCCCAGATCTTCACGATCATGTCGGCACCTTCGATGATACTAGTATCATGCGTGATGACGATGACCAGTCTGTCCTTCGAATACTCTTTTAATCTGTCCATAACGAGGAATGCATTCTCGTGGTCAAGAGATGCCGTCGGCTCATCCGCGAAAAGCACCTTCGGATCATTCATCATCGCTCTTGCGATGGCAACTCTCTGTCTCTGACCTCCGGAAAGTTTCGTCGGCTTATGGTGAAGCTCACTCTTCTTCAGTCCGATATCCAGAAGAAGTTTTTCTGCCTTTTCCCGCGCCTGATTTACCGGGATCGTCGCCGCAACCGTTGCATTATCCAGCGCCGTCATATAGTTAATCAGATAGTGTCTCTGGAACACGAATCCGAACTCATTTCTTCGTAAGTGCTGCTTATCCGACTCGTTGATGGTCTCAAGTGATTTTCCGTTGTAAAGGATATCGCCGGAAGTGAGCTTTTTCAGCGTGGTCATCGTATACATCAGTGTAGATTTACCGGATCCGGAAGGTCCGATGATACCGACCAGGCCCTTATCCGGGAAGGTAAGATTCATGCCCTTCATGGCATAGACCTTTTCTTCTTTATCCATATCGTAGATCATGGTAGCTTCTTTTAATTCAAACATCTTATTTGCTCCTTCTTATCATGTCTTCCATCAGGATTCGATGGTATCGATCGTCTGTATCTTTCTCATTCCGTTCCAGATCGGGATCTGTGCTATTCCGATCAGGATCAGGAATACCGCACATATCCTCGGTATCGCATCCGGCCGCCACAGGTGTATGGCGACGCCCACCGGCTCATAAAGGAAAGTGTTCAGACAGAGCACCGTGATCCAGCTCAAGGCCGAACCGACAACAAGTGCAATGCCGATACATATCAGGATCTCTTTCAGTGCCATCACATAGATCTCCCCGGTCGAAAAACCGATGGAATGCAGAAGGCACCATTCGTTATGTCTGTCCATGATATGCAGGGATAAAACCACAGCCACACAGATCAGAAGCAGTGCGCCCGATACAGAGGTAAGGATGGTCTGCACGATATCCATCGATCCGAGGGAATCTTTATGCGCTTTCAGGGCAGTTTCATGATTCTGATAATACAGCGGATCATACCCTGCCTTTCTGCATGCTTCCGGTCCATCCAGTGTGCTTCCCTCTTCCATCAGGATCAGTTCACATATATCGTTCTCTCCGGGCTGCGTGATACCGAAAGCCAGATAGTAATCCGATTCCACAGATCCTACGACCTCATATTTACTTCCCAGATAAGAAAGAAGATTGTTATCGTTCCTGTGATTGTTCAGGAGTTTCTTCTCAACCACGATCTCACCGGGTTTTTCCGGCATTCTTCCGGACAGAAGTTTCCCGTCCATATGCGCCAGATACTCCTCGCAGTCTTTCGCATCTCCGAAAAGATAACAGTCCACACTGCTGCTTCCGATAACAGAGTTGAGCATGACATACTGCCAGGCAAAAGTTTTGCAGTCGAGTACGCCCTCCTGGGCTGCGATCTTCTCACATGCGGTATCGGCAATTTTCCACGCCTCTTTCAGAAACTCTTCACCCGAAGAATATTCTTCTGAATTAATTCCGAGATCGGACGATATGATCTGAAGTCTTCCGAGAGGATCGACATCCGCTTTCTTAAACGGTTCATCAATTCCTCCGATAATATAATTCGTTACATAGATCATCAGCATAAAGACAGACAGACTGATGATGAGTGCCGTCGTACGCACTTTGTTATTTCTCAGATAAGGCCATGGGGATAACTTGGATCTTGCCTTCTTCATTGGTTTTCATGACTCCTTCGTTTTCTACTATACTCACTTTACTAAACCTGCTCCGCGCAAAAAAGTGACCGCAGTCATATCTTTCGACATGACCACGGTCATATGTGATTTCAATTCGTTGTTTCCGGGGCAGGATCCCCGGCATCAAGGCTTGATCAGACTGCGATGAAGAACTTCAGGATGAAGATAACGGAGAGAACATATGTCAGCCAGGACACATCTCTTGCCTTTCCCGTAGAGAGCTTGATTGCGGTATAGGAGATCAGGGCAAGGCCGATACCGTGTCCGATTGAACCGGAGATCGGCATCGCCAGAAGCATGATCGCTACCGGAGCAAGCTGGGAGATATCGTCAAACTTGATATCCTTGAGGTTTCCGAGCATCAGGATACCTACATAGATCAGGGCCGAGGATGTTGCTGCCGGCGGGATGACCGCAGCAACCGGCGCGAAGAACATGCAAAGCAGGAACATAAATCCGGCAACCAGAGCGGTAAGACCTGTTCTACCACCGGCCTCAACACCGGAAGCAGACTCAACAAATGTGGTTACTGTGGAAGTACCCGTAACAGAACCTG
>JAFWSW010000151.1 GCA_017519205.1 Clostridiales bacterium | reverse complement strand
CTTCAGGCGATGGCGGACAGCGAAGATCTTATTCAGCATGAAATGGAAGAAGGATGATTGATAAAATAATCTATTTACCCATTGACATAGTAGGTAAGTAGTAGTATAGTTAACTCATTCGAGCGGGACAGCCGGCAAATAAATAAAGAACCACAGTTGACACGGCCGGTGTTTCCAAGAAAAAAAGAACGTAAGAGAGGAGAAGCGAAGATGAAGCATTCAGTAACCCGAACATGTTATTGCGTCATGTGCGAGCGAATGCGGCCCTCCCGGGATGTTATGGCCGGGCGCGGAACTGATTCTTCGCGCCTTTCTGTGAAACGATGAGGCTTAAAACTCATCATGGAGCCATATATCCGGGAGCTTCTTATTAAATTAGGAAGCTCCTTTTTTATGGCCGAAAACGGAATCTTCCCCGGGAGTAAAACAGAAGAGAAAAGGAAAAGAAACGGAAGAAAATATACATGCTATGAGCATGAAACAAATAGAATTAGGAGCAAAAAATGATTGGATTTGAGTACTACAACCCCGCGAAGATCGTCTTCGGGGAAGATTCGGAAAAGAAACTGAGGGACCTTCTTGCAGCACAGAAAGTGACATCGCTCCTTCTGGTCTATAGCGGCGATTTCATCAAGGACTTAGGTATCTATCAGGTCGTTTCCGATGCGGCAAAAGCACTGGGCATCAAGTTCTCGGAGAATGGTGAAGTTGTTCCGAATCCGAGTATCGATCTGGTAAGAAAACTGGTGGAACAGGGTAAAAAAGATGGAGTGGATTTCGTACTCGCTGTTGGCGGCGGTAGCGCGATCGATACGGCAAAAGCAGTGGCGATCAGCATCCCGTACGATGGAGATCCGTGGGACTTCTTCGAAAAAGGTGTCGTTCCGGAAGAAGTTCTTCCGATCGGCGTCATCGCAACCACCGCATCCAGCGGATCTGAGACATCGAACTGCGCGATCCTTTCGAGCGGCGAATGGAAGCTCGGTTTTGAAGATGACCGCATCATCCCGAAGTTCGCGATCATGAATCCAAAGTTTACGGCAGGTCTTCCGGCATACCCGACATTTGTTGGTGTTGCGGATGTTCTGACCCATCTTCTCGAAAGATATTTCAGCGATGAGAAGAATTCCGATACGACAGACTATCTGATCGAAGGTGCGATCCGTGCACTTCTTGTAAATGCGGATAAGCTTCTTACTGATCTTAAGGATGTGAATGCCAGAGGAG
Source organism: Clostridiales bacterium (assembly GCA_017519205.1). Taxonomy (GTDB): domain Bacteria; phylum Bacillota; class Clostridia; order Saccharofermentanales; family Saccharofermentanaceae; genus Scatonaster. Next base: position 7,061 of record JAFWSW010000151.1, on the reverse strand, counting down.
AGATCCAGTGGCTGGCAAGCGTAGCGCATAACAATTTCCTCGATGCAGGAAGAAGAGCCGACTGGGGATCACACCGTATCGAGCATGAGCTTTCCGCGCAGTACAACATCGTACATGGGGAAGGAATGGCGGTCGTTTTCTCCGCATGGGCGAAATACATCGCAGAGAAGAAGCCGTGGAGAGCCGCCCTTCTTGCAAGCCGGGTATTCGGTGTGGATGCTTATAACTACAGCGAGAAGGAAAGAGCATACAAATTCGCATATGAACTTAAGTCGTTCTTTGGAAGGATCGGACTTAAGACTACGTTAACGGAACTTGGTATCGGAAAGGAGGACTTTGATGTCATGGCAGACAGAGCGACCAGAAATGGTCCTGTCGGTCACTACTATCCGCTGGATAAAGAAGAATTCAAGGCAGTACTTGAGCTGGCAGTGTAAAGAGAAAACACGCAGAAAGTATTCCTGAAATAGCCGGGATCCCGGGACGGCGTAAACTTCCCGGGAACAGAATAACAAATTAAGGAGATTAAAACGATGGCTAGAATCAAATTAGTAGAACAGAACGAAGTAACAGGTGCAGAGAAGGAGCGTTTTGACGAGCTCGCAGGAAGAAATGCAGTAACGAACATGAAGAGAGGTCTTCTCAATGATGCAGCAACATACGATGCATTCATGGGCTGGTACACCTCCTGGAACCGTCTTGTAGAAGTGATCGGCGAGAAGGACGCTGTGCTCTATGCACACGCGATCTCCACGACTAACTCCTGCCAGCTGTGCTCCCTTTTCTTCATCAGTGACGTCAAGGGCTTGGGTCTTGATCCGAACAACCTTGTTTATGATGAAAAAGAACAGGTGCTTTTCGACCTCGGTCAGTCGATCGTCAAGGATCCGACATCCGTATCTGACGAGATCTTCGACCGCTTGAGAAAGTTCTTCAATGACGTTGAGATCGTCGTTATCGTAGGTTTTGCAGGACAGATGATCGCGACTAATAACTTTAATTCCGTATTGAAAATTGACGTAGACCAGAGACTTCTTCCGATCATCGGCGAGTTTAAGCCGGCGACCTGGAGAGATGCTCTGAAGTAATCACCGGCGTCAGGAAATGGGCGTCGTGCCGCAATAACCTTCACATTACGTGAGGCTCATAGAGGATCCTTTCGGATATTCTCCTTTTCCCTATTTTTTCTCAGAACATGCTCAAACTGAGAAAAAATAGGGAATTTTGGGTTTTAGGGGGAGAGTGTGGGGATTAGTGCCGTTTAAGAGTATTTATGGTATGATGTAACTTGACCAAAAATGGGAAGAAGGGAGTCCCACTATGAAACACATGCAATTTAAGATCGCCGTTTTTCTGTTTTTTACCTACTTCATCATCCGTTTCGGATGGGCATGGGTGATCGGCGGCCTGCTCCTTCTTTTCGGAAAGGATAACCGCACACTGCAGGCGATAGGTCTTGGCCTTGTCATATTTGCGGTGCTTATATCCATCATCGAAGCGGTCAAGGGATATTTCTCCATGAAGAAGATGATGAAGGGCGATAACCCGTTAGCGGCATTTTTCGGTAAAGACAGTACCTTTAGCGACACAAGCATGTACGATAAATTCGATTTTGATGAAGAGATCGAGAAGCATACCAGCGAGATCTTCGAGATGCCGGAAGCGCTTCCCGGCCGCCGCTGCGTCGAGAGACTGAGAGAAGAATTAAACGATTCCAGCACGATTGAAGAGTGCGTAAGTGCTTTTGAAAAAGAATGCGAAGAACCGATCGATCCGGATGAGGAACTGCTTTTCGAGTGCGGGACCTATCCCTGGAACAAGAACCATTTCTCGTTTTCGATGACCCGTCAGTTCCCGGACGGTCAGGACGAATTCTTCCAGGTGAAACTGGAGGTACTCTATGAGTCCGATGAGGCCAATGAGAAACTCTTCGAAACCGCATGGGATGCGCAGATGAAAGAGAGCATCTTCGACTATATCCGCCGTTCGAAGTCGTATCACTATGCGCAGGAAAACAAGTCTACCAAGATCAGGATCTATATCACACAGACATAAGGAAATGACATAAGAAAGGGAAAGAATATGAACGAATGTATCGTGAAGCGAAATGAACTGCTTGCGCAGAAGGTCATTAAGGGGCTTGAGTCCCGTAACATGACCGGCTACTATGCCGCAAGTAAAGAAGAAGCTCTGGCAAAAGCACTGGAACTCATCCCGAAGGGTGCTTCTGTGACGATGGGCGGTGCGATGAGCGCCAGGGAGATCGGTCTTGTGGATGCGCTCCAGACCGGAGATTACAACTTCATTGACCGTGACAATTTTGAAGATAAGCGTGCCGCGATGCTGGCCGCATACGATGCGGATGTTTTCTTAAGCTCCGCAAATGCGATGACCGAAGACGGCATCCTCGTCAATATCGATGGTAATTCCAACCGTGTATCCGCGATCGCGCAGGGCCCGAAGAAGGTCCTGTTTATCGTGGGCATGAATAAGGTCTGCGACGATATCGACGGCGCCATGAAGCGTGCCAGAAACGTCGCGGCACCGACCAATGCGCAGCGCTTCGGCCTGGATACGCCGTGCGCCAAGACCGGATCCTGCATGAACTGCAAGTCCCCGGATACGATCTGCTGCCAGTTCCTTATCACGAGGTACTCCCGGCATGAAGGCCGTATTCACGTGATTCTGGTCAATGACAATCTTGGATTCTAATAGGACAGGTGACATAAGGAAATGACTTCCGAAGAAAAATTAAGAGCCATGGCGGAGAGGATGGATCAGAAGTCGAATAAGACAACGACTTCCAGCGAAGATACCGTTCTTTCTATCGTATGTAAAAACGTATTCACTTACTTTAACTTAGTATTCGCGGTGATTGCGATCCTGCTGATCATCGCAAGGTCGTACCGGAGCCTGACGTTCCTGCCGATCATCATCGCGAACACCGGTATCGGTATTTTCCAGCAGCTCCGCTCGAAGAAAGTACTCGATAACCTGAACGTTCTCGCCCAGGCTTCCTACGAGGTCGAGCGTAACGGTGAGAAGGTGACGGTGCCGATGGATCAGCTTCAGACGGGCGACATCATCTTCCTCGAGGGCGGTCAGCAGATCCCGGCCGACGCGGAGATGGTCTCGGGTACACTGAATGTTAATGAATCTCTTCTGACCGGTGAGGCGGACGAGATCGAGAAGACCGAAGGTGCTCAGCTGATGTCCGGTTCTTTCGTTGTTTCCGGTAAAGGCACAGCGAAACTTACCGCGGTCGGCAGTGACTGCTACGCTGCACAGCTCACGACGAAAGCCCGTGAGATCAAGAATAAGAAATCCGAGATGGTCAAGAACATCGAATTGATCATCAAGATCGCGGGTATCGTGATCATCCCGCTTGGTGTCGCGCTCTATGTTGAGGCGGTCGCCATCAACCATAAGACGGTAAGTGAAGCGATCGTTTCGATGGTCGGTGCGATCATCGGTATGATCCCTGAAGGTCTTTATCTCCTTCTGACTGTTGCTCTTGCACTCGGTGCGATGTACCTGGCACAGAAGAAAGTTCTTCTCCACGACATGAGAAGTATCGAGACACTTGCCCGTGTAGACGTGCTCTGCGTCGATAAGACCGGTACGATCACATCCAACGAGATGAGCGTTACCGAGGTGTTCCTGCCGGGCGCGGATCCGATCGTAGAACTGTCGGAGACGGCGACCGATCCGGAAGAGTCGGATGAGGATGAAGAGGAAGATGAGGATTCACGTACAGAAAAGGCCGAAGTGAAGTCCGAGCCGAAAGCCGTCGATCCTGAAGTCGAGAAGAAGAAGGAGATCATCTCCCGCTATATCGCGACCGTCGATGACGGCAATATCACCATGAATGCACTCGTCGATTATTTCGGCAAGGGCGAGGTTTATAAGGATGCAGACGTGACTCCGTTTACTTCGAAACTGAAGTATTCCGAAGTAAAGATGAAGGATGTGACCTACCGTCTCGGTGCTCCGGATATTCTTCTCAGCAAGGAAGACTACGATGAGACACGTCCGATGATCGAGGCACAGGCGGAGCACGGACTCCGTGTTCTCGTTTTTGCGGAAGTAGAGAGATCCGGCCGTATTGCACCGGTGCTTTTCATCGCGCTGAAAAACGGTATCCGTAAGAATGCTCCGGAGACATTCGAATACTTTAAGAAGCAGGGCGTTGAAGTCAAGGTCATCTCCGGTGATAACCCGCTGACCGTATCGAAGATCGCCCATCAGGTCGGTATCCCGCATTCCGACAGATATGTCGATGCCACCACACTCGAGGATGATGATGCGATCCAGGAGGCGGTCAGCAAGTATACGATCTTCGGCCGTGTCAAACCTGAGCAGAAGAAGAGCATCGTGCTTGCACTGAAGAAGAACGGACTTAAGGTCGCCATGACCGGTGACGGTGTCAACGATATCCTCGCCATGAAGGAAGCCGACTGCTCGATTGCGATGGGTAACGGATCCGATGCGGCACGTCAGGCGGCACAGGTCGTACTTCTTGATTCCGACTTCTCGCGAATGGAAGATATCGTATCCCGCGGACGTCAGATCATCAACAACATCACAAGATCCGCGACGGTATTCCTCTTTAAGAATATCTTCTCGATGCTCCTTGCGATCTGCGCGATCATCGCGACATTCAACTACCCGCTGGTACCGTCCCAGATCTCGCTAGTAACATTGTTCAACACCGGAGTTCCGGCCTTCCTGCTGTCTCTCGAACCGAATACGAGAAAGCAGAAGCAGAGCTTCTTCCGGAGGATCCTGGCCAATGCGGGACCTGCTGCGTTCACGGCCTTCTTTACGATTGCCGCGCTTGCTTTCTATGGAGAACGGAACAACATCAACACCGAGAGCCTCGGCGTTATCGCGACGTTCCTGCTGGCGATTGCCGCTTACCTGCTGCTCCTGCACATCTCGAGACCGTTCAACAAGTACCGCTCGATCGTTGTCCAGCTTATGTTCTTCGGATTCTTCCTGTTCATATACATCCCGTTCACTCGTGACCTTTACATGATGAAGGGCCTGAACACAGAAGAGATCCGTATCCTTGCCATCTTTGCGCTCATTGAGATCGCGATCATCAAGGTCCTGATGCTTGTCCTGGAACATGTCCGGAAGATGAAGCGCCTGGAGAAAGTCAAGGCAGAGGGAAGATGGAATAAGTAATCAGGGCGAGTGCTTTTCGAACGTCTTTTGCGATACTCATTTGACACTTTAGATATAAACTGTCATCAAATGACCAATGGAGATTCTCCGTTGGTCATTTTCCTTTATTGTTATACCGGTATGACTAATGAGACAACGTGAAAAGCACTATTACTGCCTCTGTTAGTCATTTCGTTCGACGTTTTTCGAAAAGTGTCAAACAAAATGACCAATACTGCGCTATTGAGGAAAAAAACGCGTCCGTATTAGTCATTTTCTTTCCAGTTGATCTCAAAATGACTAACGAAGAAGCAGATCCGTTATCAGCCGGCTTTGCAGATCCGCTTGAGATCCGCGATGTATTCTTCCGTTAAGTGCGACGGGTGGATCTGTGTCGGAAGGATGTATCCGATCTGCATGTAGTCATCGACTTTCAGCGGCTTGGAGATGATGTTCGGACCGTTTAATTCTTCGCTGATGACACCGCTGCAGATCGTGTAGCCGTCAAGACCGATAAGGAGGTTAAAGAGTGTCGCACGGTCACGGACGATAAGCTCTTTATCAGCATCGACTGTGCTTAATATCTCCTCGGAAAAGTAGAAGGAGTTATGGCTGCCCTGCTCGTAGGACAGGCGCGGATAGGGCTTGAGGTCTTCAAGGCTCAGGCTTCTTTTCTTCGCAAGCGGCGAGTTCTTCCCGATAAAGACATGGGGTTTCGCAGTAAAGAGCGGCTCGAAGACGAGATTATTGTCACGAAGCGTCTTTCGGATAACAGTCTCGTTGAATTCGTTTAAATACAGAATGCCGATCTCGGAACGGAGATGCGCGACGTCGTCGATGATGTCATATGTCTGTGTCTCACGCATGTGGAATTCATATTTGTTGCCGCCGTACTTCTTGAGAAGTTCTACGAATGCTTCGACGACGAAGGAGTAGTGCTGGGAAGACACGCAAAATCGGACCTTGCCCTCGCTCTTTCCGGTATATCTTTCGTTAAAAAGATCGGCCTGGTCGAGGATCTGTCTGGCGTATCCCAGGAATTCTTCGCCCTCCTTCGTGACCTCGATGCCTTTATTGCTTCGCGAAAAGATCGTGATCCCATATTCCTTCTCGAGTTCCATGATCGCCGATGTCAGGCTCGGCTGTGCGATAAAAAGGCGCCGTGCCGCCTCGGTCATGTTGCCTGTATCGGCGACAGTAACTGCATATCTTAACTGTTTCAGTGTCATAACGTTATAACCTCTGCTTATATTTCATGATAGGTGACGACTATTAGTGTATCACTCGCAATAGAAAAAATCTATTGCGAAGTGCTAAAAAGATGTATTTTACCTATCATTTTGCTCGGCTTATACTTCGCTTAACGAAACAAACGGGGACGCATCCCCGAAGATATTAAAGAAACAGGAAAGAGAGTGTGAGAAACATGAGTTCATCAGTTATCGGTTTTCCGAGGATCGGAAGAGACAGAGAATTAAAGTTTGCGTCGGAGAAGTATTTCCGTCACGAGATCAGTGAAGCAGAGCTTCAGCAGGTAGCAAAAGAGATCAGAAAGAGCAACTGGACTTCGCAGAAAGAAGCAGGGATCGATTTCATTTCCAGTAATGATTTTTCCTTCTACGATAACGTTCTGGATACCGCGTTCCTCTTTAACGTCATCCCGGTAAGATACCAGCAGCTCGGCCTTCCCGTGCTGGATACCTACTTTGCCGCAGCCCGCGGTTATCAGGAGAATAACGGTAATGTAAAAGCACTTCCGATGAAGAAGTGGTTCAACACCAACTACCACTACATCGTTCCGGAGTTCGACGATGCTACCTCTATCCAGTACGTCGGCAACAAGCCGGTCTCTGAGTTTCTCGAGGCAAAAGCACTGGGCATCGATACGAAGG
>JAFWSW010000150.1 GCA_017519205.1 Clostridiales bacterium | reverse complement strand
TTACCGTTCTGACGGCGGAATAAAATAATGGAAAAAAGACCCCTGCTCATATGAGCAGGGGTCTTTTTTCCATTATTTTATTCCGCCGTCAGAACGGTAAGTTTCTCAGATCTCTTCCTTGCGGATCGCCTTAAGTACTGCGAATGCGCCAAGTCCGATGAATGCTGCGCCGAAGCCGAAGAATGCTGCTGCGCTTGCAACGCCGGTCTGGGGAAGTACGTCGCCTTCGGGAGTAGAGGGAACATCAACGGGGATCTCTTCCTCTTCTTCCTCTTCAGGTGCGCCATCGGGTGTGCCGGGCTCCTCTACGGGGATCTCTTCCTCAACGGGCTCTTCCTCTTCGGGTGCGCCTTCGGGTGTGCCGGGCTCTTCTACGGGGATCTCTTCCTCTTCGGGAGTTCCTTCGGGTGTAGCGGGCTCCTCTACGGGAAGCTCTTCAACGGGCTCTTCCTTGGGCTCTTCCTTAGGCTCTTCTTCGATCACGGGATCATCATGGATCACGGGAGGAAGGATGATAGGGGTGGGCTTAGTGTCGTCTTCCTTAGGATCTTCCTTGGGATCTTCCTTAACAAGCTCGTAGCGGATCTCGATGGTTCTGTCGCCGGTAAGTTCGAACTTTGTTCCGTCTTCGTTTAAGGTAAGAACATAATCTTTGTCGCTAAAGTTCTCGGCAACTGCTGAAGGAGCCAGGATATCGTCATCATTGAATTCGGGATCATCGCCTAAGAAAACAACGAGTCTGTCCTCTAATTCAATCCTCTCGGGATCTGCATCCTTCATTTCGAAGGTGTAAGCTACGATCCACTCTTCACGGGCAAGATCGTAATAGATCTCGATGGTCTTATTCTCTGAATCATAGTTAACTACTGCGATTTCCTCTTCATCTACTTTGGAAGTTCTGAGGGTATAAAGCTCATCCTGACCTTCAAACTTGCTGTCAACGTCCGAAGGAGCCATGATCTCTTCTCTGCTGAACGAAGGAGTCTCACCCTTCTCTACGGTAATTGTATCCTCTAAGGCAATCCTCTCGGGATCAGCCGAATCCTTCTGCTCGAAGTTGTAAACTACTGTCCAGTCCTCATACTCCTTATAGGTAACAGTAACATTTCCGTCTACGTGATATCTTCCGCCGTCTCTGTTATCACGCTGGTGCTTGATAACGTACCAGTCGATGCTGACGATCGCATCGGTATTACCGGTTAAATCTAAACGTGCTCTGATATAAGCATCCGCAAGAATGTTTATTGCATTAAAATCATCCTCACCGAGAACTGCTCTGAGCACTTTTTCCGCGAGATCGGTCTGGTCGCCGTTACCGCTGAGACCCATGGTCTCGTTGATGTTGTGGGCTCCGGTGTAATCACTGCTTCCGGTGTATTCATTTAATACATCTCCGATAACTGCAGAAACCGCTGCTCCCGAAACCGCTACGGAATATCTTCCTGCATCGCCGGTCTTTGATGTATCGATATGGATCTGATGGTATTCACCGATCGGCTTGCCGTCAAAAACGTTTCCGTTCTCTGTCTGATCATCGCCGGGGTTAAGCTGCTTTCTTACGCTGAATACCATATCGATGTCCTTGGTTGTGCTGTACTCAGGTGACTTCTGCATATTATGGTTGTCAGCTGCGTATGCCTTCACGCCGCTGGTCCCAAGTACGAGTGCTACTGCTAAAACTACTGATAAAACCTTTGTGAATAAACCCAAACCCTTTTTCATTTTCATTCCTCCATATTCGCCAATTAACTGTCCCATGTCTTATCGATATAGGTGTTATTGCTTTGATGGATACATCGTAACATGGAAAAGATACAAAAAAGATACAAATGGACACTCCAAGTGTATCTTTTTATACTCTTTGTAACCAAACAGCTAAATTTTTTGAAAACTCATGTCAGTAACGTGAGTTTCTCCGGCAATTCATTTATCGCCCTCCGGCCTTACCGGAACGGGGTTTGGCGGCATTATAATGTGAACACTCGTCTTTCAGAAAACACTCTCCGCACTTCGGACGTCCACTGATGCATAGCTGCCTGCCATGCGTGATGATCTGCTGGTTCCATGCGCTCCAGTGATCCTCGGGAAGAATGTCCATCAGTTCGAACTCTGCCTTGACAGGATCGTCGGTATGCGTGATGCCGAGCAGCTTCGATACGCGCTTCACATGCGTATCTACGACAATGCTCGGTATGCCGAAAATATGCGTCCGGACCACATTAGCCGTTTTTCTGCCCACGCCCGGGAGCGAGGTCAGGGACTCTATATCGGAAGGCAGATCGCCTCCGAAGCGGCTAAGCAGCTGTCCCGCCGCTTCCTTTATATGGAGCGCCTTATTATGATAGAAGCCTGTCGAGTGAATGTCCTCCTCGAGCTCCGCAAGATCCGCGCCCGCAAAGGCCGCGAGATCGGGATACTTTACGAACAGCTCCTTTGTCACCATATTTACCCGCGCGTCGGTACACTGCGCCGAAAGAATGGTGGCAAACAGCAGCTGCCAGGGCTCCTTATATTCCAAAAAACAGGGCTGCGGCGGATAATGTCCGTCCAGCAGCCCAAGTATCCGTTTCAGTTTTGCTTTTGTCACTGCAGATACCTCATAAGATTCTTCAATATAACCGCGCTGTGCGGCTCCAGATGCATAGCGATAACGCCGCGCTCGGCGTGGTACATCTCGGCGAAGAAATTATAGCCGCTGTCATAGGTCTCGACCAGGCGGACCATTGTCTCATTGTCATCGATTCCAAGCTCCCAGACGGGGATATCGATATTTCTCGGAACATCATCGGTGTTTACGATCGTCACGACCTTCTCGTCGCGGTTGAAGCGGCCGTATACAATGACGGCATGGTCTCCTGCCAGGAATTTGATCGAGCCGGTCTTCAGCGCGTCGTAAGAGCGGTGGATCTTTATCATCTCGCGGTAGAAATTCAGCAGACTCAGATCCTCGCGTCCCCACGGATAGGTTCTTCTGCTGTCGGGGTCCGTCCAACCGCAGACGCCGGCCTCATCGCCGTAATACAGACACGGAGCGCCGGGCCAGGTCATCTGGATCACGATAGCCTCACGCATGCACCAGGGCCTGATATCCCAGGAAGCCTCTTCGGGTCCGCATGTAGCAAGCCTTCCGACTCTTCTGCTGGTTCTCGTCATAAATCTCGAATGATCGTGGTTCGAGAGCTGGTTCATCGCGGTCAGCAGGCTCTGGGTGTTCATCCTGCTCATGTGATACAGCATCGCGCCGAAAAATGCATCGTTGTTGCGGAACATATCCTCGCGGAAGAAGTCGCTGTGCTTCTCCATTCCGGTCAGGAACCAGGTCACGGGCTCCATAAAGGCCTCGTAGTTCATGATGCTGTC
>JAFWSW010000149.1 GCA_017519205.1 Clostridiales bacterium | reverse complement strand
CTTCCGATCTGGGGCATACAGAGAGAAGAAGAGCTTCAGCAATGGCTTTCTTTCTTTGATGAACCGGCAGAAATGGCTCCGGAGATACATGCTTTTATCGATGAAGACAGGCTTTCTTTATTGGGCGATTTCTGCCGTGGCTGCGGATACTGTATGCCGTGTACTGTCGGGATCCAGATCAATCAGTGTGCAAGAATGTCCCAGTTGATACGTAGAGCTCCTTCTGAGAATTTCAAGGGTGAATTCTGGCAGGGAGAGATGGCAAAGATCGAAAACTGTATTGACTGCGGTCTCTGTAAAACCAAATGCCCGTATGGACTCGATACTCCGAACCTGCTTCGTAAGAATCTTGCCGATTATAAAAACATCATTAACGGAACAGTGGAAGTGTAATGTTTTTCAATATTACAATGGTTCGCTGAAACGCTTTCTTGCAACGTAGTATGACGCCTCGGTAAATCCGAAAGAACGAAGATACTCTGCTGCTTCCCGAAAATGGATGCACAGCGTGTCACTGGCATGTGAATCCGAGCCTAAAGAGATGTTTCTTCCGCCCAATTCGAAGTATCTGGACAGGATCTCTTTATCCGGAAGACAGTCGTTCAGTCCCTTTTTACGCATCTTATCGATGGATCTGGTATTGATTTCCAGACATTTATCTTTTGAAATGATAGCTGAAAGGAACCGGTCAAAGGCCTCCGGACACTGGGAATACTTTATCTGCGGTTTCTCGTATGGTGCATAACGATTGATATAGTCATAATGTCCGACGATATCGAAGTTATTGCATTTTTCGACCATCTCGGCCATTTCCTCGATATATTGGGTGTATACGCTGATCATATCCTTTTCATAGCAATCGCGGAAAAAGTACGGATCTTTTCCGTCAAACAGGTGATTGGACATGATTACGCTGTCAAACGGGTATTTGGCAACCATTTCATCGTAGAACTCGGGGAGATGCTTCTGATATCCCAGCTCGATACCTTTGTATATGGGAAAAGCACCTGCATATTCTTCCCAGGATTTGAATGCCTCGAAATACTCCGGGATATCAAAGATCTGCGGAACACCGATGTCGTGAGGATAATCTCCTTCATAGTGCTCGGTGACCGTAACACCATTCATTTCCATCGCTTTGCAGGCATCGATCAGTTCTTTTGCAGTCATTCTCGCATCAGAACTGAAATGGCTCGTATGATTATGTGTATCAGTAAACATATTTACCTCAAATATCAAAAGAAGTTAGTCGTGCTTAACACGACAATATGGTATCATATATTCATGTTTTTTGTTTAGTTTCTTTGTGTAAGGAGATGTTTATATGCCGAAAGAGAAAAAATCGGAAAAAAACCTGAAAGAGAAGAAGTCTAAAGCGACCAAAAAAGAGAAGAAGGAGCTTTTTGCAGAGTATCCGAATCTCTGGGAGAGCCGTTCTCAGGACGACATTGATCATACTATGGCTTTTGCCGAAGAGTATATGGCTTTTCTCAATATCAGTAAAACAGAAAGAGAGTTCGTTAATAATGCGATCGAAGCTCTGACAGATAAGGGATTTGTCGATATCGAAACGAAGAAAGCACTGAAATCCGGAGATAAAGTATATGCCTCTATCAAAGGAAAAGGTCTTATGTTTGCAGTTGTCGGTAAGGACGATATCGTTAAGGGTATGAATATCCTTGGTGCGCATATTGATTCCCCGCGTCTAGACCTTAAGCCGAATCCGCTCTATGAGGAAGATGAGCTCGTTTTCTTTAAGACCCATTATTACGGTGGAATCAAGAAATATCAGTGGACGACGATCCCGCTGGCGATCCATGGTGTCATTATGAAGAAAGACGGCACCAAACTTGAGCTCTGTGTAGGTGAAAAGGATAAAGATCCAATCTTCTATATCTCTGATCTGCTCCCGCACCTTGGTTCCGAGCAGATGAGTCAGAAAGCGAATGATTTTATAAAGGGTGAAGATCTGAATGTCATGATCGGCGCGAGCAAACTTCCGAATGATGATTCCAGTAATGCTTGCAAATACGCCATCCTTAAGCTCCTGAACAGCGAATATGGTATCGATGAAAAAGACTTCGTATCTGCAGAAATCGAGATCGTTCCTGCTATGAAAGCCCGTGATGTCGGATTTGACAGAGCGCTCATTGCAGCCTACGGTCATGATGATAAAGTCTGTGCTTACCCGGCTTTGATGGCTCTCATGGCACAGGAAGCTCCGACCAGAACATGTGTATGCATGCTTTCTGATAAAGAAGAGATCGGATCTTATGGCAACTCCGGAGCGCAGTCCAGACTCTACGAAAATTTCCTCGTTGAGCTCTTTGCCAAAGCTAACGGCGGCTACGACGAACTCGGGTACAGAAAGTGTATCGCGAATACCAAGATGCTTTCTACTGACGTTTCCAATGCATTCGATCCTAAGTACGCTAATGTATCTGATAAGAGAAATACAGCTTACCTCAACAAGGGCGTAAAGATGGAGAAATATACGGGTGCCAGAGGAAAATCCGGCGCAAGCGATGCTAACTCCGAATTCTTCGCTTCGATCCTTCGTATCTTTGCTGAAAATGATATCCCGTGGCAGACCGGCGAGCTCGGTAAAGGAGAGGCAGGTGGCGGCGGAACGATCTCGGCATATCTCGCCAAGCTTGGTATGGAAGTCATTGACTGCGGTGTACCGGTGCTTTCGATGCACGCTCCGTATGAAGTGATCAGCAAGATCGACTTGTATTTCACGTATCTTGCATATAAGTGCTTTATCGAGAAAATAAGGTAAAGTTCTTTATTCCAAGGATAAAATGCGTTATAATCCTTGTTCGTAGTATGGTAGGTGTGGCACATGGAGTGCCACTAGAAAGAAGGTAAAGTATGATTATTGTTGTAAAACCGGGTGCCAGTGACTCTCAGGTCCATGAGATCATTGACGTTCTGGAGAGAAACGAACTGAAGGCACATGTTTCTGAAGGTGCTGAGCGTTTGATCATCGGTGTTATCGGTGATAAGTCCCGTCTGACTCCGGGTTCACTTGAGGTTCTGTCCGGCGTTGAGAAGATCGTGCCGATCATGGAGTCCTATAAGCTCGCATCCCGTCAGTTCCGTCCGGAAGGTACATCTTTTAATGTAAAAGATCTTACCATTGGTGGAAAAGAACTGGTTATGATGGCCGGTCCTTGCGCTGTTGAGAGCGAGGAACAGGTCGAAGCAGTTGCTTCCAAGATGGCTGCCTGTGGTGTTAAGGTCCTTCGTGGCGGCGCATATAAGCCGAGAACATCTCCGTATGCGTTCCAGGGACTGGAAAAAGAGGGTCTCAAGATCCTTCGCCGTGTAGCTGACCGTTACGGACTTCTCGTTATCTCCGAGATCACATCCGAGAATGATATCGAATATGCATCGAATTATCTGGATATCATCCAGATCGGTGCCAGAAACGCCCAGAACTTCCGACTTCTGTCTGCTGTCGGTAAATCCGGTATTCCGGTTATGCTCAAGCGTGGTATTGCTGAGACGATCGATGAGTGGCTGGGTTCTGCCGAATATATCATGAGTGAGGGCAACTACCACATCATGATGTGCGAGCGTGGTATCCGTACATTTGAGACTGCTACCAGATCAACTCTGGACATCAGTGCAGTTCCGGTTCTTAAGGGCAAGACTCATCTTCCGATCATTGTTGATCCGAGTCATGCTGCAGGAAAAGCACAGTACGTGCAACCGCTGGCTCTTGCTGCTATCGCTGCCGGTGCTGATGGTCTCATTATTGAAGTCCATCCTGATCCGAAGCATGCTCTTTCCGATGCAGCTCAGCAGCTCACACCGGAAGCTTATGCTGAGCTTGCTCTCCGCGTAAAAGAGATGGCCGCTATCGTTAAGCGCTCCTATCCGAAAACATTAGCTTAACAGCTAATATTTTGAAATTGGTGTAATAAAAGCCTTCCGTAGCCTTCGCAGGGTGAAACCCGAGGACCAGCAAGGAAGGCTTTTGTTTACACCTTGTCAAGAAGGATTATTTGTGTTAAGTTAAAAAAGTAGTAACACGAAGAAGGGGATCAGTAGGGATCTTCCGCTTCTTATAGAGAGCCCGGGATGGTGGAAGCCGGGTAGAAGAGAGATTTTGAACTCGCCCTGGAGTGCGCTTCATTGAAAAAGATCAGCAGTAGATGAAGTCGGAGGCTCACCGTTATCAGAGAGCAGAATATCAGAAAGGCAAGTGCTTTTCCCGTATTCGATGAGCGCATCCATGATGGATGAAGTAGAGTGGTACCGCGGAAGTTTCAAGCTTTCGTCTCTAGAATAAAGAGACGAAGGCTTTTTTGTTTGCCTTGATATTGAACCAAAGGAGGAATACAGGATGAGATTTGATAAGTATCAAATGCCGAAGAAGATCGATCTGCCGGGCCGTACATGGCCGAATAACAAGTTGACTAAAGCACCGATATGGTGCAGTGTTGACCTTCGTGACGGCAATCAGGCACTTGAAGTTCCGATGGATCTGAATCAGAAGGTTCAGTTCTTCGATTATCTTGTCAAACTCGGTTTCAAAACGATCGAGATCGGTTATCCTGCTGCCTCGGATACTGAATATGAGTTTACCCGTCATCTTATTGATAACGATATAATCCCTAAAGACGTGACGGTTCAGGTGCTGACCATGGCACGTGAGGATGTAATTCGTAAGACATTTGAAGCTGTCAGCGGTGCCAGATCTGCCATCGTTCATTTATATAATGCTACGTCCAAACTGCAGCGTGAAGTCGTTTTCGGTTTTGATCAGCAGCGTTGCAAAGAGCTCGCTGTTAAAGGTGCGAAACTGATCCAGGCTGAAATTAATGCAGATGAGAGCAATACCGAATGGCATCTGGAGTATTCTCCTGAGAATTTCTCCGAAACGGAGCCGGATTTTGCAGTTGAAATCGTGGATGCTGTTCTTGATGTCTGGAAACCGACTCCGGATAACAAGGTTATCATCAATCTGCCGGAAACCGTTGAAATGACGACTCCGAACGTGTTTGCTGATATGATCGAGTATTTCTGCACGCATACAAAGTACAGAGATTCCATCATCGTTTCGATTCATACACATAATGACCGCGGCACCGGTGTGGCCGCTTCTGAGCTGGCTCTTCTCGCCGGTGCCGATAGGGTAGAGGGGACGTTGTTCGGGAATGGTGAAAGAACCGGAAACTGCGATATTGTGACGCTTGCGATGAATATGTTCATGAATGGTATCGATCCGGAACTGGATTTTTCAGATATGGATGAAGTCATCGATATGTATGAAAGCTGTACTGGAATGCGTATCGGAGATCGTCAGCCATGGGCTGGAAGGCTTGTATTTACGGCGTTTTCGGGCACTCATCAGAATGCGATACAAAAAGGAATGGAAAATGTCAAAGAAAAAAATACGTGGTATGTTCCATATTTGCCAATTGATCCGAAGGACGTCGGACGAAGCTATGATCCGATCATCCGAATCAACAGTCAGTCCGGCAAAAACGGCCTGGCATACATTATGGAACGCAATTATGGGCTGCATCTGCCGAAATCCTTCCAGAAAGACTTTATGCAGATCGTTACAGCTGAATCTGAAACACGCCATAGCGATCTGATGCCGCAGGAACTCTTTGAATTGTTTGATGATGTATACGTGAATGTAATGACACCGTATAACATGATCGGTTATCGCGAAGAATCACTTGGTGATAAAAAAGCGCATGTCAATGTCAAACTGAAATACGCTGATGAAATCGTTGAGGTCAACGGAGATGGTATTGGTTTACTTGACGCGTTCTGTAATGGAATAGAAAAAACTCTTCAGATAAAACTGTCCATCAGAATGTATAATGAGCACGCTATTCAGAGTGGATCCGATTCAGCGGCTATTACATATGTACAGATTGCAGATAAAGATGGTCAGCTGCATCTCGGAGCAGGAATATCGAGTTCTGTAACCAAATCATCACTGCGGGCAGTAGTATGCGCATTAAATAGAATGATTCGTTAAGTACAAAAGTATCGTTTAAAACAAAATAAAACGCTCCTGAGCGGTCATCATTAAAAAGCGTAAATCCTTGTTGTAGGTACTCGGACGAAACTCCTGTGGAATCGTTACTTAGGATTACGCTTTTTGAATTTGTATATTTATATGTTCTATTCTGTTTTTACTTCTTCTCAATTAAACAAAACTGTGATTTTGTTTAATCACATATAATAAAAAAGCACTTCTCTTTTATACAAAAGAATTTTTCAGACAAAATAAAAGGATCATTCATCGAATGATCCTTAAACAACTTCTTGCGATTCGCGTGTTTCCGATGTGCTGCTTGTCGGAGATGTGTTTGATGGAATCGGAGTGACATTCTGAACGTCAGGAGCAATTGCTACAATGGTTGTCTCTGTAGCAAACGGATCACTCTGTGTAAGTTCATTGAATTTGTTGATTCCGACCATCTGTTTGTATTCGCTGTAATCGAGTTTCGGTGAGATCCAGCGGTAAGTCATTATCAATACCAGAATTACGATTCCGGCAATAAGAACTTTTCTTATTATTAGTAAAGATCTCTCTTTTCTGTACTTCTTATCTACATATTCTTTTGTCGTATAACCAACAAGTACATATACCTTATGGATGGACTTTCTTTTAGGCATTCTGCGGTGTTCTGCCACCTTCGCTTTTACGCGGTTTCTGATCGAATCCGGCAGGTTTTTGAAGAAATTAACGGTTGTTCTTCCCAAAAAACCGAAAAATGAACCGATCGATTCCATTACACCCCAGGACGAAGCTTCTGTATCCTCAGTAAAGCCTTCCTCTAATTCCTGTTCAGTTTTGATCTGTTCTTCATCCATAATGATCTCCTGTTTCATGAAGATTATAACACATATATACAAGTCTTCGCCTATTTTCTTACTATAAATGCGAACAATCGTTTGACACCCTTAAACTACAATGGTAAGATAGTTTTAAATAATTCGCGGAGGGAGATTTATGGCAACATATAGATTCACTAAGAGCAATCTGAAAGAAACACTGGAAATCATTTACGCTTTTATCGTTTCATATGTTAAGAAAGAAGGCTATCCGCCGTCTGTCCGTGAGATCTGTCAGGGTGTCGGAATTAAGTCCACATCTACAGTTCATGCTCATCTCCGTCGTCTTCAGGATGAAGGTAAGATCGAATATATTCCGGGTAAGCGCCGTGCGATCATGATTAAAGAGGTCGCTCGTGAGAGTGAGACTACCCAGCCCAAGGAGATTCCTCTTGTCGGTACTGTTACTGCCGGTGTTCCGATCCTTGCAGAAGAGAATATTGATCATTATCTCCCCTTCCCTGCCGAATACTTCAACTCTGCCGAATACTTCATGTTAAAAGTACGTGGCGACAGCATGATCAATGCTCATATCATGGATGGAGATTATGTAATTGTCCGCCGTGACAATATGGCCAACATGAATCAGATCATCGTTGCTATGATCGGTAATGAAGCTACAGTCAAGCGCCTTACATACCGTAAGGGTCATGCATTATTGCAGCCGGAGAATCCCGCCTACGAACCGATTCCTTTCGAGGATGACGATTGTAGGATCCTTGGCGTGGTAGACGGGATCTTCCGACCGAAGGTCAATTAACTTTTCCAGCCGTTGCAGCGGCAAGAATTATAGTCGCTCTGCTTTTGGCACGGTCATAATCCCACTTCTGTTTCTCGGGAGGTATAATTCTTTGCCCGTTTCTCGGTGAGATATAACAGATTGAATGCTTAAAGATCATGAGCTGCGTCATCTCATTATGAATAATGATTGAATCTTTGTC
This sequence comes from Clostridiales bacterium, assembly GCA_017519205.1. Classification (GTDB taxonomy): domain Bacteria; phylum Bacillota; class Clostridia; order Saccharofermentanales; family Saccharofermentanaceae; genus Scatonaster. The sequence goes on along the minus strand of JAFWSW010000149.1, from coordinate 4,282 downwards.
GTAGCAGTCGATTACACCTTCGATAATTTCTCCGGAATGAGTCATGATTTCAACTGTAGTGAATTCTTTTCTGCATTTGTTCAGGAAGAAATCAAGTGCCTTGATCGGGTTCCTTTTTGTCTCGTTTTCTGTCTCTGGAATCATAGTTTGTACCTCCTGTTTTTTCTAGGTAGACAAACTATATCATCTTTATCTCTTTTTGGCTGTATTTTATATGCCAACTTTTAATGTATTTACTTATATTCTGAAGAAATATATAAGCGTATATTATATTCGTCCAATTCTTCCGAAGAAATCCAGTGAACATCGTCCATATGACGGAACCAGGTCAACTGTCGTTTGGCATAATTTCTGGAATGCTGCTTAAGGAGTTCGACGCATTCGTCGAGTGATTTCTCTCCTTTAATATACGGGAAAAATTCCTTATATCCGATTGCCTGCATAGCGGTGCAATCAGAAGGCAGATTTTGCTCAAATAGCCATTTTGCTTCATCGAGGATGCCCTGCTCCATCATAATATCAACTCTCATATTGATCCGCTCATAAAGCTGTTCTCTCGGCCAGTCGATAGCAAAAAGAGCAAACGGAAATTTTGGACCGTTTTTTGTTGATTGATCGCGGATCTCACGCATCGTTCCCGAGTTGGTTTCAAGAAGAGCCAGTGCGTGAATAACACGCTTGGTATTATTCGGATGGATCTTTTCTTTGCATTCCGGATCGAGCCTGATCAGTTTCTGATAAATCTCTTCTATACCGTTTTTCTCATACTCTTTCCAAAGTCCTTCTTCTCTGCTTTTATCAACAGGTGCACCCTCAAAATCAAAGCCTTTCTGAAGAGCGGTCACATATTGTCCGGTTCCGCCGCAAAATACAGGAAGGATCCCATTTTCGAGCAATTCCTGAATCTTTTCATAAGCAGCATCAAGATACGAGGCAACATTAAAAGGAGTATCCGGATCTACCAGATCGATAAGGTGGTGAGGTACCTCCCTCTTCTCTTCTTCTGTTGGTTTAGCTGTCCCAATCGAAAGATGACGGTAGATCTGCATAGAGTCACAGCAGCAGATCTCCGCATGAAGATCCTTGGCAGTACGGATGGAAAATGAGGTCTTTCCGCTGGCGGTAGGACCGCAAATAATCGGAATAGTCTGAAATCCCATATTTTCAAGTTGTTTTTGAACTGCCGGATCCATCTTCGATTCCTCAAATTACACAATTCGCTTGAATTCTTTTTCGATCTCTTTTTCGGGAAGACGAATAAGGATAGGTCGTCCGTGCGGGCAATGATACGGATCCTTTAATACGGAAAGATCTTCAAGAAGACGTTTGATCTCGATATCATGCAGTTTATCATGTCCTTTTACAGCAGCTTTGCAGGCACTGGTGGCCAGAGAAAGGATAAGTGCATCTTTTCTCGTCTTACTCTCATGCATCCACTCATCAACCATCTCGATAAATGCGGAAGAAACACTTTGCGGATCTACCTGCGCAGGCACAGACCGGATCGCAAGCTCACTGTCGCCCATGGAAGACACCTCGAAACCAATATCAGTAAGTTCCTTGCTGTGTTCTTCAATAAAACTGATATCAGATCTCGACATGGAAACTATAACAGGTGCAAGAAGGGGCTGGGAAACAACATTCTTTTCCAGCTCAAGTGCAACAAGCTTTTCGTACAGAACCTTCTCATGAGCAGCATGCTGATCGATCATCAGAAGAGTTCTGTCTTTTGTTTCAAGCAGAATATACGTATCAAATAGCGTGCCGATAACACGGGATGATGTTAATTCATTCAGGCTTTCTTCTCGGCTCTGAGGAACTAAATCAAGAATCTCAGGAGCATCTTTCTTCTCCTCTACGGGAATATGCGGTTCCTGGTCGAATTGCGGTGCTTCATCGACCGGTACTATGTTGTTAGGATCTTCCTGCTGTTCAGTTTTGGCGATATATTCTTTTTCCTGTTCTTTAAAGTAAAGGCTCGAATAGCCGATATTTTTCGAATAGTCTACAGTGTAATCTGAAACAGGCGCGGATATCGGCTCATATGTTTTAGGAACAATTGACTGTGGTGCTTTGAATGATGTTTTTTCTTCAGAATGACTGTTTTTTGTAATATCAAGTGATGGCTTCGTTTCGCCGGCGGCAGTTTCGGAAGTCGAATCCTTGTGAAAAGCATACTCCACACTCATTGATTCCTGCGAAAGAGTATTAACGATCGCGTGATATACAGCACGATAGATCATGGATTCGTTAGAGAAACGGACTTCTGCCTTCTGCGGATGTACATTGACATCAAGATCTGCGGAAGGAATCAGTATATCGAGGATCACAAAGGCATATTTGCCCTTCATAAGCATATTTGTATATGCCGCATCAATGGCGGACGTAATCGTTTTACTCCTGATCAGACGCTGGTTAACAAAGATGATCTGTTCAGAGCGGGACGCCCTGGAGATCTTAGGAAGTCCGACAAATCCTTTTACCGTGATGCCGTCAATATTGCTGTTGATCGGACGGCAGGCACTGCAGATCTCTTTGCCGTAAACACTATAGAGAGCTGATTCTGCATCACAGTTTCCCGGACTCTGAAGAACTGTCTTTCCGTTTTTGATGAACTTGAAAGAAATATCTGTATGGCAAAGGATGAATCTTTCGATCAGTACCTGGATATAGTTTGCTTCGGTCTGATCCTTTTTCAGGAATTTGAATCTCGCCGGAAGATTATAGAAAAGATCCCGTACCTCTACGGTCGTTCCGGAGGGCATGCCGATCGGTTCACATGAGATGAACTGACCGCCTTCATACTTTACACAAGTGCCCTTCTCAGCGAGCGGCTCTTTCGTAGAGAGTGTAACTCTCGAAGCCGCAGCAATACTTGCCAGAGCCTCTCCTCTGAACCCCATGGAATGGAGAGAAAACAACTCGTCAAGTGAGCGGATCTTGCTTGTTGCGTGGCAGATAAAGGCTTTTTGTGCGTCTTCTTCATCCATTCCGCAGCCGTTGTCTCGGACTCGGATAAGTGTGATACCACCATCAGCAATTTCAACAGTGATCTGTGTAGCACCGGCATCTATAGAATTCTCCATTAATTCCTTTACGATCGACATCGGCCGTTCGATGACTTCGCCGGCAGCGATGGCATTGGAGGTTGCTGCATCTAACACATGAATTCTGGACATATTTAATCGTCTCCTTTAGCTTTTTCAATTAGTGAGTACAATATGTTCATCGCCTCCAATGGCGTAATTCTGGAAATGTCAAGGTTTGCCAGTTCGGAACGTAAAGAATTCGAATCGGCGGATGAAGATGCTGCGGGAGTAAACAATGGTATCTGACCGGAAATCGGTCCTTCAAAACCTTCCTCTCCCTCTTCTGCTGAATAGTTGATCTGCATCTTTTTCTTATCCAGTTCAGCAAGGATAATATTGGCTCGTTCGACAACTTCGCTCGGAACACCGGCAAGTCGGGCTACTTCAATACCATAACTGTCTGAAGTACCGCCCAGCGATATTTTATGCAGGAAGCTGACTTCCTTATTCTTCTCTTCTACTTCAACATGAGCGTTAAATACACCTGTCAAAGTATTTTCGAGCTGATTGAGCTCGTGATAATGAGTGGCAAAAATCGTTCTGGCAAACATGATCGATCTGTTGGCTATAAATTCGATGATTGCCCATGCGATAGAAAGACCGTCATATGTACTTGTACCTCGGCCGACCTCGTCAAGAAGCAGCAGGCTTTTATAGGTTCCGTTACGAAGAATACCTGAAACCTCATTCATTTCGACCATGAATGTTGACTGACCGAGAGATATATCATCGGAAGCACCGATTCTGGTAAAAATCCGGTCAACAATACCGATATGCACAAAAGATGCAGGTACGAAACTGCCGATCTGCGCTAGAAGAACGATAAGTGCCGTCTGGCGCATGTATGTTGATTTACCGGCCATATTCGGACCTGTCAGGATCATGATACGGTGATCCGACTCATCCATAGATATGCCGTTAGGGACAAACTCGCCTTCTTTAAGCATCTTCTCTACAACAGGGTGCCGTCCATCCTCAATAACAAGTGCTGTAGTATCATCCACTTCCGGACGGGAATAGTTGTTGCGTTCAGCAAGCTCGCCTAAAGACATGATGACATCGAGGTTGGCGAGAGCGTTAGCCACCTGGAAAAGACGATGTACCTGAGATGCAATTGAATCGCGCAGCTCACAGAAGAGATCATACTCGAGTGAAACAAGTTTCGCTGTGGATCCGACGATCGTATCCTCGAT
>JAFWSW010000148.1 GCA_017519205.1 Clostridiales bacterium | reverse complement strand
TCAGTATAACTTGACAAGATTTTTCCTCTTTTCCATTGAGTAGAAATTGACTATATGTTATCCTACCATGTGGGAGGTGAGTCAACTGTGGGAAAACAAAAAATGACTCCGGAAGAAATGAGCGCAAAGCTCGATGAAGTTCTTTCGAAATACAAGGGCCAGGGCCAGAAGGCTTTGATGGCCACATTGCAGCAGGCTCAGGAAATTTACGGCTATCTGCCGCTTCCTGTCCAGAGAAAAGTAGCGGATGCTCTCGATGTATCTGTTGCTGAGGTGTATGGCGTTATTTCGGTCTACTCTTTCTTCTCTTTGAAGCCAAAGGGAGAGAATGCTATCAGCGTATGCCTGGGTACAGCTTGCTATGTTAAGGGTTCGCAGGCATTGCTTGACAAGCTCGAGGATGTCCTCAGCATCAAGTGCGGCGATGTTACGAAGGACGGTAAGTTCTCCATTTCTGCGTGCCGTTGTGTAGGTGCCTGTGGTCTGGCACCGGTTATCATGGTCGGTGACGATGTATATGGTCGTCTGACACCGGATGAAATTCCCGGTATTATTGCAAAGTATAAGGAGGCTTAATCATGGATTTATTTCGTGCGCACGTCCTTGTTTGCTGTGGTACAGGATGCACATCTTCAAACTCCGCGAAGATCATCGAGCAGTTTGAACAGCAGATTCCGGCTCAGGGACTTGAAAAAGAAGTAAAAGTAGTTCAGACAGGATGCTTCGGCCTTTGCGCCCAGGGTCCTATCGTTGTTATTTATCCGGAAGGCGTTATGTATTACCGCGTAACTCCTGAGGATGTTACAGAGATCGTTAGCGAGCACCTGTTGAAGGGCCGTTATGTAGAGCGTCTCATGGCTCCGAAGCACGATGGTGCTGTTGATTCCGAGAAGACTTCTGCAAATGACAGCAACTTCTTCAAGAAGCAGATGCGTGTAGCTCTCCGTAACTGCGGTAACATCAACCCGGAAAAAATCGAAGAGTATATTGCTCATGACGGTTATCAGGCTCTCGGTAAGATCCTTACCGAGAAGAGAGATCCGGATGCTGTTATCCAGGAAATCATTGATTCCGGTCTCCGTGGCCGTGGCGGCGGCGGATTCCCGACTGGTCTTAAGTGGAAGTTTGCTTCCGGTAATAGAGGACAGGGCATCACCAAGTATGTTTGCTGTAACGCCGACGAAGGTGACCCGGGTGCATTTATGGACCGTTCCATCCTCGAGGGTGACCCGCATAGCGTAATCGAGGCTATGGCGATCGCTGCTTACTGCATCGACGCTCATCAGGGTTATGTTTATATCCGTGCTGAGTACCCGATCGCTGTTAAGAGACTTCAGATCGCTATTGATCAGGCTAGAGAATATGGTCTGCTCGGTGAGAACATCTTCGATTCCGGATTCTCCTTTGACCTGGATATCCGTCTCGGCGCAGGTGCTTTCGTCTGCGGTGAGGAAACAGCTCTCATGCGTTCTATCGAAGGTAAGCGTGGTAATCCGACACCTCGTCCGCCGTTCCCGGCTATCAAGGGTCTGTTCGGTAAGCCGACAATCCTCAACAACGTTGAGACATACGCTAACATCCCGGTTATCATCAACAAGGGTGCTGAGTGGTTCGCTTCTGTTGGTACAGAAAAGTCCAAGGGTACTAAGGTATTCGCTCTCGGCGGTAAAGTAAACAACGTTGGTCTCGTTGAGATCCCGATGGGTACAACAGTTCGTGAGATCGTATTCGATATCGGTGGTGGTATCCCGAATGGTAAGGCCTTCAAGGCAGTTCAGACCGGTGGTCCGTCCGGCGGATGTATCCCGGCATCTCTCCTTGATACTCCGATCGACTACGATAACCTCGTAGCTGCAGGTTCCATGATGGGTTCCGGCGGTATGATCGTAATGGACGAAGACACATGTATGGTTGATATCGCGAAGTTCTTCCTCGAGTTCACCGTAGATGAGTCCTGTGGTAAGTGTTCTCCTTGCCGTATCGGTACCAAGAGAATGTTTGAGCTTCTCACGAAGATCACAGATGGTACAGGTACACTCGAGGATATCGACTCCCTCGAAGAGATCGCTCTTTCTCTGAAGAATGGTTCTCTCTGTGCTCTCGGCCAGACAGCAGCTAACCCGATCCTCTCCACACTCAAGCACTTCCGTGAAGAGTATGTAGAGCATGTAGTTGATAAGAAGTGCCGTTGCCACGTATGTAAGGGCCTGACAGAATACTACATTGATCCTGAGATCTGTAAGAAGTGTTCTCTGTGCGCTAAGAAGTGCCCGGTCAACGCAATTACAGGTGAGGTTGGTAAGGTAGCTTACTCCATCGATACAACAAAGTGCATCAAGTGCGGCGCTTGTATCGAGAACTGTAAGTTCAAGGCTGTTCAGAAGAGATAATTCAAGTGACGATTCAATTCGAAAAAGGAGTGTGAAACAAATGGATATGGTTAATGTTACCATTGATGGGGTTTCGGTACAGGTTCCTTCGAACTACACCGTTCTTGAAGCTGCTAAACAAGCCGGCATTAAGATTCCGACCCTGTGTTATTTAAAAGATGTCAACGAAGTTGGCGCCTGCCGCGTCTGCCTCGTTGAAGTTGAGAAGGCCCGTGCACTTGCTGCTGCCTGCGTTATGCCGGTAAGCGAAGGTATGGTCGTTCATACAAATTCTAAGAAGGTTAGAGATACAAGAAGAGCTACTCTCGAGATGATCCTTTCTGATCACAACCGTGACTGCCTCTCCTGTATCCGTAACAAGAACTGCGAACTGCAGACTCTGGCTGAAGAATACGGTATCCGTAAGGTTACTTTTGAAGGCGTAAAGAGCCCGTCCGTTTATGATGACAAGTCTTTCTCCATCGTCCGTGATGGCAGCAAGTGCATCAAGTGCGGCCGCTGCGTATCTGCTTGTAAGAAGCAGGGAATCGGCGTTCTTTCCTTCCTCAATCGTGGATTCAGCACTTCTGTTGGTCCGGCTTACGATATCTCCATGGCGGATGCTCCGTGTATCTACTGTGGTCAGTGCATCGTGGCTTGCCCGGTTGGTGCTCTGCATGAGAAAGAAGAGACCGATAAGGTTTGGGCAGCAATCCAGGATCCGAGCAAGCATGTTGTTATGCAGGTTGCTCCGGCTGTACGTGCTGCTATCGGTGAAGAGTTCGGTCTGCCGATCGGAACCCGTGCAACAGGTAAGATGTTCGCAGCTATGAAGCGTCTGGGCGCTGATAAGGTTTATGATACAAACTTTGGTGCTGACCTGACCATCGTGGAAGAAGGTACAGAGCTTCTGAACCGTATTCAGAACGGCGGCGTTCTCCCGATGATCACATCCTGCTCACCTGGATGGATCCGTTTCTGCGAATTCTACTATCCTGAGTTCATCCCGAATCTCTCGACATGTAAGTCTCCGCACGAGATGGAAGGTGCTGTCATTAAGACATACTATGCTCAGAAGAACAATCTGGATCCTAAGGATATCGTAGTTGTTTCCGTAATGCCTTGTACTTCTAAGAAGACTGAGGCTGCTCGTGAGCAGCTCGTAAATGCTGATGGCCTGAAGGATGTTGATATCGTTATCACCACACGTGAGCTGGCTCGTATGATCCGCGAAGCAGGTATGGACTTCAACAGCCTGCCGGATGAAGGTCCGGATCAGGATCTGATGGGCGAGTACACTGGTGCTGCTGTTATCTTCGGTGCTACCGGTGGTGTTATGGAAGCTGCTGTTCGTACAGTTGCTGATATCCTCGAAGAGAAGGATCTGCCTGAGTTCGAGTACAAGGCAGTTCGTGGCGTTGATGCTGACATCAAGGAAGCCGAGCTCACCCTCGGTGGTAAGAACATCCGCGTAGCTGTTGCCCACAGTACAGCTGCAGCGAGAAAACTCCTTGATTCTATTAGGGACGGTTCCGCTCCTGAGTATACCTTTATCGAGATCATGGGTTGCTCCGGCGGATGCGTCTGCGGTGGCGGTCAGCCTCAGGTTCCGGCTCAGAAACTTATGGATATCGATATCCGCGCAGAGCGTGCTAAGGCACTCTACGAGGAAGACGAGATCATGCCGCAGCGTAAGAGCCATAAGAACTCTCAGGTCGATAAGCTCTATAAAGAGTTCCTCGGCGCACCGAACGGTCACCTGGCTCACGAGCTCCTGCACACAACTTACGCAAAGAGAGAGATCTATCCGGATTCTGTACTCGAAGAGTAAGAGTTGTAAGCAAACAAATTCAAAAGAGCGTCCCTTGTGGACGCTCTTTTTTTGTCCCGAAATGTGTAATAAGTAAAAGTTATAACGGGAAATTAGTTTTCGGGATTAGACGGAAAAAGACGGCTATAGTAACATTCTCGATAAGAAAGGAAAGTGCTTCTTGTGAGATGAAGTGCTTTTCAAAAGTGAGTAAATAAGGTGGATCAAATGAGGAAAATAGCTTTACCGGATGTTTTTAATCCTACAAGTGATGAAGATTATCTGAAAGGTGCAATCGAAACTGCCAATTGGATCAAGAAACATGAGATCAATGACGAGAACGGACGTCACTGGGCCGTGAATTGCCAGGAGGGAAAGACTCCGGATGAAGTGGAACAGACGTATCTGAGTAACCGTACTTTATATTCCGGAGCAGCTGGTATCGGATTCTTTTTTGTTCAGCTGTATGAAGTTACTAATGAAGTACAGTATCTTGAAGAAGCAAAAGCAGGGCTTGATTTCCTGATCCGCACTTATGATCCTGAGCTTTCCATTAAACCAGGGCTTCACACAGGAACTGCAGGTGAAGGATTTCTCGCACTGATCCTTCACGAAAAAACAGGTGAGAAGAGATTCTTTGATCATGCGGTTCGAATCGCCAAGGATATTTATGAGAAATCGATCAAAGAGGTGACGAATGAGGGCCTGCGTATCCACTGGAAGAGTTTATATGATTATATGGGTGACGGTAGTGTTGTTTCTTACTGGATCCGGATCGCCCAGTTGACTGGTGACGATACATATCTTTCATATGCGAAGATAAGTCTGGATTCTATTTTGGATCTTAGGGTTGAAGATGATGAGGATACGATCCACTGGAATCTGATCAATGTACATAACTATTTTCCGGAAGTCCCGGATAATGGGATTATCGCCAATTTTGCGCACGGAACTGCTGGTATCGTCTATTTGCTGACTCTGTACTATGACGCAAGCAAGGATGAAAAGTATCTTCATCTGGCCGAGCGTGGTATCAATTTTCTTGAGAAGATCGCAGTACGTGATGAGAATTCACAGATCATTCCGTACATTTATCTTCCGGACGGCGATAAGCCGTACGATGTTTTC
>JAFWSW010000147.1 GCA_017519205.1 Clostridiales bacterium | reverse complement strand
TAAAACCACATCAACGGCTGTCAGAAATGGCAGCCGTTTTTTATGCAAAAACTTTACCAATTCTTTAGAAAGTGAGAAACTACATTAGCGAATTCTTAAATATGAAAAGATAGAATGATAACGTAAACAAGGAAGTGGGAGGATTATCATGCATACTATCGAAGCAAAGAATCTAAGAAAGACTTTCAAGATCAGTGAAGCGCAGCGCCGCTCGCAGGATCTGAAAGATCGTACAAAAGTCGCGGTAGACGATATAAGTTTTACTGCGAATGCCGGAGAGATCTTCGGCCTTCTGGGACCGAACGGTGCCGGAAAAACAACCACGATGCGCATGCTTGCGACACTCATCAAACCGGACTATGGGGACGTCCTTTATGATGGTGTCAGCATCAAGGATAAGCCTGTTGAGATCAAGAGCAGATTCGCATTTCTGACAACGGATCTGCAGCTCGACAAGAAGTCCACGGCAAATGACATGTTCGACTATTTTGCCGGACTGCATCACGTGCCGAAGGAAGAAGTTGCCGGCCGCAAGGAGAAGCTTTTCGAGGAATTCGGAATCAAGCCCTTCGCCGAGCAGAAGATCAGCAAACTTTCCCAGGGACAAAGACAAAAAGTATCTCTCGTTATTTCCGTTATTCATAATCCGGATTTCATCATTTTCGATGAGCCGACAAACGGTCTCGACATCATCGCATCGAGAGAAGTACGTGAGTTTATTCTCCGTATGAAAGCAGAAGGAAAATGCATCATTCTTTCGACTCATCTTTTCGACCTCGTTGAGAAGATCTGCGACCGCGCCGCGATGATCGTCGACGGCAAGATCGTCATCAACGACACACTGCCGAATCTCATGAACGGCAAGTCCCTCGAGGATTCGTTCTATGAGATCTACCAGAAGTACAGAGGACAGTAAGAGGGAAGGATAAAAAACATGTTTAGAGATACATTGACCGTTTATAGAAAAGAGATCAAGTCGATCTTAAAAGATAAGACAATACTTTTTATGTGCGTGCTTCTGCCGTTCATCTTCATGTTCGGTGAAGGTAAACTCATGTCCGCAATGAGCACCGACACAACAGAAGAAAAAACCTTTAACGCATATGTTGTAAATGCACCGGCTGACCTGAAAGACGGACTCAAGTCAATCGGTTTTCAGGATGAAAATGTAGATGTCGATAAAGTTATCGAAGACATCAAGAACAAGAATGCGGATATCCTCGCGGTATTCCCGGAAGACTTTAAGATCTCCACTGACGGATCTTCTGTTTCCAACATCGAAGTTTACTACAACTCTTCCGTTACAGATTCACTTCTTGCACGTGAGAGACTTTCCACACTGCTCGATACCATGCGTCCGGTTGTGTTCACAGTAAATGCAGACACAGCAAAAACATACGACCTCGGTGATGAAGATTTCCAGGCCAAGAACTTTATCGCAAGTATGGTTCCTGGACTTTTGCTCCTGACCATCGTGTACGGCATCATGGCCCTCGCAAGTAACATCATCGCAGGTGATAAGGAAACAGGCTTCCTCAACACGGTACTCATCACTCCGGTTTCGAGATCCAGTGTTGCCTTCGGAAAAGCACTCGCCGTGATGACTGCTGCAGGTATTTCTGCCATCTCTTCTTTCATCGGTCTTTCTTTCCTGATGAAAGATTTCCAGAAGATGATGGGTGAAGCGGCAGTTACTTACTCGATGTCCGATTACGTCTTCGTATTCGTTACGATCATCTGCGTAACCTTCGCACTCGTTTCCCTGATCCTCGTCATCTCTACACTTGCGAAGACTGCACGTTCCGCACAGACACTCACCATGCTGCCGGCGATGATCCTGTTCATCGGTTCCATGATCACGACGAATGCAAGCTTTGAGGGTGCGATCACCAGCTTCGGATTTAAGAACTACCTTGTTCCGATGTGGAATGCGACCTACCTTACCAGAAACATCCTGGTCACAGGATTCACGATGAATCAGATGCTCGTTACCTGCGGTATCAATGTCGCATTCGGTGTCATCTGCCTGTACCTCGTAAGCTACATGTTCAACCAGGAGAAGATCGTAAACGAGTAAGCGCCGCGCGATTCGGAAATAGAAACTGATGGCTCCCGGGCTCGCTTCCTGATGAAGCGCCCCGGGAGTTTTTTCGCGCCGCGCGGCTTGCGAAAACCGCGCCGCGTTAAGTTGCCAAAAAGTTTACAAAACTACTCATATAAAATATTGCTTCCGAACCCGCCGGCGTTGTTCAATAGGAGAACAACGTCGGCGAGTGCTTTTCGAAAAGAAAAAACATGTCGGTATTGTCGAGAAAAAATCGCAATGCGAGTTTCGAAGGAAACTGCAAGTCGGGTGCTTTTCGCGAAGAAAAACCAAAAGGAAGGTGATGGTTATGGATAGTTTGAAGCGTGAACTTCTGGCGCGAAGGCAGCAGCTCGTGCGCGCAATCGAGAAGGCGGAGCAGGCCATCGCCGCCGCCCCGGACGGAACCCTCCGCATCGACGCCAGCAAAGACAAGGTGCGGTATTTTCATGTAACAGGACCATCTTCCCGTGGTGTGTATATTCCTGAAAAAGACAGAGCGATCGCCGAGCTTTTGGCCAACAAAGAGTACGCGCAGAGAGTGCTTCCCAAAGCGATTAGTGAAATACACCGCATTGATCTGTTTCTGAAAAAACTGGAAACGGATAGTGCGGACCTGGAATTCAAGAAACTGGTTCAGCCGAGAAAACCGATTGTTTCGCCTTTCCTTCTTGATGATGAAACGTACAAAAAGATGTGGAGTGCGCAGAGTTATGAGAGATCTGCGAGCCACCCCGAGAATCTTAGATTCAAGACGCGCCGTGGCGAGATGGTGCGATCGAAGTCGGAGGTGTTTATCGCAAACACCTATTTTGAACTGGGAATTCCTTATCGTTATGATTGCCCGCTGGAACTGAACAATCACGTTATCCTTCATCCGGACTTCACGCTTCTTGATACGTGGCACAGTCAAATCACCTATCATGAGCATCTCGGGCTGTTGGGGAAAGCAGATTATTGGGCAGATACGCAGTGGAAATTAAATGAATATCGGAAGAATGGGATTTATGTTGGAAAGAACCTGATACTCACGTCGGAAACTGATGAGTATCCTTTTGATCCTGAGCTGTTTCGCAAACGAACCATCGACACTTTTTTGAAGTGAGGAGGTGTTTCGTATGACTGGAGAGAGGTTTTTGCTGTCTAGTCATACGAAAAGAGAGAATCCGTATGACTGGAGAGAAGTTTTTGCTGTCTAGTCATACGAAAAGAGAGAATCCGTATGACTGGGGAGAAGTTTTTGCTGTCTAGTCATACGAAAAGAGAGAATCCGTATGACTGGAGAGAAGATTTTGCTGTCTGGTCATACGAAAAGAGAGAATCCGTATGACTGGGGAGAGGTTTTGGTCATCTGGTCATAAAACTCTCCACAAAAAAGACGGAACCGGGCTTTTCCAGTTCCGTCTTTACACTTTTTCATTAATTCTGCTCGAAAAGCACTCGCCCCGGGCTTCAATCTCTCGCTTCGGCCTCAGCCTCAACTTCGGCCTCAGCCTCAACTTTAGCCTCAGCCTCGCCGCAACTCTTAGCCCCTCAGCGCGCCTCTGATCGCCTCGAGGAACTCATCAAACTCCTCGTACGCCGGCAGATCCGGGTAAGCTTTCTTGATCGCATCGGTCGAGCGGAAGAGGAAGCCTGCGCGGCTTGCCTGGATCATCGCCAGATCGTTGAAACTGTCGCCCGCCGCGATCGTATCAAAACCCATCGCCTGCAGATGCTTAACGGTTGTCAGCTTTGAATTCTCGATACGCATCTTGAATCCCGTGATCTCGCCATCCGGTGCAACCTCAAGGGTGTTGCAGAAGAGAGTCGGATAACCGTGCTTGGCCATCAGCGGCATTGCGAACTGCGTAAATGTATCACTCAGGATGATGACCTGTGCCTCCGCGCGCAGCGAGTCGAGAAACTCCTTCGCACCCGGCAGCGGATCGATGGTCGCAATGACCTCCTGGATCTCCTTCAAGCCGAGACCATGCTCTTTCAGGATCCCAAGTCTCCACTTCATGAGCTTATCGTAATCGGGCTCGTCGCGCGTCGTCCTTCTCAGCTCGGGAATCCCCGACGCTTCCGAAAACGCGATCCAGATCTCCGGAACCAGAACCCCTTCCATATCCAGGCAAACTACATCCATCTTGCTAACTCCTAATCTAAAAGAATTACAAAGAAAGCCTATATGAAATCGGCGAGAATTTCAAGTCTTTCCTCTTCGGCAAAAGCACCCGCCCGGCAAAAGGGACCGGCAGATCTGTTCTGCCGGTCCCTTTCGTCATTTGCTATACAGCTCCTTTCCATCGTGTGTATTTGCCGAAGTGTCATCTTTCCTGAACCACGATCGAGGCACGGTTCTGGATGTTTTTGCAGACATCGTCGATGGAGCGCTGGTCGGCGAAGAAGCCTGCCGCCTCTTCCAGGATGATGCTCATGACATCCGTGTCACAGGACTGAGAAGTCTTTACACTCTCGATCAGAGCCTTAAGACCATCTGCCTTTTCCTTCGTGAGTTCGACAATAGCGTCATCCGCGCCCTCGGTCTTCTCCGGCGGCAGATTTTTGATCTCTTCACGCATCTGCTTAATATTATTCTGATTGACTTCGATCTCGATATTGCAGTTCGTATCAAATGCATTGCGGTTTATAGGGAATTTTGCCGTATTTAAACTGATCTGCTGCTGTACATCTTCCGAAAGGAACGAGGAGATGAAATCCCACGCCTGATCCGGATTCGGAGAATATGCTGCGACTGCCATTGTGAGATGTCCGCGTACGGTCATGCCTGTTCCGGAAAGAGAAGGTACACCGGTAAAGAAGACGTTGTCTCTTGTGTTTTTCGTGAGCATGCCATACATCTGCATGTCGTAGAGCGATGCGCTGCAGGCGGCGACCATATCGTTCATGAATGCGACATCATCGTTGAGGTTAAAGTAAGAATCCATCATGGCAGGAGAACCCTGAGTATCCATCCCCTGCTGCTTCGTCTGACCGTGCTTTTTCACAGTCTGAAGAAGCTGTTTGAATTCATCCGATTCAAAGTCAACTGTCTTGTTTTCATAGTCGATGAAGCGGGAAGAAAGATGCATCATCCATGACTTCAGAAGATCGTTATATGACTTGGAAGAGATCGCTAATTTGCCATCCGGAAGTTTGTCCGCCATCGCTTCGAAATCCGCATATGTCCAGTTCTCCTTGGCGCCTTCGTACTTGCCGTTGACAGCGAGTCCTTCGATGCTGTATGTGAGCGGGATCGTGTAAAGCTTTCCGTCCGTTTCAAAAGCACGGAAGATGTTGTCGAAGTAGTTTTCGCGGTCGATCGAGCTGTCTTTGTCGATGTAAGTATTTAGATCCACCAGCATGGATGCGTCGTTGATCTGGGAGATGTCGGAGAAGCCCACGATGATGTCCGGACCCTCACCGCTCAGCATATCCAGAGTGAGCTGATCGACAGCCGCGGCCTGTGCTTTTTCATATTCATCCTGACTTCCGATATTGTCAAAAGAAGCCGTGTAGTCGCAGACTACGATCCTTGCGGACTTCGAAGTGTCCTGGTTATACTCGAGGACTTTCTCGAGGAAATCCTCGTCGACGTCGCCATTGATGCCGAGCTTGATGAGTGCTTTTCCGGCATGAGGATTCTTATCGGCTTTGGAGAGTTTAACGGCGGAGATGGCCTTTGCGCCGCCGGCCTTGGCATCCATGTCTTCGCGGCCGTTCTCCGGATTAAATTGTCTCTGGAAGAAGACCATCTCGTTTTCCGAGGTGATGCGTCCGCCCGTGAGATCGAGAGTTGCAGAGTTGATATCAGTGTCCTTCCATGCCAGAACCGGAGTTCTTTCCTGGCTGACCGGATCGAATTTCTCGATGCCGTTGCTGTTCAGAAGGAAGCAGTCACGTTCGCCCTGCTGCGCCGAGAGGATACTGTTGGACGTCTTGATCTGATCACCTTTGAATTTACCCGTCGTGGTATCGATCTCGCGGATGTAGGTCGTCAGCTCCTCGGCGCCGTACTGCGGCATCACGGCGTACCACTTGCCGTCCGAACAGATCAGTGTACCGTTCAGATTCGGATCTGCCTGCTCGCCGATCTGCTTTCCTTCGGAGTCGAGAAGGTAGAACTTGCCGGTGCTGGCCAGAAGGAAATTTCCGTTTTCAAGTGCATATACGCGGACGTCGAACAGATCGCCGCTGACCTGAAGCTGGATGTCTCTTACTTTTTCGCCTTTATTATTCATCACGAAAAGCGTCGGTGTGGCTGCGCAGTCTTTCGGATTGTACTTGCTGCAGACGATGATGATCTCGCCGTTGGTTCCCGGATATGCGCCGATGAAACTGTTGTTATCTTCCAGCGGCATCGTCGCGATCACCTCGCCGTTCAGGTTAAAGAGCTGAAGAGAGCTTTCGTTATATTCGTTTTCGATCTGGATATAGCGATCGAGCTGTTTTTCGTCATTTAAGTTCAGCGAGTCCATTTCTTTGCTGACATCGTCCGGGATCTCGTAGTGAATGAAAACCTCGGCGACGATCAGATCTCCGGCCACAACGTGATTAGAAAGTGAGCTGAAACGTATCTTTCTGCTTTCGTCGACCTTTGCGTTTAGTTGACATGCATTTACATTGAAGTACGGGTCGCTCTCCTTGATGATGGTTCCGGATTTTACTTTTGTCTGAGCGGAGGCCTGCTGATCAAGAGATACGGAGCTCTTGGTGTCTCCGGATGAACCGGCTGCGGCATCTCCGGCCGATACGCTGTCTTTCTTTTTCGAGCCGCAGGCGGAAAGTGAAAATACCATCTGCGTGGACAGGGCAACTGCGAGTAGATTTCTGATTGTTTTCTTCATGGGTGTCCTCCTGATGTTGTGCTGAAGCTTGATTATGCTTTGTTAAGATCATTTTATTTTTGCATCGTGACTCGCAAATGACGACGAGGTGACGGTATAGTCATACGCGCGGGAAACTGGTGCTTTTCGAAAAGGACCCGCCGCTTCTCGTGAAGAGAAGCTGGTGCTTTTTGAAAAGGAAACGCGCGATGTTATTAAACAATATATGAACATTGCGTCTGACGGCTTTCTTTTATATATGTGTGATGTAAAATAAGATTATCTTTATAATTTGAAACCGAAGGGGGCTCGATCCAATGAACACAGAGAAATGTTTTTCTAAAGGTGAAGTAATTTTCAAGCAGGGTGAAGAAGGCAACTGCCTGTACCAGATCCTGGAAGGCTCTGTGGAAGTCATTGCCAATTACGGAAAAGAGGACGAGTTCTCCCTGACCGTACTCGGCCCCGGAAAGATCTTCGGTGAGATGGCCGTTGTCGAATGCTTCCCGAGAAGCTCCACTGTCGTTGCCAAAGAAGATATCAAAGTCATCGAGATCTCCAGAGAAGAACTCATGTCTTTCTTCAAGGAGAGACCGGAGATGATCTTTAAGATCATGAAGCAGCTCGGCATCCGTCTGAAGCAGCTGACAGATGATTATAACGATGTTACAAATGCCGTAAAAGAGGCAAAAGCAGCCAGTGCACCGGCAGGCGCCGCTTTCCTTTCGAAGATCAAGAAATTCCTCACTTTCTACTCGGTAGCGAAGGGAAATATCGACAAGCCTTCTGTGGAATCTCTCCGTGAAGTATCCGCGAAACTGAGTACCGACAGACCGTCCAACCTCGAGACCTATGAGGCCGGCACGATCATCTTCAAGAAGGGTGAATTTGCCAGATGCATGTATGCGGTTTACGGTGGATCCGTTGGTATCTACAGTGACTACGGCACCGATAATCAGAATCGTCTGACCGAGCTTTTCCCGGTATCGTTCTTTGGCGAGATGGGCATGGTGGCTGATGAGACAAGATCCGCGACCGCAGTTGCCGAGGCCGATGATACCTATGTGGAGATCATCCGTCCGGAGGATCTCGAGGATCTCATGAGCGAGTCCCCGGTCAAGGTCGAGATGATCATCAAGCACCTTTCGCACCGCTTAAGAACCCTCACCTACGACTACCTCACCGCATGTAAAGAGGTAACCGAGCTATATAACAAAGACATGATCTAAGAATATGAGGCAAGTGCTTTTGGAGCAGATCCTTCTCGAGAAGCACCCGCCGATTCCAAACTTTTCACAATACTGGAGACATAAATGCTGGAATCATTTTCTGCTGAACAGGCGAAATTCTTTATTGAAAAATCGGACGATGGTATCTGCGTGATCAGTACGACCGGTGAGCTTCTGATGGCGAACCCGGTCGCGGAGAAGCTTCTCGGTATCTCGGCGAAAGATAATCTCAAGATATGGAAGGCGATCCCGTATGTTGAGGGCAACGACGACCTGATCCAGATGTTTATCGACACCGTGACGAGCAAGCTTCAGTCGCATGAGGCCATCGTCGATTACGTCAATAACGAGGGCGAGCGCTATAATCTGCACATCCGTCTGACGTACCATCAGGAGGACCTCGCGGCTTACCTGCTCGTCATCACGGATCTTACCAAACTCATCAAGACGCAGGCGGCATTTGCCAGATATACTTCGCCGGATATCGCCGACTACGTACTGACCACATCAGAAGGCCAGAAGCGCGGCGGCGTGGCGACCGAGGTCACGGTACTTCTTTCCGACCTTCGTGGATTTACCGCGATGGCGACGAAGATGCCGCCACAGGATCTGATCGACCTTCTGAATCACTACTTTGAGAAGATGGTGGCGATCATCGAGAATTACCACGGCACCGTTATCGAGTTCCTCGGCGATGGTATTTTTGTTGTTTTCGGCGCTCCAAAAGAACTCGCCGACCACGCGACATTGGCGGTGAAGTGTGCCATCGAGATGGAGAATGCCATGAAGGACGTGAATGCCTGGAATAAGGAGAAGGGATTCCCGAATCTGGAGATGGGTATCGGCATCAACTCTGGTACCGTCGTCGTCGGAAATATCGGTTCCGAGAAGAAGATGAAGTACGGCTGTGTCGGCTCCGCGATCAATCTCGCCGGACGGCTTGAAGCCCTGACTATCGGCGGACAGGTCCTCGTCTCCGAATATACGAAGAACCTGATCCCGGAGAACTTCGACTACGTGTCCGAAGGAGGTTTCTTCCCCAAGGGCGGCATCCGTGAGGTCAGTTACTACGAGGTGACCGGCATCGGAGACTCCCTCTACATCGACCGCTCCGAAGACGCGATCGTGTGGGAGAAGATGGCTGAGCCCGAGAGCTGTGTGCTTTTCCATCTGAAGGAGAAGACGGTCGTCGAGGAAGAATTCCGCTGCGAGATCATCCGCAGATCCGTGGACAAGCGCTACGCCCTGATCCGCGCGAACACGACGCTGGAAGTACGAACGAACGTCATGCTGAAAAAGGAGCGCGAGAGAAAATATGCGAAGGTCTTAAGGCAGGAGGAAGAAGGATATATCATCTGCTTCACCTCCGTGAACCAGAGCAACTGAACCGCGCCGGCAGCAGAAAAAGCCCGGCGCCAAAACCTGCCCGATCCGGCAGGAAAGTAAAGAAACTGATATGTTTCCGCGCCGGTGCACATGCCGCGCACGGCGATATGATATAATGATTTGTAGGCGATTGACCACATACGCGTAGTGAGGAGGAACTCTTTATGCTGGATATAAAAAAGACAATTGAGGGTAATAAGGCGGTCTTCGCTCTGGAGGGAAGAATCGATACGAATACTTCCGTAGAGCTCGAAGAAGCACTCGCCCCGGTAATAGAAAAAGTAGATGAACTCGTTTTTGATTTTGCAGGCGTGGACTATATCTCTTCCGCCGGACTTCGTGTACTTCTTGCAAACTTTAAGGTGTTCAGCAAGAAGGGCGGCATGAAGATCATCAACGTCAGCGAGATGATCATGGAGATCTTCGAGGTGACCGGTTTCTCGGATATTCTGACGATCGAGTAAACAACGGGCAGACATCGAACGGATCCCGGGTGCTTTTCCCGCATCCGCATCTTCATATTTCATATGCAAAACGGAGGCCGTATAGCGTATGAGCAGTGCTACCAAGAAAGTCACATCATATAAATTCAAGCCCATCCGCGGGTCGCTCATTTTTATCGTCGGCATCGCGCTGGCGATCATGGGCATGGTTTTCCTGCATGTCGAGAACCAGCCGCCGATCCGTATCGTGAATATCTCCTTTGAACTCGGTGCGATGTTCCTGGGATACATGCTCTACATCTGCTGCATCATGGATAAGCAGTGGAGAGGCGAGAACTTAAATTTCTTCCTGCTTCTGATCGTGACCGACCTCTTCGGGCTTTATGCCGACATGATCAGCTGGCTCGTCGACGGAAGAGCGGATCTCCGGTGGATGAACATCGGTGCGAATACGATCGGTTACTGTACGACGCCGATCCTCGCTTTTGTGTTCTGGCGGTATGTCCTGACGTTCCTGAATGTCGAGAAAGAGCGTAGCTACAAGTACGATGTGGTCTATAAGATCGGCATGCTTGTTGCAATCGCGGTCCGCCTTCTCAACATCCCGCTCGGCTTTTATTTCTCTGTGGATGGAAACGGCGTTTATGCCCGTAGCGGACTTTTCCCGCTGTCTTATCTCTACTCGGTTTACGTAGTTTTGATGACGCTGATCCTTGTCGTGATGGCGAGAAAAAGATTTAAGAAGCATCAGATCATCTGCCTTTTCATCTATTCACTTACCCCGGTCCTTGCCGGTGTCGTCTCGGGCTTTTTCTACGGCATCGCCCCGCTCGGCTATGTCGCGATGATGACCTTCCTTCTCATGTACTGCATCCTGAACGTGGACCAGGGTAAAGAAAGATCCGTTGCCGAGAACGAACTTCATATGGCAACGATCATCCAGGAGGGCATGCTCCCGCGAATCTTCCCGCCGTTCCCGGATAGAAATGAGTTCGATATCTATGCTTCCATGAATCCGGCAAAAGAAGTCGGCGGTGACTTCTATGATTTCTTCCTCGTTGATGACGACCACATCGCACTGGTCATCGCGGACGTATCCGGTAAGGGCGTCCCGGCCGCGCTCTACATGATGGTTACCAAGTCCCTCATCAAGAGCCAGACGCTCGTCATCGGTAAGAAGGGAAGCGCCGCGAAGATCCTCAGCAACATCAATAACCAGCTCTGTTCGAACAACGAACTGAATATGTTTGTTACTGTCTGGCTCGGCATCCTGACGATCTCGACAGGTGACATGGTATACGCCAGCGCGGGTCATGAGTACCCGATCATCAAGCTCGGCGACGAGCCTTTTAAGGTCTTAAAAGGAAAGAACTCTCCGCCGATCGGCTGTATCGAAGGGATCAAATACAGAGATGAGAATCTGAAGCTCGGCCGCGGCGACTACCTGTTCCTCTACACGGACGGTGTCGTCGAAGCGACGAACCGTGACCAGGAGCTTTTCGGCATGGATCGTCTCCTTGAATCTCTCAACGATCCGGAGAAGCCGGACCGGAAGGTCATGCAGATCGACTTTGACGTCATGTACAGCATCGACCAGTTCGTCCACGGCGCCCCGCAGTTCGACGATATCACGATGCTGAGCTTCAAGTTCATCGGTTCTGACAAGGTTGAAGCTCCGAAGTATGAAGAGATCACTGTTAAGGCCGATGTAAAAGCACTCGCCGAGGTCAATGAGTTCCTCGGAGAGAGACTCGAGGCGGCCAATTGTCCGATGAAACCGTTGATGCAGATCGGTATCGCGGTCGAGGAGATCTTCGTAAATATAGCGCACTATGCGTATAAGGATAAAGAGGAGCCGGGCGATGCGACGATCCGCCTTCTTATCGAGGACAAGACTGCGGAGATCGTCTTTATCGACAGCGGTGTTGCGTTTGATCCTCTTGCTCAAAAAGAACCCGACGTCACTCTTCCTGCGGAGGAAAGAGAGATCGGCGGCCTCGGCATCTTCATGACGGTAAAGACTATGGACGATGTCAAATATGAACGTAAAGACGAAAAGAATATCCTTACTCTGAGAAAGAAGATCGGATGATTCTATTCCAATAAAGAAATAGGGAAGAGAACTTGCCCGGAACACCATGACCGGCCGGCGCACCCGAAATCTGATTTTCAATTTCCAGCGGCAAATAACATATCATAATTGCAGTGGCGAGTGCTTTTAGAGCGGAAGGCGGATAACCGGTTTCCATTTATTCCCGCATGCCCGGACCGTACAATAATAATCGTAGTACGGGGGCAGCTTCCAAGGCAAAAGGAAGGCCCCCCGTAGTATACATAATCAATCATTTATTTGACGGTAGGAGGTAGGGATTATGTTCACAACAGAAGTATTGATTCTCATTGGCGTGATTGCCGCAGCGATCGTCGGTATTACGATCATCCTGTTCGCGATGATCAAGACCGCGAAAGGTAACGAGGCACTGGTCGTATCCGGTGTCGGCGCGACTGACAAAAACGGTAATCCTAAGATCAAAAGAGCCGGTGGCCGCGTGGTCATCCCCTTCATCCAGAAGGCGAAGTACTTTGATCTTTGCGTAAGAACGGCGAAAGTCGAGGGCGATGTCACAAAGACACAGACCGGTGTTCCGATCCAGATCGACTGGGCGGTCGCTTACAATCCGGATGTTTCTTCCAATGAGAGCCTGCAGAGAGCGGTCTGCAACTTCCTTGACAAGAACGACAAGGAGCTCGAGCGTGTTATCCTGGACGTTGTGTCCGGCGGCGTTCGTGCAGTTATCGCAAAGATGACCCCGGAAGAGGTCATGAACGGTAAAGACAAGCTCGATGATCAGGTCAAGGAATCGATCTCCGCACAGATGAAGGATCTTGGCTTTAACACCATCCTTTCGATCCACGAGGTCGAGGACGCAGAGGGCAGCACCTATTACAAGGATCTCGCCGCCAGAGACAGAGAGACCCGTCGTCGTGACGCGGCCAACATCTCCGCAGAAGCCGAGCAGTCCATGCGTGAGAAGAGAGCCGAGACAGACCGTATGGCTCAGGAAAAAGAACTCGACGCGCAGGTCGCAGTTGCAGAGCGTCAGCGTGACACAGACGTGAAGAGAGCACAGTTCATGGCAGAGACCGCCCGTGAGCAGGCGAAGTCCCAGATGGCCGGTCAGCTGGAGCAGGAAGCGATCAATCAGCAGCTCGCTGAGAAGCAGGGTGCTGTTCTGGTCATGAAGGCCGAGCAGGCAAACCGTGCCGCCCAGAAGCAACAGGAAGTCGAGATCACCAGAGCGGAAACCGCAAAGCGCACCACGGTCATCAATGCAGAGGCCGAGGCGGAGAGAAAGAAGGCGGAGGCAAACGGTGAAGCCGAGGCGAAGAAAGTATCTGCCGCAGGTAATGCGGAAGCCCAGAAGCTGACCGCTGCCGGTGAAGCAGAAGCCGCTGCAGTCAGAAAGACAAAAGAAGCAGCCGCAGAAGCCGAGGCCAGAAAACTCGAAGCCGATGGTGCTGCCGAGGCTCGTAAGACCGAAGCAGACGGTGCCGCAACAGCCCGTAAGACAGAAGCAGCTGCAGAGGCGGAAGCCGTAAAGGTACAGGCGGAAGCAGAAGCCACCGCAACGATCGCAAAAGGCCGCGCCGAAGCAGAGGCCATCGAGGCCAAAGGTAAGGCGGAAGCGGAAGCGATCGAAGCAAAAGGTAAAGCAGAAGCTGAGGCTGCACGTGCCCTGTCTGATGCCCAGGCTGCAAACGACAAGGTGAACTTCGAACTCAAGAGAATTGAGATCGAGCAGAACACCAGAGTACAGGTGGCCACCAATATCGCGACTGTTATGGCTGAGGTTGGTAAGAACGCTAAGTTCTATGACTTTGGCGGCGGTGCGAAGCAGGAAGGCGGCGGAGATCTCCTGACCGGTATCCTCGGAAGGATCCCGCAGGTATTCGCTAAGGCGGACATGCAGAACGAGGCCCTGAATGGTGAAGATCTCACCAGCACAGTACAGAAGCTCGTCGCTGCAGTAGCCGATCCGATCAAGGGCAGAAAGGCCGAGTCGGTCGACACAAAAGTAGCGAACATCGCAGGCGCGAAAGAGGCCGTAACGACAAAGGCAGCTGCTGAAGTGATCGACGCGCTCGATCAGGAGTAACAGAAAACGCATCGCAAGTTGCGGATCTGATGAAGGGTCCGGCGGAAACGCCGGGCCGCAATGAAAAGAAAGTAGCAAGCGCATTGGGGTGTGGCGCCCGCAGATAAAAGCGCGAGCGCCGGATAGGCAAAAGAAGCCGCGCGTTCCCGGAGCTTTTTGAAAAGAGGCAAAGGGGCGCGCGGTTTTCTGTTACAATAGAAGATGGAATGGATGGAGGTTTTAAGTATGTTTACTTGTCCATACTGTGGCGGCGAAGCCATTGACGAACCCGGTAACGACGCTCTGGTCTGCACTTCGTGCGGCAGGCTCTTCGACCTGGACGCGGCTGCCGATGAAGAACGGGAAGCCGCCGAAATCGAAAAAAGAGTCTTAGGCGAACTGATGGCGGAACAGGATGCGCTCGAAAAAAGGATACGGAGATTTAGAAGTATTCTCTGGGGCATCGTCGTGGTCTTAAGCCTCGCCGTGATCTGCGTCTGCATCGTAAAATATGTAAGCTCTTCTAATCCATATGAGGGCTATACCTCAGACCGCGCGGATGTCATGACGGTCCTGAACGAAGAAGTACTGTCCGAAGACTATAAGGAGTTTTACGGCGCTTCGTCTTCCGCGAAAAAAGAACTCGTCCTCATTTCTTCCGTGCTGATCGTGACGTTCGTCGTTATCGGACTTTTCCTCTCTTCGCTCGTGCCGGCCAGGTTGCGGAAAACGGTGCTCGGCGAAGATGAAAAAGGAAATGTGGTGGTCGTTTTCATCATCAGCTTTTTCCTGGTCCTGATCAGCATTTTCAACGTCGCGATCTATATGGGAAAGAAGAAGATCTCACCGAGCAAAGCCGAGTACCGTCTCTATGTGATCGAGTACCGCGGAAAGGAAAGCAAACTTGCGGATTACGGAACAGATTATGCCACGGAATACGTGTACTATATCCGCTTTATGAAAGACGGCAAAGAACACTCGAAGCGTGTCTCCGGCGATGAATATAATTTCTTCCCGAAGGACAAGGGTAAATACTATATCGGCGCCGCTTCCGACGGATCTTCTCACATCAACTTCCGCGTGTACCCGGCGGACAAATCTATCCCGCAGGTCACCACGGTCGACTACGAGTGATTCTGGCGCGGAAGGCGCCGAAGGATAAGGAAGTGCAGGGCGTCCGGGATACTGCAGGGAATGCGGGATGCCGGGTGCTTTTCGCGAAGAAAAAGGAGACTTGAAAAAGTGATCAGATTTAGTGTGACGGAAAACGGGATTTGTGTGAGGAAGAGTTTGTTCTCTGTGGTGGAGGTGCCCTTTGACGAGGTGGCGCTGCTGCGCGTGGCGTCGGGCGGTTCGCTCCTTCGGACCAGGAGCGGCGACGAGTATGTCAGCCGCAGCGTCAGTGTGATCACGCACAGTTATCCCGAGCTCTACGACCGCATCGTCGAGCACAATATCGAGTTTACCGACGACTACGAAAAGACCGGGGTCGGGAAGACGTTTGGTCATGACGAAGTGATGGAGCTGGTGTCGAAGATGACGCCGATCGCGCAGGAGGCGGCTGACCGTGTGATTAGTAAGAAGCTCGGCGGCGAGTATTCGGCGGTGCTCCGTGTGAATGAGAAGAACGAAGACGCGTTCATGTTCTTCAGCCTCGCGAAAAATGGCGAGGTCGTGAAGCTGCCGAGGGAATTCAATAACGGCATCGACGACTCCGAGGAGACAGCGTTTGACGATATGGTGCTGTTCTTCCTTGTCGAGTGGCACGCGGAGACGAAGTCCGGGCGTTACGGCGTCACGGTCGAGCTCCTCAACGAGGCGCAGTGCAGGGCGACGGTGGAGGACTTCGTCGACTATTTCTGCGAGGCGTTTATTGCGGCGAAGGATGTGGAGAAGTGAGGCGGCTGCTTGGGTGATGTGAGGCTGCGTGCGAGAAGCGGGGCACGGGGCGGGTGCTTTTCGAGCTGAATGAGGCACATATCGAACTGAGGCGGGTGCTTTTCGAGCTGAGGCGGGTGCTTTTCGAGAGGAATGCAGGGTCTTTGCGTCGAAAATCCAAAAACAACGAAAAAAGTCATAAAAAACCCACCTCAAAAGTGTCGAGTTTTTGAAAAGCGCGGATTTCGACGTAAATTCGGCGTTTGAAATATGTCGTTTTCGGCACTTTTTTGTTTTGCGACGAAAAACAACCCCTAAATTTACGACTTTTTCTACGATTTTTGGAAAAACGACATAAAGCCGTTTTGAGAAAGGGACGGCGTATGACTGGAGAGCAAAAAGTTGTCTGTGGTCATACGAAATCAGGAGAATCGTATGACTGGAGAGCGAAAAGTTGTCTGTGGTCATACGAAATCAGGAGAATCGTATGACTGGAGAGCGAAAAGTTGTCTGTGGTCATACGAAATCAGGAGAATCGTATGACTGGAGATCGAAAAGTTGTCTGTAGTCATACGAAATCGGAAAAACCGTATGACTGGAGAGCAAAAAGTTGCTCCTGGTCATACGAGGAGGCGGCGTGGAGCAAACAAAGAAGCGGCGAGCGGCATCTGAAGAGCGGTGCATGCAAGATAAAAGTGGCAAAGCCGACGCTTAAACCCGTGAATTTCGAACAAATGTGACATGCCGATGGCGGCGGGCTTCCGATGCTTGAAAAGCACTTGGCCTTACGTTACTATTCTAGATGTTGGGTATAGATGGTAATAAAGTGATGGGGGTGTACGCTGGCGTGGCGTCGAGAAACAAGCTTTCCACCAAAATCATTCTGATGGTTGAGGGGATCATCCTGATCTCCAGTATCCTTTTTGGAACAGTGTCTGTAGTGCGGTCGAGGAACGCGATCCGCAAGTCGATCCAGCAGCGCATGCTGGACATCGCGAACAGTGCGTCCGGCCTGGTCAACGGCGATACGCTGGAGTCGATCGACGAGACGAACATCGGAAGTCCCGAATATCAAGATATCTACGACAAACTTGCGGTTTTCCGCGACAACGTCGAGCTCGAATATGTGTACAGCATCAAGGAGATAAGCGAGAAGGAATTCGTGTTCATCATGGACACGGACCCGGTCGCACCCGGTAAGTACGGCGACGAGGTCGAGTACACGGATGCGCTTGCGAAGGCAGGTACGGGAAAAGCAGCCGTCGACGAAAAGCCGTACACCGACCAGTGGGGTGAGTTTTACAGCGCATACAGCCCGGTCTTCGATTCGGAAGGAAACGTCGCCGGCATCGTAGTCGCCGACTTTTCCGCGGACTGGTTTGACGGACAGCTCGCATCGCAGACAAGATCCACGATCATCGGATACGTGGTTATCCTCGTATTCACACAGATGGTGGCAGCGCTGCTTCTGCTCTTGATGGTGCGTCCTTTTGTAAAGCAGCAGGGCGAGCTCCTCGAAGAGAAAGTGCGAGCCGAGAGCGCGAACCAGGCCAAGAGTGACTTTCTCGCGAACATGTCCCATGAAATTAGAACACCGATCAACGCGATCCTCGGCATGAACGAGATGATTATCCGTGAGAAACAGCGCGGACTGGAACTCTCGCGCTACGATGATGCGCAGGGTACGCGCGATGCGCTGTCGAACATCGGTGTATATGCGATCGATGTAAAAAGCGCCGGCAACAACCTTCTTGCCATCGTCAACGACATCCTCGAC
>JAFWSW010000146.1 GCA_017519205.1 Clostridiales bacterium | reverse complement strand
GCCGGGTGCAAGAACAAGAAAGAACTGTACCATCGGATGTATCGGATGCCAGAAGTGTGTCAGATCCTGTCCTCAGCAGGCGATCTCCATGAGGGAGTCCCTGGCGGTCATCGACCAGAGCAAATGTATCCACTGTGATGCCTGCGTCAACGGATGTCCGACCCATGCGATCGCATTCCTGAGAGACGACGCCAAAGCGGAAAATACATCTGCCAAACCCGCGGAGACCGGTTCGAAATAACGGATCTTTACCGTCTCTTCGAACTTTTTCTTCTTTATATAATAAATGTGCTTGCACATGGTGGATAAATGTGTTATCATCTTGTCTGCGCGTAATTTAGGTCGCGTATCAAGTAGCACATAGGAGGTGTTTACATGGCAAAGTGTGAGATCTGTCAGAAAGATACTCATTTCGGCAGAAAGATCAGCATCACGCGTTCACAGGTTTCCCGTCGTGCGTTGACACAGCAGCAGCCGAACGTTCGTAACGTTAAGGTCGTTGTTGATGGCACCCCTAAGACTATGCATGTTTGTACGCGTTGCCTTCGTTCCGGTGCTGTAGAAAGAGCGTAAGTTCTTCTTCACCGAAACAGATCTATTAGATGAAAATGATCCCGCTTCTTCACCTGAAGATAGCGGGTTTTTTCATTTCCATGGCATATTCCCTAGTCACAGTGAAAAGTCCATGATTGGGTCCATCTTGAAACGTTTTACATGGACCACTTCCTTGATTTTCTGGAAAATTCCATGAAGTGGTCTATCTCGTAACGTTCTACTTTGACCATTTTCCTGACTTTCTGGAGAAAATCCATGAAGTGTAGCCTGCCGGTTTCTTATCGGACAAGCGGTTTATTAGTATAATAGTATTATCTGTTAGCGTGGAGGTTTTCCTTATGAAGAATCCTGTTATTACTACTGAGCGGCTGATCCTCCGTCCCCTGACGATGGACGATGCACAGGTGGCATTTGACGGCTGGGCTTCCGATCCAGAAGTCGCAAGATATATGCGTTACTATGCACACAAGTCTGTGGACACCACAAAAGAATGGCTCAAGAGCGTTGTCGCCAACGAAAACAGTGATACGGATTTTGACTGGGGATTCGTCCTGAAGGAGACCGGCGATCTGATCGGGTCCGGCGGACTCTATTACGATGAGGAAGACGGCATGTTCGAGATCGGATATAACTTCGCCCATGCACACTGGGGCAAGGGCCTGGCCACCGAGGCTGCCCGCGCGATGATCGACTTCGGAAGGACCACCCTTCACCAGACCCAGTTCCGCGGACGTCACAATGTCATGAACCCCGCTTCCGGCAACGTCATGAAGAAGTGCAGCTTCGTCTATGAGGGCGAAGCCATCGACCACATGCTCGAGGATGGCGCGGAGAGAACAGTCGCTATGTACCGTCTGAGCACCCCTGGAAAGCCTGAGAACTTCAAGTTAAGCAACGGGATCGAGATCCCGCCTGTCGGGTTTGGCACTTACAAGTCCACTCTCACCGATGGAAAAGCACCGATCCTCAAGGCGCTTGATCTCGGCTACCGTTACCTCGACACCGCTTCCTTCTATAAGAACGAGGAAGTGATCGGCGAGGCGCTTTCCGAGTGCGGCATCCCAAGAAACGAGATCTTCCTTGCTACCAAGATGTGGCCGACGGAGATGGGATACGAAGAGACAAAGGAAGCTTTTGCCAGATCCTGTGAGAAGCTCAGAACAGACTATATCGACCTGTATCTGATCCACTGGCCGAAGCTGAATCCGCAGGATCTTCAGTGGAGACAGAAGATCCGTGACACCTGGCGTGCCATGGAAGAACTCTATAAGGAAGGCAAGTGCCGTGCGATCGGCGTATGCAACTTCCAGCCGCATCACCTTCAGGTGATCCTCGATAACTGCGAGATCGTCCCGATGGTCGACCAGCTCGAACTTCATGTCGGTTATCTCCAGCAGTACACTCTGGACTTCTGCCGCATGCACGGTATCGTACCGCAGGCATGGAGTCCTTTAGGAAGAATGTATTTTTCCGAGGAGCCTTGTCTTCAGAAGATGGCCGCACAGTACGGCCGTCCGGTCTCCCAGCTGCTTCTTCGTTTTCTCAATCAGTCCGGGATCCAGATCATCCCGAAGAGCACACATGAAGAGCGCATGAAGGAAAATATGGATATCTTCGGATTCACGATCAACGAGGAGGACATGCATTTCCTGTCCGTTCTGCCGCAGATCTTCTTCTCGAAGGAATTCCCCGACTGGGCAGAAAGAGGCTGATACCTTTTCCGAAGAAAACTTCCCGCGGGCGGGTGCTTTTCGAGCATAAAAACAAATCAAACTGTTCGCAGAAAAAGTTTTTTGAAGTATAGTAGAAGTATATTTATATAAGGGGACGAATATGTTTTCGGGGTTTTCACATACATCAAACAAGAGTCTGAAGATCATTATCGTCGGAAACGGCAAGGTCGGACATACTCTGGTCGAACAGTTGAGTAAAGAAGGCAATAATATCACCGTCATCGAGAAAGATGCATCTGTGATCGCCGATCTGGATTCCCAGTTTGATATCATCACCATCAAAGGAAACGGCGCCAGTTACAATACCCTGCAGGAAGCAGGTGTCGAGGACGCAGATCTCGTCATCGCCGTCACCGGCT
>JAFWSW010000145.1 GCA_017519205.1 Clostridiales bacterium | reverse complement strand
TTTACTCATTACTACGTCGAGTGTAAAGGTCACCGGATAATCATCGTTTTTTATCGTATCCGCTGTAGGTTCTACATCCTCGACCTTCAGGATCTTTACCTCTTTTTCCCAGCGGGAACCGATCAGCGCGGAATACTCGATAAAGCCGATCGATTCAGAAGAAAGATCGTAAGTTGCTCTGGCCTTGCCGATATAGTAATCATCACCGCTTTCCATGAAATACGGAGAATTAACGCTCATCTCAGCGCCAAATACGTTTTGAAGGACTTTACTCGAAGTATCCGATTTTCCTTCTTCAAAAGCAACGATCGCCTGATCGTTTCCGCCCAGGTCTTTCCAGTTCGTGATCTCTCCCGTATAGATCTTATAAAGATCATTCATGGAGATCGCATCCACCGGGTTGTCTTTGTTTACAATGAATACGATCGCATCCTTTGCAAAAGCATCATGCAGTTCCTCTGTCGAATCTGCCGCGATACCCGGCTCCAGCATGATCGCCGCCGCAGTGTCCTGCACGATTAGAGCATCATCTCTCCTGTCAAAATACTTTTTCGCTTCCTCCTCCGGAAGGTTAAGAAGTACGGATGTGGCGGCCACTGCCATCGATCTGCAGGAATAGGTGAAACCGATCCTCGGCATACTCTGTTTGGAAAACATATATTCGTCAGGTTCCGTGTCAGTATCCGAAGTTTCCGGATCATCCTCCGTCTCACTCTCCATGTCGGCCGGCTTGGTTGCCTTTCCTTTTCCGTTTTCGTTTTCTTTTTTCGAGCATCCTGCAGACGACAGGATCATTGTTGATACCAGAAGTGCTGAAATTACTTTCTTTTTCATAATTATCCCCCAAAACATTATTCCCCCGAAACCATCTATCGGTTCCTGAAGAGAGTGATAATATCACTACAATATTGTTTTGTCTAGAACTTTTTAGAATTAATCTTCCGGAATATATACAGAGTTGTAAAGAAAGGCCGTTTTCCCGTCTTTTCCCAGCATAAATGTGCTCGACTGATAGTATTCCGAAGGCGAACTGGTAATATATACCAGACACTTATCGTAAACATATTGCAGGTACAGAGTATCTCCTCTGGGATTCGGGACCTCCTCAAGAACGGTTTTCCCGCTTTCCACGTCTACGACCGATGCCGTCGACCCATAAAACACATCAAGATAATACTTGTGGTCTTTTAAGTCTTCAAAAGCTTCCGCCGTGCCTTTTCCTTCGCAAACAATCTGGAAATCCGATGAACTCAGGAGTTTCCATGTAGGAATTCCATCCGGATCATAAGATGAGGAAAGAAGTATATACCCGTTAAACACGGTTGCACTATACTCCCCGTCGATTTCCGTCTTCTTTCCTGTATTCATATCAATCAGACTCGTCTTCCCCGAGTTACCTGTGCGGTACATGATCAGATCCGATTTGCTTTCCGAAGCAAAATGCTCCGAATAATAAATCTCTTCGACACCTGCCCCGTAAAAATCAAAGGCAAGATCATCCTTCACCGAGTTGATCAGTTTCATATCCATATCGTAGAGC
The DNA here is from genome assembly GCA_017519205.1 of Clostridiales bacterium. Lineage (GTDB taxonomy): Bacteria > Bacillota > Clostridia > Saccharofermentanales > Saccharofermentanaceae > Scatonaster. The sequence continues at coordinate 6,496 of JAFWSW010000145.1, read as the reverse complement.
TCGATACTGTCATTCTTCTTTGCAATAAAGAATCCATAATGCTCGTAGAATTCATTGATATCGAAATTCGTGTTTTCAACGGATGCCAGCACTTTTCCGTCCGCATCGGTAAGATCCCAGCCTTTTCGATCGATCCTGGAAAGAAGCATCCGGTCTTTTCCTAAATATCTGGCTTCACAATACTGGCCGTCCAGCACTTTGTTTCCATTCACATCAAAGAAGAATTTGACTCCTTCCGGTTCCAGATCCGTGTATCCGCTGAAAAGGTTTCCGTACACTTCTCTTACATGGTATCCGGTCGGGAAGGTCATTCTCTTTCCCGTCTGACCGTCGATCACGTACTCGGCGGACATTCCCTCATCCCCGTCGAAAACAACATAACGGTCATTGATGATCTTCGAAACAAACAGCGACGAGAAATAATCTATTTTGGAATGATCGACTTTATAGAGCTTCGGAGATCCGAGAGTTCCTGTGGAAAGGTCATACGGATAAACATTGATACCATCCTTCACATTCTCCACCAGCAGGATCCCATCGCCTCCTTCCCGGCAGACATTATCAAACTTCATACCGGTAAACTTCGAGCCATCCGAACTGATCACACCGTATCTCAGTGTGGACTTATAACGCTCCTTCACGGTTTCATCATACTGTGTGACCAGATACGCTTTAGAATCGAACGGCTGGTACGAATCAAATACAGCATCACAGACGATCCTTCCATGGATATCGAAAAAGCCGTACATAGAAGAGTGTGAGTCTTCATATTCTCCCGTCTTTACCACTCCGGCAAACGGGAATACCCGTTCATAGTCGTCCGATGGAACAAACTCGTTGATCTCCTCATCCTTCAGTCTCGTATAGACAGGATCCGCCGCGCCTGCCGGCTGGTACGCCGACCAGTCAAGTTTCACTTTTACATCGTTTCTATTGGCCGGATCAGAAGAAGCAGGTACGTATCCTTCCTTCTCCGCGAGTTTCTGTCCTTCCTCCGAAAGGATCCAGTTAAAAAGGGTCCGGGTAGGAGTATTTGCAGGGGTTACCTTCGGGATAACGACATAATACGCTGTGCGGAACGGATACTCGCCCTTCCCGATCGTTTCCGTATCCGGCATCACATCATTGACCTTAAGGATCTTAAGTCCATCGGCCATCTTCATATTCTTTGCATAGTAATAAGGAGTATATCCGATCGCTCCGGCGGAGTTATCGTAGGACTTGACCACATTGATCAGGCCGCCCATATCACCCGGCATCAGTTCTTCCGGCGCCTCCATCATCTGAAGGTCTCCCATAACAAGGTTTTCCATCATGACCTGAGAGCCTGCCGTCTTATTTCTCTGCACGGCAACGATTTCTTTATCTTCACCGCCGACTTCTTTCCAGTTCTTGATCTCACCGGTATAGATCTTCTGGATCTGTTCGGTAGTCAGTGACTCCACGGGATTCGAAGTATTGACGACAAAAACCAGCGCTTCTGCTGCGAAAGGTTCCATCTCATACTCGAAATTCCGGCTCTTCATCTCATCAAAGACAGAAGCCGCCGGTTCCGCAACGATCAGAATACTGGCTTCCCCATCCATCAGATAAGTAAAAGATGCCGAGGTCTTATGGAACTGCAGCATCTCATCTGCTTCCGTTCTCGGAACACCAAGCATGACAGACGTGATCGCCGTGGCCATCGGCTTCGTGGATGTTGAACCATCGATCACAGGATAGTTATCCTTTGTAAAATGAAACTCCTCAGGTTCCGGATCCGTAGCAGAAGTCTCGGATGTCTCTGTTGTTTCCGATACACTGGTCTCTGTTGTTTCCGTTTTTTCAGAAGTACTCTCGGTGGAACTTTCTTCGTTGTCTTTCTTATGGCATCCCGTAACCGACAGGATCATAGAAAGCGACAGGAGAATTGAAACGACACACTTTTTCATAAATATACCCTACTTTCCTTGTTTGCCATCCCCTTAACCAGTATACCAGAAATATCTATTTCTCAAACGGCAATCTGCCCGCTTCTTTGTTTTTATGATTGCGACTAAAAAGATCCATAGGTAATATTAGTCGTATGCCAGATATGGAAAAATACGACTAGAAAAGCACCCGCCTGAGATTAGTCGTATCAAGCAATTTGTTCATACGACTAAAAACAACAAAATAAAAGATTAGTCGTAGAACAGGTGCTTTTCGATACGACTAAAAAACCACCTGCTCGCGATTAGTCGTATATGATGCTTTATTTCTTTACAAATAAAACAAAATCCCGAAAGCTTTTTCTAGCCTTCGGGATTTCTAATCTCTGTTGATTTAAAAAGTGTGCTTACTCTTCGTAAAGCGCGGTAGAAAGATATCTGTCACCGGAGTCAGGGAGAAGAACAACGATGTTCTTACCTGCGTTTTCCGGACGCTTTGCAAGCTCGAGTGCTGCGAAAGCTGCTGCACCGGAAGAAATACCTACGAGTACACCTTCCTGTCTGCCGATCTTTCTTCCGATATCAAATGCATCTTCATTGGATACCGGGAATACTTCGTCATAGATGCTCGTGTCAAGTGTCTCCGGAACAAATCCTGCGCCGATGCCCTGGATCTTATGGGAACCGGAACGGCCTTCGGAAAGTACCGGAGAATCCTTCGGTTCAACAGCTACGATCTTCACGCCCGGATTCTTTTCCTTGAGGAAAGCACCTGTACCTGTGATCGTTCCGCCTGTACCAACGCCTGCGACGAAGATATCTACTTTTCCGTCAAGGTCTTCCCAGATCTCCGGACCTGTTGTCGCCTTATGGATGGCCGGGTTAGCCGGGTTGGTGAACTGTGACGGGATCAGGCTGTCCGCGATCTCCTGGTGAAGTTCCTCTGCTTTAGCGATCGCGCCCTTCATGCCTTTACTGCCTTCACTGAGCACCAGCTCGGCCCCGTACGCCTTCATCAGTTTTCTTCTTTCAACTGACATGGTGTCCGGCATAACAATGATGGATCTGTATCCGCGTGCGGTAGCCACTGCTGCCAGGCCGATACCGGTGTTACCGGATGTCGGTTCGATGATCGTTGTGGTCGGCTTCAGGATACCCTTTTCCTCCGCGTCATCAAGCATCGCCTTCGCGATACGGTCCTTGACGGATCCGCCCGGATTGAAGTATTCGAGTTTTGCGAAAACCTTTGCCACTGCGCCGGTGGACTTTTCCAAGTGTGTCAGTTCGAGGATCGGTGTCTTTCCGATCAGCTGATCTGCAGATGTATAAATGTTTGCCATAATTATGATCCTTCCTTCGTTTATTCTTGCCCGGAGCATATGCTCCGGGACTTTCATCTCACTTATTTATATTTAATATTCTACTCTTATACCTTGGCAAAAGCACTCTCAAGATCCGCGATGATATCGTCGATGTGCTCTGTACCGATGGACAAACGGATCGTGGTCGGCTTGATGCCTGCATTCAGGAGTTCTTCTTCAGACAGCTGGGAGTGTGTCGTGGAAGCCGGGTGGATAACCAGAGACTTGACGTCAGCAACGTTAGCCAGGAGCGAGAACAGTTCGAGATCCTCAGTGAACTTTCTTGCCTGATCAGCTGTTCCCTTCAGTTCGAAAGTGAAGATAGAACCGGCACCGTTCGGGAAGTAGCTGTCATAAAGTGCTTTTTGCGAAGGATCGATCGCCGGATGGTTGACCTTTTCTACCTTCGGATGATTCTTCAGAAAGTCAACGACCTTCAGGGCATTCTCTACATGACGCTCAACACGGAGAGACAGTGTCTCAAGGCCCTGCAGTAGCAGGAAGGAGTTGAACGGAGAGATCGCTGCACCCTCGTCTCTGAGGAGTGTTGTTCTTGCCTTGATGATGTAAGCGATGTTACCGACTGCCTGTGTAAATACTACGCCGTGGTAGGACGGGTTCGGCTTAGAAAGACCCGGGAACTTATCGTTCTGTGCCCAGTCGAACTTACCGCCGTCGATGATGAGACCGCCCATTGTGGTACCGTGACCGCCGATAAACTTCGTAGCAGAGTGTACGACGATGTCGGCACCGTGCTCGATCGGACGGAGGTTATAAGGAGTTGCGAATGTGTTATCTACGATAAGCGGAACACCATTCTCGTGAGCGATCTTGGAAACTGCTTCGATATCAAGAACATCGGAGTTCGGGTTGCCGAGTGTCTCCGCAAAGAACAGCTTGGTGTTCGGCTGGACCGCTTTTCTAAAGTTTTCCGGATCTGCCGGATCAACGAATGTTGTATGGATGCCCTGATCTTCGAGTGTGTGCTCGAGAAGGTTGTAGGAACCGCCGTAGATGTTCTTGGAAGCAACAACGTGGTCACCTGCTACAGCGATGTTTGTAATTGCATATGTGATAGCTGCGGCACCGGATGCAACTGCAAGAGCTGCCACACCACCTTCGAGTGCTGCGATCCTCTGCTCGAGAACATCGGATGTCGGATTCATGATTCTTGTGTAGATGTTACCGCCTTCAGCAAGACCGAAACGGTTAGCTGCCTGGGCAGCATCCTTAAATACATAAGAAGTTGTGGCATAGATCGGTACCGCACGGGAGTCGGTTGTCGGATCTGCGTGTTCCTGGCCTACATGGATCTGTAATGTTTCAAATTTATAGTTGCTCATAGTTTTAGTATCCTTTCGAAATCAAATGTGTTGTGTGTTACAGCGTATGCATCACGTGACGTGGCATATGTAGACTAAAGGAAGATACGTCACGTGTGCTGCGCTATGTATTTCTATAACTTTTCTTATTGGGATGCGTGAGATCACGCGATGTGGGAAAATGCCATCTCATATGGTCCGTTGATGGCCGAACTGTTCACACCGATATCAAATCGGAGCGGGACCGGTCAACAACATCGACACATTCGTCCGAAACGATAATTCTGTCTATTCAATTGGATAAGAAGCTCTCTCATTGTGGCTCATCCTTTACGTTTCGTTTCGCCTAGTGACTGACTAGGTTGTTTGAATGATAAACCATTTCACCTACCATGTCAATAGGTTTTTGAAAACTTTTTTATTGTCCTCAGCCCAGCGCCACATCCAGCGCCATCATGACGGTAAAGCCGAACGAGAACATGAGAACTCCGATATTGGAATGTTCTCCGGATGACATTTCAGGAATCAGTTCTTCGACTACGACATACAGCATCGCACCTGCGGCAAAAGACAAAAGATACGGCATCGCAGGAACCAGAAGTCCCGCCGCAAGGATCGTGATCAGGGCAGCGACCGGCTCGACCGCTCCGGATCCCGCTCCCAGTACAAAAGCCTTGCTTTTGCTTTGTCCCTGCGCATGCAGCGGCATCGAGATGATCGCACCCTCCGGGAAATTCTGGATCGCAATACCGATCGAGAGCGCTAAAGCCCCGCTTAATGTCATCGCACTGTTTTCCGAAAGGAATCCGGCATAGACGACACCGACAGCCATTCCTTCGGGGATATTATGAAGCGTCACCGCAAGGACCATCATTGTGGTCTTGGCAAGCTTACTCTTAGGTCCCTCCGCTTCTTCCGTATTCATATGAAGATGAGGAATAACGTGATCCAGAAGCAGCAGGAAAAGCACTCCGGCCCAGAATCCGGCCGCCGCCGGAAGGAAAGCCAGTCGGCCTTTATCCGCTGACTGTTCCATCGCCGGGATCAGAAGGCTCCAGATCGACGCCGCCACCATGACGCCTGCGGCAAATCCCGTAAGCGCACGCTGGACCTGCATGCTCAGTTCTTTTTTCATAAAAAACACACATGCCGCGCCAAGCGTCGTCCCTAAAAAGGGGATCATCATTCCGATAAATATATCCATAGCAAAACCTTTCTAATTCCGCTTCCCGGAAGGTTCAAAGTTTCTGGTTAAAGCCTGTCTTATCGTCACTTCTGTATCCGGCCTGACGATAGAAGTTCAAAGTGGATTCTTTTTTCGAACCGGTCATCAGCATGATCTTATAACAATTATGTGAAATGGCGATCTCTTTTGCCTTGGCAAGACAGTCACTTGCATATCCCCGGCAGCGGTAGTCCTCATGTGTGACGACATATTCCACAAGTGCAAACGGGCGCACATTATGCGTGAGATTATAGATGATGTAGCAGCTGCAGGAAGAAACGATCTTGCCGTCGATCTCACATACGATAACGTGATAATCTTTGTCCGAAATGATCTTATCCCATACTTCCGCAAGATGTTCGTCATGTTCCGGAATACCATCCTCGTGCAAATACAGATACAAATCCAGCATCTGATCCAGATCATCTTTTCTCGCTTCTCTGATCATTTGAACACCTCACTTCCTAAATCATTATACCGCTTCTTTTTCTTCATAACAGGCATCACATCATTTCTCGCGAAAAGCACATCCCCGAAAGATTGTTATAGGATCCGGAAGGATTACTTCAGAAAACCGGTTTCGAAAGTGCTAATCTATTCCTGTTGTGATCGTCAAAGAATGGGTTTGTTGTAATCGATCAAAATCTCAAAATCAAAAACAAGGAAGTAATCTTATGA
>JAFWSW010000144.1 GCA_017519205.1 Clostridiales bacterium | reverse complement strand
CCAGGAGTATTTTGAGCGTATGGCAGGTGAGAAGTCCTGGGGTAAGCCGCTCTCTGCACTCCTTGGTGCATATAAGGCGCAGCTCGACTTCGGTACCGCATCTATCGGTGGTAAGGACAGTATGTCCGGTTCCTTTAACGAACTGCATGTTCCTCCGACGCTGGTTTCTTTCGCAGTTGGTATGACAACGACAGATAAGGTCGTTTCTTCCACACTTTCCGCAACAGGAAAGAAACTCTATGCAATCAAGATCCGTCGTGATGATAACGGATGCTATGTTAAGGATCATGCGATCCGCGTAATGAAGTGCCTGACACAGATCCAGGATCGCGGTCAACTTCTCACGGCCGGTGTTGTAAGATCTGCAGGTATCGCGGCAAGAGTTGCCCAGATGTGCTTCGGTAACAAGCTCGGTTTCAGCTTCTCCGATAAGTTTGCAATGGAAGATCTCTTCAAGCATTCCTTCGGAACAGTACTTCTTGCTGTAAGTGATGGAAATGCAGTTGAGAAGATCGAGCAGGTCGGCGGTAAGCTCCTTGGTGTAACCACCGATGACGGTAAACTCACATATGGCGATCAGTCCATCTCGATCGACGATGCAATCAAGGCATTTGAGAGCAAACTCGAGCCGATCTTCCCGACAGTCGTAGATGAGGGTGCTGCGGTATCCTATGAGAAGGGTAATGTTGAAAAGAATGCGATTACTGCTCCGACGATCCTGACAGGTGCGAAGCCGAAGGTATTCATTCCGGTATTCCCGGGTACGAACTGCGAATACGATACAGCGTTTGCATTCTCCCGTGCAGGTGCAGAGCCGGATGTTATGGTCATCCGTAATAGAAACTCCCAGGAGGTCGAGGATTCCTTCAAGGAAATGAGCGAGCGCATCAAGACAGCTAATATGATCATGATCCCGGGTGGTTTCTCCGCAGGTGACGAACCGGAAGGATCCGGTAAGTTCATCGCGGCTGCTTTTAGAAATGCAGCGGTTACAGAGTCCGTCCGTGATCTCCTCTTTAACAGAGATGGTCTGATGCTCGGTATCTGTAACGGATTCCAGGCTCTTATGAAGCTCGGACTTCTCCCGTACGGTGATATCCTGCCGCTCGAGCATGATGGCCCGACTCTGACATTTAACCGTATCGGCCGTCACCAGAGCGCATATGTTTCCACGAAGATCGTTTCCAATAACTCTCCGTGGCTGTCTTACACCAATGAGGGTGACACCTACGAGATCGCGATCTCTCACGGTGAAGGACGTTTCTGCGGATCTGAAGAGCTCCTTAAGGAACTGTTCGCTAAGGGACAGGTTGCAACACAGTATGTTGATGCAGAAGGCAATCCGACCATGGATACAGCATTCAACCCGAACGGCTCCATGTGCGCGATCGAAGGTATCATCTCCCCGAATGGACGTATCCTCGGTAAGATGGGACACAGTGAACGTATGGGTAACGGTGTTGCCAAGAATATCCCGGGTGAGAAGGATCAGAAGATCTTCGAGGCCGGTGTACGGTACTTCGTAGGATGAACAGGCAGGAGGTACTGACCATACTGGATCAGTATGGCCTTTCGGCGAAAAAGAGCCTGGGTCAGAACTTTCTGTGTAATGATAATGTGATCGGGGGTATTCTCGATCTTGCGAATCTTGATAAAACGATGACATGCCTTGAGATCGGTCCCGGTCTCGGGGCATTGTCGGAAAAGGCGGTAATTCTCTGCGGTCGTTATGTAGCGGTTGAGATCGATACAAGATTTCAGGAGCGGTTAACGGATGCTGTGGAGAACAAGGGCGGATGCGTCCTGTATAAGGATTATCTGGCACTTGCGGCAGAGGATCTTCCGGATCCTTCTTTCGCACCGGATGTGATCCTTTCGAATCTGCCTTACTATGTCATGACACCAATCATGCTTAAGGTCATGAGGGATTTTCCTTCCTGCGGCAAGATGGTGTTCATGGTGGAGGAAGAGGCACTTGACCGGATATTTGCAAATCCGGGAACAAAGCAATATGGTCCGCTGTCTGTCGTGACAGCGCTTTTCGGTAATAAGAGAAAGTGCTTCAATGTAGACGCGGCAAGTTTCTGTCCGGCCCCGAATACGATCTCATCGGTGATCGAGATCACTGCGGAACCGGGAAGAGTATTTGATCCTTCATGGATCGGGTTCGTGGAGAGTGCTTTTGCATTACGGAGAAAAACACTTGTAAATAGTCTTTCTTCTTCGGGTAAATACAGCAAGGAAAGCATTCTTTCCGCGTTAGGAACACTTGGGATCAAGGAAACGGTAAGAAGTGAAGAACTTCAGCCTTCTGATTTTGTAAGAATGTATGAGATCATGCATGACAGAAAGGAAGAGAACTAATATGGGTTATGAGCGTATTTCGGACTCGCTTTTCGAGAAGTATTCTTCTTCTGGAGAAAAGGGAAAGACAAAGGCGAAGAAAAGCAAGAAGCAGGAGAAGGCTGCGCTTGCTGAGTATTTGCAGCTTCCCCGCGATAATGAAACGAAGCCGAAAAGAAAGTTGAAGAATCCGGATGAGAAGTATCCTCAGACGCTGATGGTGCGTATCGCAGGTATGAATTACCGTTTCCAGGTGGATTCTGATATCGAGAAGGCGAAAACGCTTTATTGTGCGAAGATCGCAAATGATCTTCTTCAGGAGACGCTTGATGAAAACCCGATGATTCCGACGAATCAGGCTTTGATCCTCGCGTATATGGAAGCATGCTTCCGCTGGCAGAGCGAGGTACACCGCTCCGAGGATGAGAAGCCGAAGGAGGAGCCGCTTCTTCCGCTCGAACAGTATTGTAAAGAGAACAATATTCCGAAGGAGATATTATGAAAAAACCGGAACTTCTGGCCCCGGCGGGCTCAATGACCATGCTTCGTGCCGCTGTTGATGCCGGTGCGGATGCAGTTTATCTCGGACTGGATCAGTATAATGCACGAATGCATGCGGACAATTTCACGCTTGAGACGCTTCGCGAAGCCCTGGAATATGCGCATCTCCGTAACACGAGAGTCTATATAACGCTTAATACGCTTATCGATGATGATGAGAAGATGGATGCCGTTGAACTCGCTCTTTCCGCCTATATGGAAGGTGCAGATGCTTTCCTCGTACAGGACAAGGGGCTTGCATCTTATCTGGCGGAACATCTTCCGCAGATCCCTCTTCATGCGAGTACTCAGATGAATGTGTTTTCTCTTGCGCAGAGCGAAGAGATGAAAGAACTCGGCATGAAGCGTGTCGTTCTTCCGCGGGAACTCTCGATCGATGAGATTCGCGCCAGAGCTGAACTCTACCATAGTAATGATATCGAGGTCGAGGTATTCGTTCACGGTGCGATGTGTGTCTGTTACTCCGGACTTTGCCTTTTCAGCGCGATGAATAAGTCCGGATCCCGTTCCGGAAACAGAGGATCCTGTGCGCAGCCGTGCCGTCAGAGCTATCAGCTGTGGGAAGGAAACCGTGAAGTTGCCGTATCCGGCAAACCGATCCGATCCGGAAAACTCCTTTCTCCGAAGGATCAATCGGCGCTTCCGTATCTTCGTGAACTGATGAGTATCGGAGTGGATTCCCTGAAGATCGAGGGAAGAATGCGCGATGAACAGTACGTCACCGCAGTAGTTTCCGCGTACCGCCGTATGATCGATGCGATTGCCGATAACAAGGATTCGGATGAGATATTCGAGCAGGTGAAGAATGATCTTCTGATAACGTTCAATCGTGGCGGAAACTTTACAACACAGTATATGCAGGGCAGAAAAGGTCCGGATTATCTTTCCGGTGAATACGTCGGAAAATATGGTCTGATGTGGGGCGATATCATCTCGGTCAATGCGAAAGCAGGAACGATCAGTGTCCGATCTTTCCTCCCTGATCCGCCGCAAAAAGGAGATTTCCTGTCGATCCGCGATAATGAGGAAGAAATCGCCAGTTTCCCGCTGGGAAAGATCGAAGTCGAGCGTGGAATGTCTGTAGTCAAGGGACTTCATCCGGATGCGATCGCAAAACTGTCGAGAGGTATGACTGTATATCGGATGAGTAAGAAGATCGAGATCCCGAAGGAGAAACTCCGCAGGACACCGATTACCGGTAAGCTTGCCGAGAACGGCGATATGTACGAGTTTTCCGTAACGGTGAAGGAGGGTGCTTTTGCAGGAGTAAAAGTGACTTCGTCCTGCGAAAAACAGGATCTTGGTGACAGCGAGCCTCTGACATGGGAGAGAACGAAAGAACAGCTGGAAAAGACCGGACAAACGCCTTTTTCTTTTGTCTCGTTGAAAAAAGACGGAGATTTCCCTATCCAACTCCGTATTTCAAATATCAATGCTTTGAGAAGAGATGCGATGGCCTTTCTTGCAGAGGCAATTCTTGATAAGCAGACGGATGAAAGATCCGATGAATTCATATCAAACGATGTGGATGTGAAGGACCTCGGAAAACCGGAAAAGATGCATATCGTTATTGCCGAATATATCGATATGCGCCGTATCAACTCAGGTTATGCCTGCGGTGCGGACCTGTATGTATTCCCGGCGCTTCAGATCGGACAGGCCGGACGGATCATGTATATAGATGAGCTTCTGAACGAGGAGCCGGAAACGAAGATTGCACTGCGTCTTCCTG
>JAFWSW010000143.1 GCA_017519205.1 Clostridiales bacterium | reverse complement strand
GCTGCCATACCGATAAAGTATGCACCGGTGGATACCCAGGCAGAACCGTTAAAGAGTGCACCGGCCATCATTGCGATGAACGGAAGTTTAGCACCACAAGGGATAAATGTAGTCGTCATGATCGTCATTCGGCGGTCACGTTCATTTTCTATCGTTCTACTTGCCATGATACCCGGAACGCCGCATCCGACACCAACGAGCATCGGGATAAAGGACTTGCCGGAAAGGCCGAACTTTCTGAAGATACGGTCGAGTACGAATGCGATACGGGCCATATAGCCACAAGCTTCGAGGAACGCCAGGAGCAGGAACAGTACGAGCATCTGCGGTACAAATCCGAGGACTGCACCGACACCGGCAACGATACCATCGAGTACCAGGCCCTTGAGCCAGTCAGCAGCACCAGCGTTGTCGAGTCCTTCTTCTACGAGAGCCGGAATACTCGGGATAAATGTTCCATAGTCTGCCGGATCCGGTTCCTCACCGATCTCTTCGAGGGTCTTTACTGCTTCTTCGTATTCTTCAATAGTTGCAGTTTCCTCGGAGATCTCAAGAGTTTCCTCATCTTCGACATCGAAGGTATATTCGCCTACCGGAGCTTCACCGTGTTCTTCCACATATGCATCGTATCCGTCTACGATCGCAGAAGCATCACTCCATCTCTCAGCAAGCTCCTCGTAGCCGCCATCCATACCAAAGAGATGGAAGCCATCGCCGAAGATCTTATCATTGGTAAAGTCTGTGCAAATTGCGCCGACACTGACCATGGCGATATAGTAAACCAGCCACATGACCAGTGCGAAGATCGGGAGACCGAGCCATCTGTTGGTAACGACCTTATCGATCTTATCGGAAGTTGTAAGCTTACCTGCGGACTTCTTCTTATAGCAGGATTTGATCACCTCAGCGATATAGATATATCTCTCATTGGTAATGATGCTCTCAGAATCGTCGTCCAGTTCTTTTTCCGCAGCCTGGATGTCACTCTCGATATGCGACATCTTCTCTTCTGTCAGGTTGAGCTTCTCAAGTACTTTATCATCACGCTCGAACACTTTGATAGCGTACCATCTCTGCTGCTCTTCCGGCATATCGTGAACGACTGCTTCCTCAATATGAGCAAGTGCGTGTTCAACCGGACCGGAGAAGCTGTGCTGCGGGATAGTCTTTGTATTCTTCGCCGCATCGATCGCTGCCTCTGCAGCATCCATAACGCCGTCGCCCTTCTGAGCAGAGATCACAACAACCTTGCAGCCGAGCTGGCGCTCCAGTTCGGATGTATTGATCTGATCACCGTTCTTCTTAACGATATCCATCATGTTGATGGCCATAACTACCGGAATACCAAGCTCAGTGAGCTGGGTGGTCAGGTAGAGGTTTCTCTCGAGGTTTGTACCATCTACGATATTCAGGATCGCATCCGGACGCTCACCGATCAGGTAGTTTCTTGCAACGACTTCCTCCAATGTGTATGGAGACAGGGAATAAATACCCGGGAGGTCCGTAATGACCACATCGTCGTGTTTCTTCAATTTACCTTCTTTTTTCTCAACAGTAACACCCGGCCAGTTACCGACGAACTGGTTGGCGCCGGTCAAAGCATTGAACAGTGTGGTTTTACCACTGTTCGGGTTACCTGCAAGTGCAATACGCAGACTCATTTCTCATCTTCCTTCCTGTAGTACTCTACTTCAATCATTTCGGCATCCGCCTTACGAAGCGAAAGCTCGTAATTTCTTACGGTTACTTCGATCGGATCACCCAGCGGTGCGACCTTACGGACATAGACGATCGTTCTTTTCGTGATACCCATGTCCATGATCCTGCGCTTAACTGCACCTTCGCCGTGAAGTTTGACTACAGTACATGTTTCTCCGACTTTTGCATCTCTTAGTGTTCTCAATTTATCTCCCCTCCTTTTTCACACCATGATTTTTCTTGCCAGTTCTTCACTGACTGCCACCCGGCTTTCCTTGACCTTAACGATCAGGTTTCCCCCGAGCATGCTGACGACACTTACTTCTCCGCCGACATTAAAGCCCAGATCTGCCAGATGCTGCTTTACTTCCGGGTTTCCGCCGATCTTCTTGATGATCTGTGTCTCGCCCGGTTCCGAAAATACCAGAGGCATCATTGTTTCCTCCTCGTTTTCAATTAGCTTCTGCTAACTTGTGTTTATTAAATATGGTTAGTCGTAACTAACCATCACACATTATAGTTAGCATGTGTTAACATGTCAATATGAACTAACACTTTTCGCTATACAGATTTCTTGACAAATTCCTATGGGATTTTATGCATTTTTATGGTCGCCGCGGTCCACAACGATCTCATAACCGGACGATGCCACTCTTGCCGACAGGCACTTGATGCACTGGGCGGATTCACTATCCAGACAGATCTTTCCGTCGTAAAGGGAATACTTCTCGCGTACCATGACCGGAGAAAGATTCGGCATAACAACATTAGCGCCGCTTCTTAAACCCTTCTCTCTTCCCTCCGGATGGATCGTACCCAGCGCCGTTGTCGCAGGAAGAAGGACATCCGGCACGAGGAGGCGGATGATGGAAAGAAGCTTCAGTGTCATCTCAAGCGTTCCCGCAGGTTCTTCTTTAAATACTGTGTCCTTATGCGGGATAAAAGGACCGATACCGCACATATCCGGCTTAAATTCCGCGATAAAACGCAGGTCCGAAATGATATTATCTGTTGTCTGGTAAGGAGATCCGATCATGAAACCGCATCCTACCTGATAACCGATCTTCCGGAGCGTCTTCAGGCAGTTCATCCGATGTTCCCATGACAGATTCTCCGGATGGAGCTTCCTATAGTGTTCGGGAGATGCCGTCTCGTGACGGAGAAGATATCTGTCTGCTCCTGCTTCGAAGTATGCACGATAGCTCTCTTCACTCTTCTCTCCGATCGAAAGGGTCACGGCGCAGTCAGGATGCATCTCCTTGATGGCACGGACCAGAGAAACGATCTTATCATCGGTATAAAATGGATCCTCTCCGCCCTGAAGGACAAACGTACGGAATCCAAGTTCATATCCTTCACTCACACATGCGAGGATCTGCTCATCCGTAAGGCGATAACGGTCGGCATGGGTATTACTGCAGTTGATACCGCAGTAGTAGCAGCCGTTCTTGCAATAGTTCGTGAACTCGATCAGGCCGCGGATATAGACCGCTTTGCCATAGATGCTTTCACGCACCTGCCGGGCGCACGAGGACAGATACGAAAGAACCTCCTCGTCTTCCGTATCTAACAGTGCTTTCCACTCGGAATCCGTAAGATCCCGTGTTGCTTTCAGTTTGTCGATAATACCTATCAAATCCATAGGTTATATTCTAACAGAAAAACCGCAGAATGAAATACCTTTTATAAGGAATTACAGAATATCGATGTATTCTCCCGCAAGAGCCTTATTCATGGAGCGTACGGCGCAGAACTTACCGCACATGGAGCAGCTTTCTTCAATCTCCGGGGATCTGTCATCACGGATCGCCTTGGCGGTCTCCGGATCGATCGCACACTCCCACTGGCCTTCCCAGTCAAACTTTCTTCTGGCATCGGCCATACGGTCATCGATGTCACGGGCATGAGGTACTTTCTTCGCAATATCCGCCGCATGCGCAGCGATACGGGATGCAATGATGCCCTGCTTTACGTCATCTACGTTCGGAAGAGCGAGGTGCTCGGCGGGTGTTACATAGCAGAGGAATGCTGCGCCGGCTTTTGCTGCGATCGCACCGCCGATCGCCGATGTGATGTGGTCATAACCCGGAGCGATATCGGTAACAAGCGGCCCGAGAACATAGAACGGAGCACCGCCGCAGATACGCTGCTGGATCTTCATGTTTGCTTCGATCTCGTCCATCGCCATGTGGCCGGGGCCTTCTACCATAACCTGAACATCCTTCGCCCAGGCACGGCGTGTCAGTTCACCGAGACGGACCAGTTCCTCGATCTGGCATACATCGGAAGAATCGGCAAGGCAGCCCGGACGGCAGGCATCACCGAGGGAGATCGTGACATCGTACTCACGGCAGATGTCAAGGATCTCATCGTAGTGCTCATAGAAAGGATTTTCTTCACCGGTCATGCACATCCATGCAAATACGAGAGAGCCGCCGCGGGAAACGATGTTCATCTTTCTTCCGACCTTCTTGATCTGCTCGATCGTCTTTCTCGTAATACCGCAGTGAAGAGTAACGAAGTCTACACCATCCTCCGCGTGGAGACGGACAACATCGATGAAGTCCTGCGCAGTCAGTGTCGCGAGGTCTCTCTGGTAGTGGATAACGGAGTCATAGACCGGAACTGTACCGATCATGGCCGGGCACTCACTTGTGAGTTTTCTTCTGAAAGGCTGTGTATTTCCGTGAGAGGAAAGGTCCATGATCGCCTCGGCACCCATATCGACCGCCGCCATGACCTTCTGCATCTCGATATCGTAGTCCTTGCAGTCCTTCGATACACCAAGGTTGACGTTGATCTTCGTTCTCAGCATCGAGCCGACACCATTCGGATCGATACATGTGTGAAGCTTATTAGCGCAGATCGCAACCTGGCCGTCGGCGACCCACTGACGGATCTCTTCTTCCGTTCTGTATTCCTTCTTCGCAACCGCCTTCATCTCAGGGGTAATAATGCCCTTTCTTGCTGCATCCATCTGTGTCGTGTAATTTCTCATTTTGCTTATCCTCTCGTTTCTATTGGTATTTATTCCTTTTGCAAAAGCACTTGTGTCCTTATCTTTTCCATCCTTCTCACTCTTCCCACTTTTCGAAGAGCTGATAGTTATGCATCAGTGGTCCGCTTCCGGAACCGAGATCGAGTCCTGCCTTCAGCGCGCCAGTGATGTAGGTCTTTGCTTCTGAGATACCGTCCTCAAGCGGTACACCGATCGCCAGCATGGATGCGATCGCAGAAGAAAGCGTACACCCGGTTCCATGCGTATTCGGATTGTCGATCCGTGTTCCCTTGTACCAGTACACGCGTCCGTCAGAATAAAGAAGATCGTCCGCATCGCAGATGCTGTGCCCGCCCTTAAGAAGAACGGAAACGGTCTTCGCGGAAGATGTGCTTATTCTCTGAGAGATTATCTTCGCAGCAGCTTCCATATCCTCACGCGACGTGATATTTATACCTGACAGGATCTCACCTTCCGGGATATTCGGTGTAATTACGGTAGCCATCGGCATCAGCCGGTTGACCAGGACATCCACGGCATCATAAGAGATGAGTTTTGCGCCCGATGTCGCGACCATGACCGGATCCACAACGATGTTCTTTGCTTTATAAAATGTGAGTCTCTCGGCAATGACTTCGATCAGTTCAGGAGAAGAAACCATACCGATTTTTACGGCATCCGGGAAGATATCCGTAAATACCGCATCGAGCTGTTTTTTCAGAAACTCCGGACTTACTTCCATGATGCCCGTGACTCCGGTCGTATTCTGTGCCGTCAGCGCAGTGATGACACTCATCGCATAGACACCATTCATGGTCATCGTCTTGATGTCCGCCTGGATCCCGGCGCCTCCGGAGCAGTCGCTGCCCGCGATCGTCAGAGCAGTCTTCATGTCACTTCCGGAAATCGTTAATCCATTCCCCATATGTCTCTCCTCTCTTCGTTTTACTGATCGTGTTTATCCCTCGACCATATCTTCTGTCTTTTTCCGAAGTTCTTCCGTTGCTTTCTTAATATCTTTCTGTCCGAAGATGGCGGAAATCACGGCGATTCCGCAGATTCCCGAACCCTTCAGTTCAGAAACATTTGCTTCGGAGATACCGCCGATGGCGATGACCGGGATCGAGACCGCTTCGCAGATTGCTTTCAGAGTCTCGTGCGGGACCTCGACGGCATCATCTTTCGAACCTGTCGGGAATACTGCGCCGACGCCGAGATAGTCCGCGCCTCTTGCTTCCGCGAGTTTGGCCTGCTCGACAGTCTGCGCGGATACACCTAAGATCGCATCCGGTCCGAGAAGAGTTCTTACATCGCCCGCTTCCATATCGCTCTGTCCGACATGTACGCCGTCTGCACCCATTCTTTTTGCGATATCGACGTTATCGTTTACGACGAAAGGCACCTTATACTTTCTGCAGAGTTTCTGGATCTCGATGGCTTCTTTCTCAAAAGCACTTTCGCCCAGGTCCTTTTCACGAAGCTGTACGAATGTTGCCCCGCCCAGAATGGCTTCTTCGACCTGCTGGTAAAGTGTCTTCTCCCCTGTCCATCGGCGGTCAGTCACCGCATACAAAAGAAGCGAGTCGCGGAGTTCCTTATCTGATCTCATACTTCGCACCTTCTTCCAGTGTCTTTGCATCCATGTTGAAGATTGCATCGATAATTCTGTTTCTGTATGTGGAGTTCCCGTCACCTTCCTGCATTCTGCTCCAGCCGATCTCACCAGCAAGACCCATCAAGCATACCGCGGCAGCCACCGCATCAACTTTGTTATCCGGATTCGCAACTGCGTATGCTGTCGCAATACCGGAGAGCTGGCAGCCGGTACCTGTGATACGGCTCATTTCTTTTCTTCCGTTACGGATAACGTAGCAGACATCCGCATCGGCGACGAGGTCGATCGCACCTGTGATCGCGATCACGGCATCTGTCTTTGCAGCAACCTCTTTTACAAATGCAACCATATCGTCAAGGTTATCTTCCGTGACACTGTCCGCCGAGTCCGCATCAACGCCTTTCGTCGTACCAGTGCCCTTGATCAGTGCTTTTATCTCGGAAATATTACCGCGGATGATGTCCGGCTTTACAGATTCTACGATGCTCTGTGCTGTCTTAGTGCGGAGCATGCTTGCACCCGCGCCGACCGGATCGAGAAGGATCACGTGACCGAGTTCCTTGGAACGAAGGCCCGCAATCATCATAGCCTCGATCGAGCGCTCGTTAAGTGTACCGATATTGATATTCAGGCCGCCGCAGATCGATGTGATGTCATAGACATCCTTCGGCTCATCCGACATGATCGGGCTTCCGCCACAGGCCAGAAGCACATTGGCGACGTCGTTTACGGTTACGTAGTTTGTGATGTTGTGGACCAAAGGTGTCTTCGCATGGACATTCTCCAGGCACTCTCCCAGTGTGATTTTCAAGTTCTTTTCGCTCATAAATACCTCTTTTCCGCCGGGAAGCGATCCGGCATGTAATCATGAAGGTACTTTTCCAAAAAAAAGAAAAAGTTACCTTCTCTGATCGGGTAACTCCTTAAAAACACCTTATTATCAGGCATCCCTACGTTGGCATTATCCAAATCAGGTTATGGGTCGAAGGTCACACACCTTCCTCTCAGCCTGTATCACAAGCTCCCCTTCTGTTATTTTCGGAAGTATTTTAGCACACCCCACGAGGCCTCGCAATGCAAAAATCACTCGTCGCTCTTCACGACTTTGTTTCTGCCGGTCTCCTTCGCGGTATAAAGGCGTGCATCGGCGGCGCTGATGTTCTCCTCGATCGACTTTCCCGGATCAAAGAGCGAGACACCGAAACTTAATGTGCAGCGGATCGTCGTACCGTCGGCATCGATATCGGAATTCATGAGCGTCACGCGGATCGCCTCTGCTTTGTCTGCAGCCGCATCAAGATCCGTATCTCTCATGACCATGACGAATTCCTCGCCACCCCAGCGGTATACGGAATCATTCTCACCGCAGCAGGACTCGATCAGATGGGAAGTAAATGCCAGCACGTCATCGCCTGCGTTATGACCGTAGGTATCGTTGACTCTCTTAAACTTATCGATATCGCAGATGAATACGGACATCACCTTGCCGGAATCCGGAAGGAGATACTCCTTGAACTTGCCGCCGAAATCGAAGTAGAAACCCATGCGGTTCTTAAGGCCGGTCAGACGGTCGTGGTGGGACTCCTCAAGGAAGACCTCGGACTCGAGCGCGATACCGCAGACAAGAGCCGCCAGAGAAAGCTTCTTCGTATCTTTCTCCTCGTCAAAGCCCTTTTCGGAATTCTTGTTGATCAGCTGCAGCGCGCCGATGAAAATACCATTGATATCAGCAACCGGAAGCACAAGCACGGACTTGGTGACATAGCCGGTCTGCTTATCGATCGCGGGATTAAAATCCGGATCGGAATATGGGTCATTCGTAATGACGGTCTTCTTTTCACGAAGGGATTTTCCAACCAGACCTTTGTTGTCCGGCATCACGATCTTATCGACGCCTGTCGCAGACATCGTCCACAGCTCGCCTTTTCTCTTATCCCATTTCCAGAAACTCGCACGGTCAGCATCGACGATCGTCTTGGCAAGTTCAGTAAGATAAGAGAAAAGAAGCGCATGATCCGTACTGCTGTTCATGCACATATCCCGATACAGGCTGTCCGTGATACAGAAGATATTCCCTAAAAGCTTACCGTCTTCCATTTCTCAGTTCTCCTCAAGCGGGGCAAACTCTGCGCCGGTATCCTTCATGACCTGGGCGATCTCATACTCGTCATCCATATGCATGAGGTATACTTTCACACCCTTCTTCGTCAGGGCAGCCGCCTTCTTCTTCAGATCCTTGCAGTAGATATGCACATCGGAGTTATAAGCGGAGACCTCGGTATAGAGGATCGTACCCTTCTTCAAGTACTTTTCGAACGGAGCAAGAGAACCTGTATCACCGGTATAGACGACATTAGTTCCGTCGATATTCAGAATGAAGCCGAAGCACTTGCCGGCCAGTTCTTCTGTGTGCGGGGTGACGATGGCTTCCTTGAACCACTCCTTGTTGAGGTTCTTCGCCTCGACGAGTGTGTACCAGGCATCGTTGCAGCCCTCGATATTCTTAAGATAATACTTGAGGTTATTGTAGACTTCCTTCGAAGGAGCGACGACCGTGACTGGTGTCTTTACAACGAAATAGTTATAGTCGATGAACATACCGACGCCGCCGCAGTGGTCACCGTGCGTATGGGTCACGAGAATATAGATGTGATCATACTCGGAAAGATTCTTTCTCTTAAGCTGCGGGAGCGCCGTCATCGGACAGTCCAAAAGGACGAGATCCCCTCCGCTGACGAAATAGGCACAGTTGTGATCATCTGCAAAAGCAGATCCTCTTCCAAAGAAACGTAGCATACTTTAATCCTCCGGTCCAATAAGTTTTAAAACTTCAAACCCCTCGGCTTTCCCCTTAAGTTTAATAGTATCACCAAGTGACTCATATTTCATCCGGTTTCCGAGTTTTTCTGCAACAGAACGGCTAATATATACCGTTCCGCCAGGTGCATTTGCCTCGAGTCTCGCTGCCGTATTGACGGTGTCACCGATCGCCGTGTAGTCCATGCGCTTTTCAGATCCCATGTTGCCGACAACGGCCGGTCCGAAGTGCACGCCGACACCGACGTTCAGTTCCTCGTTGATCTCTTCTTTCAGTTTCTTCGAGAGCTCCCTTGCACCGTCGATAATGTCGAGCGCCGTCTGCGCCGCAAGCATGACCGGATCCTCCTCCGGAAGGGGAGCTCCCCAGAACGCCATCGTCGCATCGCCGACGAACTTATCGAGGGTTCCTTTATTCTTCTCGATGCAGGCAGACGTCATAGACAGATACTGGTTTAAGATGTTGACGACTTCTTCCGGCGAGAGCCGCTCGGACATTGTCGTAAAGCCGCGAATATCTACGAAAAGCACCGCGATATCACAGAGTTTGCCTCCGAGTTTCAAACTGTCGGTACCTTCTTTTAAGATCTCATTTACGATGCTCGGCGCGACATACCGCTCAAAGGTCTTCGTGACCTGCTGTCTGGCCATGGCCGCGCGGAAATAGTTACTGGTACCGGTAACGATAAACAGCACAAGGATACCCATCGGGATCCAGAGAATATGCGTGATATATCCGGATGAGTAAAGAAGCATTGATCCGCCGATTCCCAGGAGCAGGAACAGAACCAGAAGCGGCGCGGTGATCAGGATCCTTCGGTTATAGCAGAAAACGAGGAACGCGAAGCACACGAGCCCGAGCACGATCAGCTGCAGATAATCCGGAACTTCCTGTTTATAGTTTCCGTCCAAAAAGCACTGGACGACGTTGGCCTGGTACTCCACGCCGTACATCGGCACGGATTTATCGATCGCCGTGATATACGCATCCTGAATGCCCGTAGTATAAAGACCGATGAATACCACTTTTCCGGCGAAGTAGGTTGTATCGATCTTTCCGTCGATCACCTGGCTCAGCGAGATTCCGTCATAGTAACCATCCGGTTTGGCCGAAAACGGCACATAGAAATATCTTCTGGCGTTGACCGGCGGTTCACTGATCATGATGCCATTCTGATCCGCATAGATCTTTGCCGCCTGATAGGCCATCGAGTACACGCGCTGTCCGTCCGGCTCAACATAGAGCACGGCGTGACGGAGTACTCCATCCTTATCCGGCATGGCATTGATGTGTCCTTGAGTCGTGACAGCCTTCAGTTCATCGTAGGGTTCTTCGTATCCGAGGATCGCATAGTCATCGATCGTGACGGCCTGCGTTCCGAAAGTTCTTTTCGTACCGAGATTGGCAGTCGTAGCGGTAACGACATTTCCGAGTTTTGCCGCCGCATCGGCAAGACGCTTATCCGACGCTTCGTTTGTCGTTCCGAGATACTGGACATCGATCGCTACTACGGCCGGCTTATTGTCCGGATCCTTTCCGAGCGCTTCCAGTGCGGAGGCCATGATCGATCTGTCCCATGTACTGTAGGGACCGAACCGGTCTATATCTTCTTTCGTGATTCCGATAACAAGGATGTCTCCGGATACAGCTTCCGGTGTCTGGAAGAACTTATCCTGCATCCACAGATCCGTGCTGTGAAGAAATCCCTTTCCACAGAGAAATGTGACCAGAAGTGCGCCGACCAGCGCGAAAAGAATTCTCTTGTTCGTCTCGTTCATAATCGTAATTAATCCCTGTATGAGTAATACACGATCGGGTTATCTTCATCTCCGTAGACATAGGAGATCTCGGCATAACCATCGCCTTCTAAATACATCTCCCGCATCTCGACCCACTCACCATTTACATAGCCGTAATACATATCGTCTACACCGGCATAGATATAGATACCAGGAGTATCTGTCTCATCGCCCCAGAACATCGGGTCAGCATCTTCCGGCAGGTCCTCCATGTCCGGCTCCGGATAACTCGGTTCAGTCTCTTTGCTCTCGTTCGGATCGGAAGTCTCCCGGGACTTAGAAGGTTCCGAAGATTCAGAAGACTTGGAAGGCTCAGAGGACTCGGAAGATCTTGACGGATCTGACGACTCCTTTGAAGGATCCGGTGTCGGAGAAGCTGTCGGCTTCGGAGTCGGGGTAGGCGTCTTCTTCGGCTTCGGTGTCGGCACCTCCGGCCCCGCCTGCAGAAGACTTCGTGGACGACTGGGAATAGGCTATTACAGTATAACGAAAGAACTCCGCCAATGGCGGAGTTCTTTTTTTGACTAAAGACAGAAACTAGAGCTGCAGATCACCGCTTTCGTACCTGCGGTAGGCTTCTTCACACTGTCTATTAAAATCGCGTTCATAATCATCCAAAGAACCTTCGTCGTATTCATAGACATTGATATAGTTCCCGGAGCAAGTGACGTCCACGGAACCATCTTTCCAACCCAGTGCATCATCTTTCCGTTCGCTGCATTCCTCACTCGCATAAGCGCTATTGGCATACCACAATTCCGTCTCAACGCTCACGTAGTCGTAGCCATAGTCATCAACCTGCGCCGTAACCTTCGAGATATAGCTCGCAGAGCCAGAAAGACGTTCGTCCAGAGTCACCGTCGAGCCAGAACGCGTCACATCGCACGAGAAGTCTCCGGTTGATTCCGTAGTTTCACAGGCAACCAGGCCGAAAGTCATGGCCAACAGCGCCAAAGCACTTTTACTTTTCATAATTCTTTCTCCTTAGAATTTGATTTTGAAAAAATAGCCTTTTTTCGAAATAGATGTTTTTCTAAATTTGGATTATGCCCACAAAAAAGCCCAAAGTTTTTGTTGTCCACTTAGGATGCGCCAAGAACCAGGTCGACGCGGAGAACCTCGTCGGCGAAATGCTGCACGCAGGCTTTGCGACTTGCGACAGCGCTGCCAAGGCGGACTACATCCTGGTGAACACCTGCGGGTTCATCGAGGCCGCGAAGGAAGAATCCATCAACGCGATTCTCGCACAAATTAACGGCAAGAAGCCCAAGCAGAAACTGATTGTCTCGGGATGCCTCTCGGGCCGCTATGGTGACGAGCTTATCAAGGAACTGCCCGAGGTGGACTACTGGGTAGGCACGTACAAGCCGGGCGAACTTCTGAAGAAGATGGGAATCGTCGCACCGCAGACTTGTGATGCGGAGAACCTCCCGCGCATGAACCTCGGCGGGTTCAAGCACCACGCCTACTTAAAGATTGCGGAAGGATGCAACCGGCGCTGCGCCTACTGCGCGAT
>JAFWSW010000142.1 GCA_017519205.1 Clostridiales bacterium | reverse complement strand
TCTATGAATCCGACCATATCCTCATCGCGCTCCCGCTCTTTGTCGAGTGTATCCCGGGTCTTCTTATGGAGTTCCTTGAGACTCTTCCGGTTGAGGAGCACATGTCCGCATCTTCTGCTTCGGATGCAGGAATCGGCGGTAGTTCAGCACTGAAAAAGCCGGTCCTTTCCTTCCTTCTGCAGAGTGGATTTGCCGAGGGCATCCAGCTCCGCTGCGGCGAAGCCTACCTTCAGAAACTGGCGCCCCTCCTTGGCTGCGAGTATGGTGGTACACTTGTAAAAGGCGACAACTTTAGTATAAGATTGGTTAGTAAACAGGAACAGGAGAAGATCACCGCTCCTTATGAAGAAATGGGCCGGATCTACGGCCGGGACGGTGCTTTTACCGATGAAGCGTGCAGGTCGTTTACGGGACCGGAAGTGTTCCCACTGCCGGTACGGATCCTGGTGGGACTGATCTTTAAGACAGTCGCGAAAAGAATGTTTAAGAAGAAGGCAGAGGAATGGGGCTGCACGAGGCCTCTGACCGACCGCCCGTACGGAAGATGATACGCCGCGTAAAAGCAACGCTGAAATAGAAAGGAAAGCATGGGACGAAAAGCAAAGATCACGAAGGAGATGGTTCTGGAGGCGGCATATGAGCTTCTGGACGAAGCGGGCATCAGCGCGGTGGCAATCAAGAACATCGCGACAAAACTCGGCTGCTCGACTCAACCGGTCTCCTGGCTTTTCGGCAGCATGACAGAACTGAAGAAAGACCTGTGGATGTATGCGGGCGAGAAGCTGTGGTCCGATCTTCCGGATCGTATGGCAGGAAAAGACGCGGTCGATGCGTTTTTCGCAAGCGGCGTAAAGTACATCTCTATCGCCTGCGACCACCCGAATGTTTTTCGTTTCCTGAATGTGGATGATCCGATCACGACGATCGGCGAAAGCGTCCTCGGCGACCAAAGCATCTTTATGGAGCAGATGAACAGACAGGCTGTCGAAGCACTGGCGAAAGAGTATAAGATCCCGAAGAAAAAGATCGGTGAAGCAGTACAGAACGCGGTCATCTATACCCACGGTCTCTCTGTCATGATGATCTGGGATAACTACCGCCTTCCGAAGGAGACTGCCTGCCGCATGATCTTCGATATGGGTATGAAGTTGCTCTTAGATATCGGCATTGATGTCAGTGACAGAAAATGGGGAAAGAAATAAAATGGCAACGATTACTGCGTTTGGGGATTCAGTACTAAAAGGTGTGATCTATGAGGATGATCACTATAAAGTCGCGGATGCTTCGATACAGAAGATCTGTGAGGAATCGTTCGGGATCGTGATCGAGAATAAAGCGAAGTTCGGCAGCTCGATCAAGAGAGGCGAGACGATCTTCGAGAAAAACCTCGATACGATCAGGGAATCGTCCGGCGAGTATGTCGTCCTCGAATTCGGTGGCAATGACTGCGATTTCAACTGGAAAGAAGTCTCGGCCGATCCGGCAAAAGAACACCTCCCGAAAAGTACGATCGAGGATTTCGTCAGTACATATACGAACATCATCCAGGAGATCAAAAAACTCGGAAAGACTCCGGTCCTGCTGTCACTTCCGCCGATCGATCCGGACAGATATTTCAAGCAGATCTCTAAGGGATTGTCCGCAGATAATATCCTCTCATGGATGCACGGAAACAAGCAGTTCATCACGAACTGGCACGAACGGTATAACATCGAGATCTTCAAGCTTGCGATCGCGAATGAAGTGCCGGTCATCGATATCACTTCAGTCTTCCTCGAGGAAAAGAACTATTCCGTGTATCTCTGTGCAGACGGCATCCATCCGAATGCAAAAGGACAGAAACTTATCGCCAAAGCGATCGAAGCACACGTGAAGAAAAGGAATATCAAGTTCGAGACGTAATAATCCGGGCAGGTGATCCTGGTACCGGAGAAGATGCTTTTACATCAGACGGAACTTTAAGATGACCGGATCGTGGTCGGAGTATGCGTACTGCAGATCGATGTTTTCGTAGTAAACCACTTCCACGTTATCGGAGACGATGAATCCATCTGCCATTACGGTAAAGGTGGTATCCGGATTATACGCTTCATCTGCGTTTCTGCAGGTGTTGTGGCTGTAGTCGCAGTCGATGGAAAGATGTGCGAACGACAGGAAAGACGGGAGCTTCTCAAACGGGAAGGGCTGTGCCCAGTCCGGTGCCTGATCTGTCGAACCCGGACGGAGATTGTGATTGAAATCACCGCCGCAGATGACATAGTTTCCTTTTTCGTATTCCGCCTGCATGTCCTCGATAAGCATGGATACCTGTGCATCACGGACGGAATCCTCCATGCCGTATGCGGAAAGATGCACGTTGTAAAGGACGAGTTCTTTTTGCGAAGTAGTTGTGGTATCGTCTTTCGTCTCAACTCCCCGAAGTGGTATCCTCTCGTTTCCGATCGGGATGTGTGTCACCGTGTAGCAGCGGTCGAGATCGAGTATCTTCTTGAGTGATTTTGTGACCGGCAGGCTTCTTCTCGTCGCAGAGGAGATATACGCGTCCGACATGGTGAGAAGACCGGATTTGTTCGCACCGTGCGGCTCATTCAGCGGCCACATGAGATAGGGCGAATGGAAGTTCCTGGCATAGACATGCTGGAACGGATCGACACCGGTAATGATATAATTTCTCTCGTCGATGTGATAGGTGCGTGTTCCGTCTTCGTCGATCTCCTGGATAAGTATGAAATCCGGATCGTATCCTTCGAGCATGTTACTGATGTTCTTGAGGTTGTCGATCAGGCCGTTCTTGGATCTTGCCCAGGAGTATTTACCGCCGTCCATGAAGAAACTGTAGTCCGGTGTATAGGCACCGAATCCCATGTTGTATGTCATGATGGTGTATGTCTGATCTCCCGGCTCGACGATCAGACGCTGCGGAGGGACACGGTTCATCGTTGAATATCGGTCCGTATTCGGCAGCGGTTCGAG
>JAFWSW010000141.1 GCA_017519205.1 Clostridiales bacterium | reverse complement strand
TTCGGCATTTCCACGCTATTGTACTCGAAAAGCACCTGTTTGTGAACTCATCCTCCTTCTTTCTGTTCGTCCCCGCTTCAAAAACATGCCGCTCCCAAACATCAGCCAACACGGCGCAACGAGTTGCAAAAATAAGAAAACACAATATACTGATTAGTATGAAACCGCAAAGCGCAACGATCACATATCTTCTAAACGGCAAGCAGCACGAACTGGACCTTCTTCCCGAGGGCTCCGGCGCCGCCTCGACTTCCGAAAAGAATTCCGAAAAGAATTCCGAAAAGAATTCCGAAGGCTCTTCCAAGAGCTCCTCTTCGGATAAATCTCTGCGCTTTAAAACCACATTTGACGACGACCGCACGACGATCACCCTGATCCCGGAAAAAGCGGTCGAGATCACCGAGCTGAAGCTCGTTTACCCGTACAAATTCGACGAGCGCGACCACATCCTCATGAACGGATACCAGTCGTGGACCGTCTGCAAAGAATACAGTTCCGATACGACGATCGATTACGCGGAGAACATGGCGAAGGTCTTAAAGCATAAGAAGACCGACCACACCGGCGACCGTCAGTTCACCGATTACGAGAAGGAGAACCGCTGGCTCCACGGCGTCAGCTACGGCTACATCCGTCAGAAGGCCGACTTCCGCTTCTTCGGATCCCTCAACGAACAGCAGGGCTTTACCTTCTTCGACATCGACACGAAGAAAGAAACTTTTACCGTAAGAAAAGATCTTCAGACGAGACTTTTTGACACCGAGTTCACCGCGCTTGACGTCATCTTCCTGAAAGGCACGGAGGATGAGGTCTTCGACGGCTATTTCGAGAAGCTCGGCGTCACCTCGACAGGCGCCCAGCCGATGACCGGCTACACCACATGGTACCGCCACCTCCAGGACATCTCCGAGAGACAGCTCCTGAAGGACCTTTCCGAGGTCAGCGAAGCCTCCGCCAAGTACGCCTGCCAGATCTTCTGCATCGACGAAGGCTACGAAAACGCACTCGGCGACTGGCTGACACCGAAGAAGAGTGCTTTTCCACATGGAATCTATCCGATCACGAAGAAGATCCAGGGCGCAGGACTCCGCGCCGGAATCTGGATCGCACCGTTTATTTGCGAGAAGCACTCGCGCATCTACAAGAACCATCCGGACTGGCTACTGAAAGACGAGTCCGGTAATCTCGTAAAAGCATGCACCTCATGGAACACATGCTATTGTCTTGATACCAGCAACCCGAACTTCCGCCGTCATCTGAAGAACGTCCTTCTGACGATGCGCGATGACTGGGGGATCTCGGTCTTCAAGTTCGACTTCCTGTACGCCGCCTGCATGATCCCGTCGACCACGCAGACCCGCGCCGAAAAGATGTACGACTGCATTCATTTCCTGAAAGACTGCGTCGGCGACTCGGTCACGATCGCCTGCGGTGTTCCGCTGATGGCGGCCGCCGGCGTCATGGACTACTGCCAGGTCAGCTGCGACCTCTCTCCGGAGTGGTTCCCGCCCCTCTCGCAGGCTTCCCGCGAACAGAACTCCACCTACCGCGCGCTGATGGACATGATCAACCACAGACAGCTGGCCGGACGTGCATTCTCTATCTTTACCAATGCACTTCCGATCAATAACCCGCTCTTTTACTTCTCGAAGGAAAAGCGGTTTCTTCTCGGCCGTGCCATGGGCCTTTCGCGCGGCATGATCCTCACTTCCGACGACTTAAGCTCCTATGAAGCCGAGGACACCGTCACATGGAACACCATACACTCCCTTCGTCAGGCAAACATCAAGGACATCTACACGAAAGACAAAGAATTGATACTCGAGTACGAGCTTTATAAGCAGCCCCAGCGCTTGAAGATCTCACTTATTGAGTAAAAACTGTCTTCCCCGTTTCTATTGCTTTTTTAAAACATTAGTGCAACAATAATTGTAGTATGTTTTATAAATAAACATCTGGGTTAGTTAAATAATAGGAGGAATGTATTATGTCTTTTTTCTGTCCGAAATGCGGCACACAGCTTCCTGACGGTGCTAATGTGTGCTCTCAGTGCGGCACTCCGATCGGCGCTCCGGCCCCGGTTGTTCCTCAGCAGGCAGCTCCTGTAGCTCCTCAGCAGGCACCCGTAGCTCCGCAGCAGGCTTACGATCCGAATGCTCAGTATGCTCAGCAGCCTTATCCGCAGGCTCCGTATGGTGCACCGGTAGCAGCTCCTGCTCCGAAGCAGCCGGCAAACTTCGACCTCAACGTCGGTGGTTTCTTCGGTGACTTCTTCAAGAGCCCGCTCGATGCTATTGAGACAAGAATCCAGCAGAAGTTCTGGCTGATGGCTGTCATCTTCGGTGGCGCTTATGCGATCCTGAACTTCATCATTGCTCTTATCGACCATAAGGCTAAGCCGGCAAAGTGGGCTTTCGCTTCCCTTCTGACCGACTGCTTCACCATCGCTGCATTTGCAGTGATCATCCTGCTGTTTGCTTCCGCTTTCAAGATCAAGAAGCTCGACTTCCTGTCATCGCTCGCATTCGCAGGCCTGCCTTTCGTTCTGATGTTTGCTTGCCGCCTCGTTGAGTACCTCAACACCAAGCTGTATTCCAACATCGACAAGAAGGGCGACTTCTTCTCGATCTCTTCGATCATCGCTGCGATCGCACTTTACTTCATCGTAGTTCTGCTTTACGATTTCGCAATGAATGCAAATCCGGGCGCTGTTACCAAGACAAGAGCCCTGATGTTCGCTCTCGTTGTAATCGCTTGCTATCTGCTCGCAGACAAGTTCTTCTACTGGATGTTCTACAAGATCTTCGACCTGAAGAACGCTTATTCCTATAAGGATTCTCTGGACAGCCTCTCCGATCTCTACGCGATGTTCGGCTGATCAATCAGGATCTAAACGAAAACGAAACAGGACCCCGGATGCGGAATTTCCCGTCCGGGGTTTTTTCTTCTTCAAAAGCACCCGCCGCCGGCAGTATTTTATTGACGATTCCCTATTCGGGGTTTTGCTTTCCATATAAATGGGTTATGATGGATTTATAAACCTTTACGAAGGAATAACCACACAGGAGGAACGAACAATGCCTACTTTCTGTACCAAGTGCGGCACGACGATCCCGGATGGAATCGCTGTCTGCCCGCAGTGTAGCACACCGGTATCCGTCCCGCAGCAGGCAGCACAGCCTCAAGCGGTCCAGCCTCAAGCACAGGCTCCTCAGGCTCAGCCTCAGGCAGCGGTTCCGCCTATGCAGCAGCCGATGTATCAGGCTCCTGCCGGCCAGCCGTATCCGAACCAGCCTTACCCGCAGCAGGGTTATCCTCAAGCTCCATATCCGCAGCAGGGATACCCGCAGCAGCCGTATCCGAATCAGCCCTATCCGCAGCAGGGTTACCCTCAGCAGGGCTATCCGCAGCAGCCGTATCCGGGATATGCGTATCCGGCTCCGTATCCGAAGGCTCCTTCTCCGAATGCACCGGACACCAACTTCGGTAAATTCTTCTCGGATTTCTTCTCGAGCCCGACGGATGCGATCAACGACCGCGTGACGCCGAACTTCTGGCTCCTCGGTCTTCTTTCCATGGCTGCGCTGATGATCCTTGACTTCATCATCGCCCTGATCAACTACGACTCCGCCATGAGTTATCTCAACGATAAGTACTCCGGCGGAAAAGTCGCTCTCTGCACACTTCTGGTCGATGCTGCATCACTGGCGGCACTCATCGTGCTCGTCATGCTGTTCTCGGCCGCATTTAAGCTCAAGAGCCTGAACTTCCTGTCGTCGCTGTCACTATCCGGTATGGCACTGCTAATTACCTTCCCGTGCAACCTGATCGGTTTCCTCAACGACAAGTTCGTACGTGCCATCGATGAAAAGGGAGAATTCATCTCCATCTCTCCGGCCATCACGATCCTCGGAATCGTCTTTGCCGGCATTGTACTCTACGCATATGCACAGAAGCACAATGATCCACAGGCCAAGAAATCGAAGCCGATGTGGTTTACATTCTGCACGATCGCCAGCTACTACACCGCCAACCTCTTCTTCTCCTGGATGTTCCAGAAGATGTTCTTCACGTAAGAAAACGAGGCAACAGCGCATTTGCCGGTTTGCCTGGCAAAGTTAGCGGCCATTCGCACAAGATTAGCAGCCATTCGACATTTTATTCGAAAACAACTAACACAATCGAACGAAGCATCAAACAGACCACCTGTTTGATGCTTTGTTTGATATTAGCGGTCAAAAGATCCAACATTTCGTCCAATAGAGGTCCTCTGAATGGCCATTCGACATTTTATTCGATAAAACAACTAATAAAATCGAACGAAACGTCAAACAGTGGCCCTCTGATCGAATTTAGAAAAAAGGTTGACAAACGCCACTGAAATAGATATTATTTTAAGGCACGTGAAACAGAGGTTTCACAAATTCGATCAGACATGGAGAAGTCGCGTAGCCTGGTCGAGCGCGCACGACTGGAAATCGTGTAAACCCCAAAAGGGTTTCGAGAGTTCGAATCTCTCCTTCTCCGCCAAAACCCGTAAGCCTTGAGCCTACGGGTTTTTTCATATTTATATACTCAACCGGGTAATCTGTAGCCCCAGTATTTTCCGACACGGGTCTTCTCCAGTTTTCCTTCTTCACAAAAACCGGAAAGGACACGGTTTGCTGTCGCAGAAGATACATCGAAAAGCTCCCGGACATCTGCATTCATAATCACTTCGTGTGCTGCTAAAAAACTTCGGATCATTCGCCAGCGCTGGTCTGCTTTTCCCGCACCGATTCCGGAGATTCCGGAAACCTCTTCCAGCGCACTTTTGATCGCATCCAGCATGAACTCGACAAAGACAGTAGACTCTCCCGCATCATTTGAACGGTTGAATGCCTGATAATATTTCTCCTGCTTATTATGAATGATCGATTCAATTGGAAGCCAGCCGAATACAGGCTGCCATGTGGATAGGAGAAGTGTCTGCCAGAGCCGCCCGACTCTACCGTTTCCATCCGCAAAAGGATGGATCAGTTCGAATTCGTAATGAAATACCGAGCTTCGGATCAGCATAGGAAGATCGCTGTCTTTTGTCCAGTTAAGAAGATCATAAACCAGTTTGGGCACATAAGCCGGCAAGGTACCGAAATGAAGGATATTACCCTTCTGATCCACGACACCGACATCTTTGGAACGGAACTCACCGCTTTCCGATACAAGGTCTTTCATCATCACTTGATGCGCCAAAAGAAGATCGTCCACGGAGAAAGGATCGAGCTGATCCAGCTTCTCATAGATCTCGTATGCGTTCTTCACTTCCTTGATATCCCTGGGCGGAGCCAGCACCCGTTTTCCTGAAAGAACAGCTGTCACCTGATCCAAAGACAAGGAGTTCTGCTCAATCGCAAGCGAGGCCTGAATGCTGCGGATACGATTGGTACGGCGAAGGATCGGATCTGCCGACAGGTTGTCAGTAGAAACTACCTGTCCGACGAGTTCAGAGATCTCAGACGTCAATGTAAGTATCTTGTTTGTTATAACAAATGGAGGGTCATTCTTCTTCATATGCCAATCACCTCAAAACGAGTATAGCATTTCATCAATCATTCTTCAATCAGAAATGAGCGATGAAAATGAGTGATGAAAGAAAGCAAAAACCTCCCGGACTTTTCAATCCGAGAGGTTTTCGTTATTCAAGGTCCCCTGCTATCAGGCATTGGTACCGACATCCGGAAGATCATCACTTCCGGTAATTATGTCGCAGTTGTCAAAGCAGACAACTTCCAGTTCCAGGATCCTGTAATTCTCTTTGTTTTCCATACTACACCTCTTATCCTACGTTGTTTGCCCTATAGTCAGCCGAAGCAAGACTGAAACGACACATATCACTTACCAGTGCTTTTAGCTCGGAAGACATTGTCGAACCGTTTCTCAATACGATCTCGCAGTACTTCATGGGGGCGAACTTCGTCTCACCGATAAGGGAGTTATTCGAGCCGTAGACATTTACCGTGACCGCTTTGTTGATGTCCTGCGCCCAGATATTGTTGACCGTGACTACCGTGTAATCACCGGTCTTTCTAGTAGGAAGGACCTTGTTGCCCGACTTAAATACGGCGCCGCCCGGTACATTCTCATAGTAGAGATTCAGGCTGATCGTCGATTTTACCGAGAGGCTGACGCGGGCAAGATGCACATTTCCGGCATCAAGGTCAGACGCATCAAATACGAGCGTTGTGTAATCGATCGTCGGTAGGTTCTGCTCGCTTGACGGCAGGATCGAGTTCGCGTAGTTCGATGTGTTGTAGTTAAAGTACTTCTGTGCCGATGCGCCATAGTTCAGCATCGCCTTTACGAGGTCCTGTGCCTGCGCATAGGTCGCCGAATGGGACAACATATAGTCCGCATACTCCTGGACGGAATAAGTGTATTCTGTGCCCTTTGTGCTGCCATCTACGATCTGCGCCTTGATCAGGGAGGTCATCTCCTTGGCTTTGAGTGTGCACTTGAAGACATAGTAACCGTTATCGTAGTCGGCACAAGCCAAGCTCGAATTGCTCTGTGGCTTGACATATACGGTCTGGGTCCTTGTATCGGAACCGTCGATGCTCGAGATCGTAAATACCATCTTCGCACCGCTGCTCAAGGAAGCGTAGTCATTGAAGCGCATATAGAACTTCACGCCGATATCACCGTCCAGGCAGACGGAATAACCATAGAGGAGCTCGCCGAGGGTCATGTCCACATGTTCACCGACAAACGTCAGGTTCATCGAACCGAACTTCGACTGGTATGTGGCCAGATAGTTGTCCGGAACATGGCAGAGGGTTGCTTTTCCATCCAGGAAACCATAGGAGGAATCCGACCACTCAAGAGTATCCGGGTTCGCCTTACAGTAGATGTCTTTCACCTTCTGGCAATGATAGAAGGCATTTTCACCGATGACCGTCACCGTGCTCGGGATCGTTACCGTGGTAAGATCGAAGCATGTCGAAAAGGCCTGCATACCGATCTCCTTTACTCCTTCCGGAATAACGACTGTCTTAAGCTTGGTGAAATTAAACGAATCACGTCCGATAACAGTTACGCTTCCTGGAATCGTGATGGATTCCAGATACCGGCAGTCAGAGAAGGCGGATGATCCGATACTTGTAACGTGACTCGGGATCACGAAAGAAGTAAATCCGCAATCGTAGAACACATAATCCCCGATCGAGGTGATCTTAGTCGGGATGTTGATGGATCTAAGCGACTGACAGTTTCGGAATGCTTCTCTATCCAGCGTGGTCAGATTACTCGGAAGAACGACCGATTCGAGCGATTTACAGGAAGAAAATGCTCCCTGTCCGATAGATTTCACGCTGCTCGGGATCGTCACGGAAGTAAGTGCTTCACAACCGCTGAACATATACGATCCGATCTTGGTGATGCCGTCCGGGATCACCAAGGTCTTCAGCGCTTTGCAGCCCTGGAATGCATTTGTATTGATGCTGGAAACACTTGCCGGAAGATCAAGAGATGTCATTTTCGTACAGTACGAGAAAGCAGACTTCTCAATAGTGTATACTCTGTCCGGGATAGAAAAAGTGGTCATGCTCTCACAATATGAAAAAGCACCTTCCCCGATTTTGGTAACGGTATTCGGAATGACGATCGAGGTAAGAGATGTACACTTCATAAATGCTTGCTTCGGAATATTTGTAACTCCGGATGGGATAACGAAAGACTTGAGTTTTTCGCAGTTTGAAAAGGCCCCTTCATCGATCCAATTCACACCGGAAGGAAGAGTTAATTCCTCAAGACTTCTGCATCCATTAAAAACATGTCGCTCGATAGAAGTAACACTGGAAGGAATATCCACAGATGTCAGGCTGCTACAGTTCATAAACGTAAAATCTTCGAGAGTAGTCACGCCATATGGAATGGTAACAGAAGAAAGCTTGCTGCAGCCATCAAATGCATTATATCCGATCTCTGTTACCGTCGCCGGGATATTCACAGTTTCCAATTTATCACAGCTCTGAAAAGCATATCTGCCGATATTGGTTACTCCCGAAGGGATGGTGATAGAGGTAAAGGCATCGCAATCTTTGAACGCATAATGAGCAATTTTCGTGATTCCGGAAGGAAGTGTAACCGAGGGCAGTAATAAACATCCTGAGAACGCAGATTCTCCGATGCTGGTAACATTTTCCGGAATCGATAACGATTTAAGTGCCCAACAATGACTGAATGCATTATCTCCAATACTGGTGATACTGCTCGGAAGCGATACCGTTTCAAGTTTCGTACAATAATCAAATGCGTAAACGCCGATACTGGTTACACCATCTTCGACGATGACCTTGGTAACGAGCTTAGAATAGCTATACCATGGCTGCTCTTTATTCGACGCAAAATTGTCCATGGCGCCGGTTCCACTGATAGTGAGCGTAGTGGTGTCACTATCGTAGGACCAGGTCAGGTTCTCTCCGCAGCTGTTGCCATCCGCTGCCACATGATTAGACAAGCCGGAAAATGCGATCAATGTAACAGCTGCTACAAAGACGGCAACTAACGTCTTTCGTAAACTCTTCTTGCCCATACTTCCTCCTTATCCACAGTGCTTATGCCCTGTGTTTAACCCCAAAACTATATTGCCTTTATCCTCTACTTGATAAGTTATCAGGCGCCGCCTTCTCCGCCACCGGAGCCGCCGTTTTCACCGCCACCTGCGCCGGATCCACCATTTTCTCCGCCGGAACCACCGTTCTCACCGCCGGATCCTCCGCCGTTTTCTCCACCAGAGCCGCCATTTTCACCGCCGCCTGAGCCGGAACCGCCATTCTCTCCACCGGAACCGGAACCGCCGCCGTTATCCGGAGGTGTTGTCGGATCTGCCGGAGGAGGTGTGGTCGGATCTGCCGGCGGTGTCGTAGGATCAGCCGGAGGAGGTGTCGTAGGATCTGCCGGCGGTGGTGTCGTCGGATCAGCAGGTGCCGGAGTTGTCTCCGGTGTTACCGTTCCGGTATTCGGATCGACTGTTCCGCCAGCTCCGCCGGTACCCACATGTACGACCGCGGATCTTGCCGGGTATGTGCTCTTAAAATACGGATCCTTCTTGATCTCGTTACCGTCCTTATCGTACCAGACCTTGTAGGAGTTATAGACATAGCCGGTACGTCCGGAGGTTACCTTCTTCTGGGTACCTGCCGGAAGACTCGGATCGGATACATAGTTCGTTCCGGGAGAGATCGTACTGACCTGCTCACCGACGAGCTCGATGTGCTGACCGTCCGGGAGTTTTCTGCCGTAGATCTCGACAGTAACCTTAAGATCGGCATAGTATGCATGGATCGCGACCGGATAGTCGGAGTTATTCGTGAAACGGAAGTTCGGGCTGTACCATGTAACCGTCGCGTCAGTTCCCTTATCTACGTATGTACTCGGAATCGAGTGATTCTTTCTCTCATCGACCTGCAGGTCTGCCTTCGTGACACTCTGATAGAGCATGGTATTGGCCTGACAGATACCGCCGCCGATCTCATCTCTCATCGAGCCGTTATAGATACCGTGTGCCTTCTTATAGCCGCCCTCTGCCGTTCTCTTACCGATGTAATCGTTGAAGTTGAACTTGTCGCCCGGCTGGAGTACCAGACCGTCGAGCTTCTCGCAGACGAGACGGATGTTCGTGTTACGGTTATCATTATCAGTTGTATCCGAAGTCGTGGAGGAAACCAGACCGAGGATCTCCTTTAAAGAGTCCGAAGAAGTCTCCGGCTCGACGATCTCAGCATCGACCGGGATCACTGCCGAATATTCGGAGGAACTGAGCTTGGCCTTCAGATCGGAGATCGCCTTATCGACATCGACCTTGCAGCCCTTGGAAGAGTCTGTGATGATGAACTCGAGTTTCTCGACATCGAAGCCCTCAACAGAAGCTTCTTTGAGTTCCGTATTGCACGGATCGAGCGTCTCGTGAACAAGAGATTCCACATCGACATCGCCGAGTTTGAACGAAGTCGTGAAATCCTTCGGATTTGCTTTCAGATCGGAAATCAGATCGTATCTCTCCTTCACGGCATCGTCGCCGGTGAGATTACTCGTTCTTCCGTAGTTATAAGCTTCCTCGATGACGGCATCCGCATCACTTTCGAGTTTCAGTCCGTCAGTCTTAAGAGGTACCATTTCATCGCCGACCTGGAACTTGATATCGATCACCTGAGAAGCATCCGGTGCAAACTGCTTCTTGACCTCGTCCTTCGACTTGCCGGCCACGCTGACACCGTTGATCGTGACACCTTCGTAGAAGTTTGGATCATCGACCACTTTCTTCATGTTTTCGAGTTCCGCCGCGCTGACTGTTGTCTCCGCCACGGTGGTCGTTGTCTGCGGAGCAGTCGTCTCGGAAGTGGATTTACCACCCTTCACCGCTCCGAAATAAATACCTGTACCGATTGCACCGGCAGCGACAACACCCGCTACCGAGCCGATAATGATCTTCTTGTTCAGGGGCTTTTTCCCCTCCGTCTTTTTCGCAGTTTCTTTCTTTTCCATTGGCACCTCAGTATGTTTCAGTATTCTGTTGTACTAATATATTAAGTCCCATAGTAATCGAGATTATTACAAACTAAAGATTACTATATAAGGGGTGCCACTTTCAAGAGAAAAACCATTCTGTAATTTGGATATAACAATCTTTAGGTTTTCGCCCTCAAACAAGACAGGGTTTCAGCCTTGAATAAGCACTTCCGAAGGATCTTCTGGAAAAATAAAAGCAGGGGGGCGAATTCACTTCGACCGCAATATCTTCCGGTACAGTTCCTCGATCGTCCGCGCATCCAGCGCGATCGGATGGTTCTTCAGACGTACCGGATTGACCGATGACTTCAATATCTCAAACTGCTCTTCGGTTGCTTCCGGCACTTCCAGCTCCAGAGCATCGAAGATGCTGTTCAGTTTATCTGCTGCCTGCTTCGCATCGGTACATCCCATCGCTCCGGCGATCTCGGAAAACAGATCCGAAAGATACTCCGCACCACGATGGTCGATGCATTTTTCCGTGTTTCCCAGCATCCATGGCAAAAGCACCCGGTTACATAGTGCCGCAGCGTGTCCGTGGGCAATTCCGAAGAGGCTCGTGATCTTATAGCACATCGCATGTCCTGCAGTCGTCTGCGTGATGTTGATCGCTTTTCCCGCGGTATGCGCGGCACGAAGCATCCCTTCGTTATCTTCTTCTTTGTTAGCCAGATATCCGTCCATATGCTTAAGGACGAGCCGGACTGCATCTTTACTGTATTCACGGCTCTCTTTTGTACTGTTGACCGACCAGTAGGATTCCAGTGCATGACAGAAGGCATCCATCATGGTGGCCTTTTTCTGGTAAAGAGGAAGCGTCAGGAGCGTATGCGGATCCATCAGGACCGTCTCCGGGATGATACTCTCACTCGTGATCGACTGCTTCGCATCGTTATAGTAGATAACGGCATAACGTGTCGCTTCCGATCCGGTTCCTGCCGTCGTCGGAAGAACGATGAACGGAATATCCGATGAAACATAGTCGGATTTCAGCCAGGAACCGTTGGCTCCGTCTCCCGGAAGATTCGAATACAACTTGATACACTTCGCGACATCCATGGCCGAGCCGCCGCCGACTGCCATGATGCTGTCGCAGCCTTCTTTATGGAAAAGCTCTACGCCCTTTACTACGCTTTCATAGAGCGGGTTCGGACAGAAGTCACGGAACTCCACGATCTCCACACCGCTTTCCCGTATCTCGGAAAGGCATGCGGAGAACTTCTCCATAAAGTCCATGGAATCGCCGCAGACGAGAAGCAGTTTGCTTCGCACATTATCTCTGACCCACTGCTTGAACTGGGCGTAGTTGTCCTTCGAGGTAAGAATACTCTGCTTAAAGTCGAGCCCCCTGGTCTCCAGTGCCTGATACTTAA
The DNA here is from genome assembly GCA_017519205.1 of Clostridiales bacterium. Classification (GTDB taxonomy): domain Bacteria; phylum Bacillota; class Clostridia; order Saccharofermentanales; family Saccharofermentanaceae; genus Scatonaster. Next base: position 2,695 of record JAFWSW010000141.1, on the reverse strand, counting down.
GATCCGCCGAGTACGGAAATTCCACGAGTCTTCCGCCGTATTCCGCGAGGATCTCCGTGACCTCATCTCTGATCGGTTTCTGAAATCCCGTCAGCCAGTCATCGCCGTGCACGACGATATCCGGCTTATACCGGAGAAGATTCTCCCGGTAAGAGAGCGTCTCCTGAGGAACTACACGATATACTCCGGCGATACTTCCATATACGACACGGCGGTCCGATGCCGGGATCAGGGGTTTTCTCTTATATGAGGAAACCGCTTCATCCGAGAGTACACCGATGATGAGCTTTCCAAGCTTTTCCGCTTTCTTGATGATCGATATATGTCCCGCGTGGATGATGTCCGAGGCGAAACACATGTATACCGTTCTCGACTCGACCTCCTGAAGGCGGGATGAAACCACCGCCAGGTCTTCCGGATTATCGATCTCCGAACAGAGCATATCTTCCACATCCAGGATATGGATATTTGCCGCACCATCCAGTTCGTTAAGTGCATTTTCCGCATAGACCTTCGTGTTCCCGCTTTCGCAGAATTCACATATCTTATCGAGCCAGACTTTCCAGTCTGCTTTCTTCAGGTGATATAGCGCCTGGGCTTCCATCGCATCCGTGAAAAGGTCAACGCCGACCTTCAGCACCATGCCGTCTTTTACGACTGCCTTAAAGTCCTTCTCGGGAAGCGGAAGCGTTGACGACACCGTCATACATGAGACTGGAGAAGAAACCACCCGGTCAAAGACCTCGACTTCGAATACGAGATCGCCATGCATCAGGATGATGTCATCGTCCAGGTATGCTCTTGCGCAGTAGATGGAATAGATATAATTCGTTTCCCGGAATACCGGGTTCTTCACAAATGTATAGTGCAGCGGAAGATCCAGTGAATGACAGTAGTTCACCAGCACCGCATCGTAATATCCGGTCGTGATCACGACTTCCGAGATCCCCGCATCCGCGATCAGGCGAAGCTGCCGCGAAAGGATTGTTTCCTTCGCGCTGACCTCCGTCATACACTTCGGATGTTCGGATGTAAGGACTCCCATACGGGAACCAAGTCCGGAATTTAAAATAAGGGCTTTCATGTATAAACTCCTAACCGTTTATCAAGTATAAATTATATCACGAAAACCGTATTCCTTCTTTGCCGTGGTATAATCAGCACATAGGAAGATCCGCGCAAATGAGCAATGTTTACGACGAGGAATACGTATGTCCGATCAAGTCAAAAGGAAGATGAAAACACGCCATATCGTTCTGATCGTTCTGGGGATCCTTCTCTTCTTCACCTTCCCGATCCCCATCATCACGAAGGATGGCTCCACCAGAGTACTCTCCTTAAGCGGATCCTATTACATCAGACGCTTCACTCATATGTACATTTTCCCTGAAATCGACGGCGTATGGTACACCCATTCCTCTGGTCCGCAGAACGGACACTATAACTTCGTCGGAAAAAGGATCTACATTTTCGGGATTAAGGTCTATGACAGCACGCATTACGAACCGGAAATGCCGACGGAACTCCCGCACGAAGATGATCTTCGTGAGCTCATTGCTTATGGTAAAAACGAAGAAAAGATCCTTCCCGTTCCCAGCTCAATTTCTATCGATGAAAATAACGGGCATCGCATCGTTGAACTCAGTTTTGGCAAGATCACCGAACTTGACGAAGCCAATGAACTCTATCTTTCTTTTCTGAATTTCCTGAAGACGCACCCGGATAATTTTCTAAATGACGGGTATGATATTACGCTCTCCATGGGAGGTAGTAGAAAGTCCGGCAGGCGTACCTACACGGTCTGTGATATCGATTATTCGTTCAATTCACAGGACCCCGGCCGGGTCGACCTTTGGATGTCGCTCAGCATGATACCCGAGGAAATCCCGGAATACCGTAGCTTCGTCGATGCCGAACACATCACAGTGAAAATCTACTCGGATAACCCGAGTCTTACGGAAGAGGAAGAAAAGATGCTTAAGTCGATCTACCCGCATGCCGAGATCACTGTTGAATAGAAACGAAGGGCGGAGAAATCAGTCGTCTTCCTTTACTTTGATGATCATTTCCTTCTCTTTCGAGAACATAAAGTAAAGCCCCCAAAGACCTGCTCCGGCAATAATCAGAGACATCCGGTAATCCATATTTTTCGAAACATGGGATCTACCCGCGACCGTACCCGAAGTTCCGATAGTGGTAAAACCCGGATTCTTCGCAAGGCCGCATTTTATGGTAGCCGAAGCATTGATTGTTTCCGCCTGTTTAATACCGGAGAGAACACTTTTTGACTCCGCTGCCCGGATCTTCGGACCCGCAACACTAGCCATTGAAATAACAAGCATGAAGCTCAGCACAGCTCCAGCTAACCCCACCTTCTTAAAAGAGCACTTCTTGATTGGCTGTTTGTTCCACGTAGTCATCATATTGCAATCTCCTTACTGGAACTCACAAACTGATGTTTTGGAAAACACAGCTCTTTTTGGGTTCCAGTAAGTATCACACAATACAAGACCGAAGTAAACTCACAAAATGCACCAAAGAAAACAGACCTCAGGTAAGCGCTCAATAATCGGGTGTCTATGAATCTGTTGTCAGATTCGGTAAAATCAGTTTTTGAAGTTTTTCTGGATGTAAGCGGACCAGGGCATGAGGTTTTCGAGAACTTCCGGATCAGCTCTCCAATTCTCGGTCGGCA
>JAFWSW010000140.1 GCA_017519205.1 Clostridiales bacterium | reverse complement strand
TCGGAAAAGATCGACTCTGTGATCTTGATCCTTGAAGGAGATCATGCGGAACACGGGTTTACACTGGCATCGAAAAATCCGGCCATTTCTGATCTGATCCTGATCTCTCCCGAATTTGATATCACGGAAGCAGGCGACATCGGAACCGTTACGCCTGCATGTCGTGTAGCGCTTTTCTCAGAACGAAGCAAGACGGCGGACAGCCTCTACGAGCGGCTTTCCGGTGAGGATACGAAGTTTACTCCCGGGATCCAGGCGCAGGGGAGCGCGCCCGAACTCTATATGTCCTCGGATGCAAGACGTTATTATGCCGGCCGAGGTGACTGGAGCGATCCGCAGATCGCATCCGTGATGACCATGAACAGTCCGGTGATGCAGACGTATCTGGCCAATTACATTAAGAATCACGTACTTGAGGAAGATGGTGTCTCTAAAGCGCCGCTCCTGACATGGGTCATGAAGACTGCATGTACGGTTTTTACGCTGATCGCCTTTTTCCTTTATGCTTCGACGCTTCCGGCCAACCGCAAGTTCGTCCCGGCAAAGGCAAAACCGGCGGACGATGCGGTAGAGCCCGCAGAATCTGAGATGCCACGCAGAAAAGAACAGGAGAGAGGATGTGACGGAAAGATCCGAGGCCGTTCGATCGCGGAGAAGTACAGAAGTTCGCTGAATCATCTTCTGGCGCTGCAGATATTCCTCGGCTGCGTTTTTTCTCTTCCGGCGATGTATCTCGTTATGAAAAGGAAGCAGGCTTTTCAGACAGTTCTGCTTCTGTGGATCTGTGTTTCTCTTCTGAGTTCCGCTTTCTTTCTTCTTCCGTTTATCAGGAAAATCAAGAACAGAAAAGTCAGATCGAACCGGTCCATGTGGGGGATCCATCTTGTTTTTACGATCCTTCTGGGTGCTGTGATATTCATGCTGGCGCTTCTTTGGAAGGGAGCGGGATTCCTTAAGCCGGATCTCATGCTTCTGGTCGCGCTGCTTCTTTCTATCATGACAGGAGTCGCCGTATCCGTACTGCAGCTCTCGGATAATTTCTTCGGACGGATCCAGGGAACGAAACAAAGTGTGGTAGATTCTTTAAAATTTTCCGCGATACGTTTCGTTCCGATGGTGATTGTTTTCGTTTTCTCGATTATAATAAATAGAGGACTATGTGCACTGCAGGTATTCCTTATGGCGGCATCGCTCCTCGGCGCATCGTATGTGCGGCGGGTGATCAAAAGGGGAGCATTTGGAGAAGCGGTGTCGGTAGTATTGTATTCGTGCCTTTATTGGATGATGTTTTGACCGGGGAGGATAGGGCCTATGTCATCTACTATTAAAGACGTTGCTAAAATGGCGGGGGTTTCGATCTCGACTGTTTCCAAGTTCATTAACGGCGGAAATGTGCTCGAGGAGAACCGTGAACAGATCGAACAGGCGATCGCGACGCTGAACTATCAGGTCAATACTGTCGCGCGCGGAATGAAGACCAGAAAGACCATGTCTGTCGGTGTTCTTATTCCGAGCCTGGCGGATTATTACGGAATATCCATTCTTTCCTATATCGATCAGGAACTGTACGCATCCGGGTACAGTACGATCATCTGCGACTATAACCAGGGTGATCCTGTAGGTGCATCGGACAAGATCAATTTCCTTATCAATAAGCAGATCGACGGTATCATCATGCAGCCGATGAACGTCCGTCAGGAGGACATCGACCGGGCGGCCAAGGCGGATGTGCCTGTCGTGTTTGTGGATATGGAGTCTCCGACGGTCCAGTGCGATTCGGTTACGATCGACAATGTCGATATTGCGTACCGGATCACGAAGCATCTGATCGATAACGGACATTCGCGGATCGGCTTTATCGGAGGAACCGAGGGCTTCACTACCACGGATGACCGTGTTGCCGGCTATAAAAAAGCACTGGAGGAAGCGAAACTTCCCATCGATCCTGAACTGCTCTATCTGGAAAACGTCTCCGAAGAGAGCGGATATATGGCTATGATGAAGTTCATGCAGAAGAAGGACCGCCCGACAGCTGTCTTTGCCAGCGGCAATGACCTGACCTGCGGTGCGGTGATGTATATCAACGAGAAGCATCTTTCTGTTCCGGAGGATGTTTCCTTCGTCGGATTTGAGAATCAGACGATCGCGCATGTGTATAATCCGACACTGACGATCGGTATCCAGCCGATCAGGAAGATCGGTCAGACGGCAGTCCGCATGCTTCTGGAGAGAATGAAGGAAGAGTACTCCGGCGAGCCGAGAAGCGTCCGCCTGAAAGCGGTCATCGACTTCGGCGCTTCGGTCAAGAAACTGAAGTAAGGAAAGTGCTTTTCTATATTATATATATTTTTGCTTGACGTACCCCCTATCGCATGGTATTCTATTGCGGTGACCGCATGTGCCGGGCTTCTAAATCTATGCCTTTTTACTGACCTTTCGGGGTTTTCGGGGAAAGACAAGTGCCTTGAGTGATACAGCGAGACTGGATGAACAGGAGGGAAACGTTTTTATGCAGTATGCAGTTATTCTGACAGGCGGCAAGCAGTATAAGGTTGCCGAGGGCGACGAGATCTTCGTAGAGAAGCTCGCTGGCGAAGCCGGTGAGAAGATCACATTTGATCAGGTCATCGCTGTTGCAGACGATAACGGTATCAAGGCTGGTGCTGATGTTAAGGCATCCGTTGAGGGCGAGATCGTTAAGCAGGGCAAGAACAAGAAGATCGTCGTATTCAAGATGAAGGCTAAGAAGGGCTATAGAAGAACAAATGGCCACAGACAGCCGTACACACGCGTCCGCATCACAGGCATCAACGCTTGATCCGGATATTAAGAAGGTTGTACCTGTATCATGATACGAATCGTCATATGGAAAGATCCGAAAGGTGATATCCTGGGGTTCTCAACAGAGGGACACGCAGGATACGAGGAAGAAGGAAAAGATATTATCTGTGCTTCGATCTCGACATTGTTTACCACTGCGGTAAATGCACTGGAGGAGCAGCTTGGCTGGAAAGATATCTATATGATCACGGAAGACGAAAGAAACTTCTGTGAGGTATGGACACCGGAAGGAATCACTGAAAAGGAGCGGGCGACCGCGAACGTGATCCTTAAGACCATCATCCGAGGGATCCTCGATGTGGAAGAGAGTGTCAAAGAGAACTACGGATCGAAGTATCTGCAGGTGACAACGAAGACTAAATGAGAAAATGGAGGGCTTGACCATGTTAAAGATGAATTTGCAACTCTTCGCTCATAAAAAGGGTATGGGTTCGACCAAGAACGGTCGTGACTCTGAGTCTAAGCGTCTCGGTGCTAAGAAGGGTGACGGACAGCTGGTAGTTGCCGGTAACATCCTCGTAAGACAGCGCGGCACAAAGATCCACCCGGGCACAAACGTTGGCATCGGTTCCGACGATACACTCTATGCTCGTATCGACGGCCATGTTAAGTATGAGCGTATGGGCCGTGACAAGAAGAAGGTCAGCGTATATCCGGTAGAGCAGTAATCTCTTTTCGGGTAATTTCGGGACTTTCCCTTGTTGCTTTAAAGAAACGAATCAGAAGGTCTGACCTGAATATAATCCGGTCAGACCTTTTTTCTACCGCGCCGGAAGCACCTGTGAAGGCGCATCAATAGAAGGAGGCAGCATCGCCATGTTTATCGATCATGCGAAGATCCATATCAAAGCCGGAGACGGCGGAAACGGAATGGTTTCTTTTCATACGGAAAAATACATCACCAATGGCGGTCCGGACGGCGGAGACGGCGGTAAGGGCGGCGATGTGATCTTCTATGCCTCCGAAGAATTAACGACACTTCAGAATTTCCGTTTCAAGCACAAGTTTGTCGCGGAAAACGGAAGTAACGGCATGAACCGTAAGATGTACGGTAAGGGCGGAGAAGACCTCCGTATCGCCGTGCCGGTCGGAACGATCATGAAGGATCTGGAGACCGGAAAGGTTATCGCCGATTTTACAACTCCCGGCCAGGAAGAGGTCGTCTGCAAGGGTGGCCGCGGCGGTCAGGGAAATATTCATTTCAGCAACGCGATCCGTCAGGCGCCGAAGTTTGCCAGAGCCGGTATCCCGGGTGAAGAGAAGGACGTGTCGATCGAACTGAAACTTATCGCGGATGTGGGACTTGTCGGATTCCCGAATGCCGGAAAATCGACGCTTCTGTCCGTGATCACGTCCGCAAAACCGAAGATCGCAGACTATCCGTTTACGACCCTTGAACCGATGCTTGGTGTCGTCAGTGTCGGTGATACGAGCTTCGTCGTCGCGGATATTCCGGGCTTGATCGAGGGGGCTTCCGAAGGAAACGGTCTCGGCCATGATTTCCTTCGACATATCGAGAGGACCCGTCTTCTGATCCATGTGGTGGATGTCTCCGCACAGGATGGAAGAGAGCCGATCTCCGATTTTGATCAGATCAACGAAGAACTCCGCCAGTTTAACCCGCTCCTGGA
>JAFWSW010000139.1 GCA_017519205.1 Clostridiales bacterium | reverse complement strand
CGTAAGCGAGGAAGTCGCGGATCTTCTGGATATAGAGGCTCGTTTCGCAGGCCTTCGGGTAGGTCTCGGTAAAGACTCTGAGGTTTCTCTTGAGGTCGCCGAAACGGTGGCACAGCATAACCATCGAAGACAGCGACAGTGCCTTTTGCAGGATGCAGCGCACCATCAGGTAACTGGGGTAGAGCACATCGCCGATGAAGTCGCCGAAGAGGTAGTTCTTCAGGAACGCAAGGCCGAACTTCTTCCTCGCGAGGGATTTCTCCGCTTCGTACACTTCCTGGTTCGCCTTCTCAAAACGCTCCTCGAGCACATCCGTAACCTCCGGATCGAGGCGGATCTCCTTGGCATAATCCTTCAGGTAGAACACGCGCTTGACGTACTCACGCTTTCTTTCCGGCGGATAGCGGCGCATGCGCACTTTGAAGGAGAGTTTATTGTAGACCTGATTCGCAAAGTAGCTCAGGAGGAACGAGGCCAGCACGAAGAGGATCGAGACCTTGTCCTTGATCAGGAAGTAGCTGCCCGTCAGGGTAACAACGGTGAGTCCGCTGAGCACACTCTTGATGAAATCCATCGTGCTGTCGATCCGCTTGTCGACCTCGGCGATCGACATGACCTGGCTGTTATAGAACTCCGGATCGTCGTAGCAGGCAAGATCGACCGAGCGGGCCTTTTCGTACAGGCGCATCTTGATCTTCTCTCTTACCTTCGGGCGCTCTTTTTCCTGCATGTAGTCGCCGGCCAGGACCGTGAAGATCATGCCGAGCGTGATCAGGGCCGCGATCAGGACGACCATGGAGCCGACTCTTCGGAAGGAGTAGCCGAACTCCGCCGCTTCGAGAACGAATCCGATCAGGAATACGTGCTCGATGAAGATTGAGACTTCACCGCGGATCGCGTCGAGCGCCGGGAAGAGTACGAACTTCGGGGAGGCGTTGAACATCATCTTCATGAAGAAGACGTTGTTGCTCATGACCTGCTTTGTAGACTGCTTGATCTTTTTTTCTTTTTCGTCGCCAAAAGCACTCGTCTTGGCTGTTTTTTCTTTCGTCTGCTTCGCCGGCTTTACCGCCGCCTTCGCAGCCGCTTTTTTCTCAGCTTTCTTACTCACAGGATCACCTCCTCTTCTTTTTCTACTGCCAGATAGTTCATGGCCTGGCGGATATACATCTTCGCGTATTTTCCGCGCTCGTCGATCAGTTCTTTATGCGAACCGCGCTCGATGATCGTGCCCTTTTCGAGCATGAAAACCTTGTCGCAGTTCTTGACGGAAGAAAGGCGGTGCGAGATGAATACCATCGTGTGGTCTCTGCCTTCCTTCATGATGTTTTTGAAAAGCTCATACTCCGCGATCGGGTCGAGGGCCGAAGACGGCTCGTCGAAAATCTTGACCGGAGATTCCTTGGCAAAAGTTCTCGCCACCGCGAGTTTCTGATGCTGGCCTCCGCTGAAGACCGCGCCGTTCTCGTCAAACTCTTTCGTCATGACCGTGTCCACACCATCCGGCAGCGACTCGACTTTTTCGAGGATGCCCGCACGGCGCAGAGAACGGCGAACGATCTCATCTTCGTTTTCGTAGTGACGTCCCATCAGGACATTTTCCTTGATGCTCATGGCGAAGATCGCGAAGTCCTGGAAGGTCGTCGCGAACAGTCTTCTGTAAGCGCGCAGATCGTACGCCTTGATGTTCTTTCCGTTCAGGAGGATCTCTCCGGAAGTCGGATCGTAGAAGCGGAGAAGCAGCTTGATGATCGTCGTCTTGCCGGCGCCGTTATGTCCGACCAGCGCGACGATGTCACCCTTATCCACGCGGAACGAAAGATCCTTGATCGTCTCTTCGTCCTTATACGAGAAGCAGACATTTCTGAACTCGATGCTCTCGAACTCTTTCGGGATCTCACCCTTCTGGTTCTGCGGGATCTTCTCTTCGTACTCCAGGAATGTTCTGAGGTTGTTGACGAAGATACCGTTTTTGATCAGGTTCATGATGTTGTCAAAGGCACGGATCAATATCCATGTCATGGCAACCATCAGGCTCGTCATGATCGCCAGCTGTGCGAGTGTGATCGTCTTGCTGACGAGGTTTCTGTAGATTGCGTAGAAGAGCACGCCTTCGAAGATGATCGTGAACGTGAATGTGATTCTCCAGAACGAAAGCGAGCAGTTCGCAAATGCATACTTGACGGCTGCTTTTACATTCTTATCCGTCGAATCACGGTACTGTTTTCTCAGAAGTTCAAACACGTTGGAAAGACGCATTTCCTTCGCACCGTCCGGGAGGTACATCATACGGTTAACGTAGTTGTGGACCTTGTTGCCCGGCACCTGCGCCTGGTATCTTTTGTACTCATACTTCTGCTTATAGTTACCGAAGATGAAGTTACCGATCAAGGGCGAGATGATGAAAAGCACCGCATAGTGGTCGATCTCGAACATGAAGTAAAAGACCACGATGAGTGCCGGGATCGACACCAGGAATTCCCAGAAGCTCCTGACGATCGTGAAGATCTTTTCTTCCGCGCCGTCCATCGCCATCGTGTACTTGTCGTAGAAATCCGAATCCTCGTAGCATCGGAGCTCGACGTTCTTTGCCTTCGCGAAAAGCTCCTTGTAGATGCCGCCGTAGAGCTTGACCTCTCCGAGCGGAAAGGTTACGTTATCGACGTACTTTTCATACAGATTCAGCACGAAGAAGATCGCGCCCGTCATGAGGATGAATGTCATTACATTTCGGAAAGGCGCATCGTTGTCCAGCGACTCGATGATCCTCCTCATGAAGATACCATCGAAGAACACCCATTCAAAATACCCGAAGATCGCATAAAGCAAACCCGCAATCACCATCGCCCGGCTGTACCTCGCCGCCAGCTTCATGGCAAACACGTTGTTCTCCACCGTCCTCCGGAACGAAAGCTTATCCTTCTTCTTTTTCTTGGATTCTTTTGGGGACTTTTTCTCGGTGCCGTTCTTTGGCTCGGCTCCGTACTCGGCCCCAGCCTCGTTCGACGTCCCGGCCGTTTCTTCCGTCTCCGCCGCAGCTTCCGACGCGGTTGCTTTTCCCGTGTCCGCCGCAGCTTCCGGCCCGGCCGTTTTCGACACCTCTTCCGGCCCGGCCTGCCCGTCCTTCTTTTTCTTACTCATTGTTTGTGTTTCCCCCACGCTTCCTTGTTTGTGTTTCCTTGTGTTTCCTTGTTTGCCTTTTTCCTCGTTACCCCATTGAGGATTCCCTTCATAATGAGAATTCTAACATACCCACCCCCGCCCCTCATAGTTACCACAAGGCTAATTTTCGTATGACCAGAAACAACTTTTTACTCTCCAGTCATATGCAAAACCTCATTTCGTATGACCAGAAACAACTTTTTACTCCACAGTCATACGACGCCCCTCTCACTCCGCACCATTTATGTCGTTTTTCCAAAAATCCCCCAAAAAGTCATAAATTACAAGGCCGATTTGTGTCGCAAATCAGTAAACCACGAAAAACGACATATTTCCCGAGCCGAATTTATGTCGAAATTTGCATTTTCAGAAAAAGTGACGATTTTGAGGTCTCTTTTTTATGACTTTTTCCGCAGTTTTCGATTTCTCGACATAAGCCGCCCCTTTTCCCATTCGAAAAGCACCCATCGCCTCCCTCATTCCGCCCGAAAATCACCCATCCCTCGCCTCATTCCTCTCGAAAAGCACCCTCCCCCCACAACACAAAAAGAAAGGGGATCCCTTTCGGAGATCCCCTTTCCGGTGTTCAAGCGCAAGTACGGCTGTTGAACAAGGAATTAATACTTTACTAATGGAAGGAATTAATAGGTAGGCTCGATTAGACCATACTGACCGTCTTTGCGCTTATATACCACACACACAGTCCCAGTCTGCGCATCCAAATAGACCAGGAAGCTGTGGCCGAGCATTTCCATCTGTAGAATAGCCTCGTCCGAATCCATCGGTACAAGTTCAAATGTTTTACGCTTAATGATCTTGGGTTCGTTGTCCTCTTCTTCGTAATCCTCCTCAACGATGTCATTGAGATAGTCGTTGATGATCGGATAGTCCTTCTTCTGACGCTGGATCCTTGTCTTCTGTTTCCTGATCTGCGACTCCAGCTTATCGACCGTACGGTCAACCGCATTCAGGATGTCACCATCTTTGGCCTCTGCCCTGAAAATATGGTTCTGAAGTTTGAGTGTGATCTCCACTTTCTTCAGTTCTCTCTCCGGATGGATCTTAATGTTGAAAGATCCTTCTTCACCGAAGTACTTGTCGAATTTAGCGAGTTTGCCGGCAATTTTCTCCTCCAGACGTGTGCCGATTTTGATTCCGTTGCCCTGTGTCGTGATCTTCATATAATCACATCCTTCCGATTGTTCAATTTCGTAGACCCTTGTTCTGTCTACGTCTCCATTATATCGAACTAAGGTTCACAGAATGGTAACATACGTGTCGGAAACTTTTCGCAATGAATGATATAATAATAATGTTGGGGCTCGGAAGAATATCACTTCCGGGCCCCATTCTCATCCTCATTAGCGTGTGCGACAACCCCATTGTCCCGCTAACACTTTCAATTTTATTCCGAGTCCTTCTTCTCCAAAAGCACCCGTCCCATTACGGTCTTGTCCTTCTGCTCCAAAAGCACCCGCCTCGCGGCTCTTTCCGCCGCCGTCAACTTCATCTGCCGCCTCTGATCACCGGCGCCTCTTTATCAATCCGCTGCCGGGTCTACTCCCGTATCTTCCGGAGCTCCTGCTTCCGGTGCCGGAGATGCCGCATCTACTACCGGCACATCCACCGAAGTATCTGTACCTTCGATCACAACTTCGCTCTCCTCCGGAGCGGCCTGCTCAAGTCCGGTTGCATCAGTCGAAGCAATCACTGCGGCCGGTGTCTCCACCGGAGCCAGACCTTCCGGCAGAACCTCCGCCGGAGCTGCCGCTGCAGCAGCATAATTTGCCACGTACTGGCCGGCCGGAGCCGCACTCTGTGCCGGAGCACTCTGAGATACAGTCTGTGCCGGAGAAGCCATCGGAATCTGGCTGACATTCGGCACCATGATCACGAATTTCTCCGGATCGACGCTTGTAACAATGTTAATATCATTGGAATCAGGGAACTTCGCGCCACATGCACAGCAGTATGCATGCTCGAGAAGATTCGCCTTTCTGCAGTTCTTACACTCCTTGTAGCCCTTCTCGTAAAGGATACGCAGACGGCAGTTCTCGATGTCGAGATACAGGTTAGTGATAAACTCGCAGCGTGTATTGATCTCGCGGGTAACATCCGCATTCATATCACGATACTGGCGGAAATACAGTTTGCCGATCTCATCGTAAAGGAAACGGATGCGTCCGTCTTTCTCCTCGATCGATTTCTGGAGATTCGCAATCTGATTATTTTTCTTCGGCTCAAACAAAGCAGCCATTACTTCTTCCTCCTCATCCTGCAAAACCGTGCTTCCCGATGAAGCGAAACGGCAGACGGGGCTCGAACACCCACGCACCCGTCATCTATTGCGGACGCACCTATTATAAATGGTTATAACCCAAGAAACAAGAAGATTTCCGAATTCGCAAGCATTATTGCGATTTAGAAAGTTCGCGGATCCGGCCGGCATCAATTCGCAGCCGCGTCTTTTTCTGCACGGTTTTCCGCGCCGGCTTTCACGGCATCCGCGGACTCATCCGCATCCTCATCCGCCGGCTTTTCCCGCATGATGCCGACCACACGCTTGATCGGGATGCCCTGCTCGGCGTACTTTGTCTCAAATTCAGTCCGGATATTATCCGCGTCCCACTCACTGTGATGAAGATCCCTCGTCACGCAGGTCGGCTCCCAGCCGGACGCCTCCATCTCCTCAAGCGTGAAGTCATAGAGCGGATCGTTGTCCGTCTTAAAATGGATCTCGCCGCCCTGCACCATCACCTGGCGGTACATGTCCAGAAACGCACGATACGTCAGGCGACGCTTCGGCTTATTCTGGCGTGTCCACGGATCGCAGAAATTAATGAAGATCCGGTCAACCTCGCCCTCCCCGAAATACTCGAGAAGTCCCTGCGCATCGCCACGGATAAAAAACAGATTCTTAAGCCCCTCGCGCTGTGCTTTTTCCATCGCAAGAAGACAGCACGACGGCTCGCGCTCGATCGCCACGTAGCAGACATCCGGATATTTCTTGGCCATCTGTTCGGAAAAAGCACCCTTCCCGCAGCCGATCTCGACAAACATCTTGCAGTCTTCGGGCATGCCGCATGCTTCTCTCCACGTCCCGCGGTTTTCCTTCGGTTCATCGAAGAAGTGCTCGGCGCACGCCTCGGTCCTGGAAACGAGATTCTTCTTTTTACGCATTCTGGCCATGGTTTTCTCCTTTTTCGCTGCGTCACTCGGGCCGCCTCTTTCTTCGCCGCGATTTTCCTTCATCGTCCGTGCCGCCTCTTTCTGCGCCGCCACTCTTCTGTGGCCGCCCCGGCGCCCGCGCATCGTCGCGGCTTTCGGCATTT
>JAFWSW010000138.1 GCA_017519205.1 Clostridiales bacterium | reverse complement strand
GTCTCACCGATGATTGCATTTGCATATGCCGTTGCAGTTGTACCGATATCATTTCTCTTGGCGTCTGCGATTACCAGCATACCCTTGTCATGTGCATACTGGATCGTCTTTCGAAGCGCCATGATTCCGTGAATACCGTACATCTCGTAGTAGGCAAACTGAGGCTTGATTGCAGGGATAATATCATAAACTGCATCGATCAGAAGTCGGTTATAGTCGAAGATCGCCATACCTGTAGCCATCTGCATATTCGCAGGCTGACCGTTCTTCTCTTCGTGCTCTTTGGCTTCATTGAGCCATTCCTCAATCATTTCAGACGGGAGATAATCAAGTTTCGGGTCAAGACCCATAACCGTCGGGTTATTGCACTCTTCAATTCTTTTGGTCAGTCTGTCAGCGAAGTTCGTCATATGTGATACTTCCTCCTACGATTGTAAGTTTAACGCGGCCGGTCAGTTCGCTTCCGATATAAGGCGAGTTTGCCGCCTTGCTGAGGATCTCTTCCTTCGTGTATACGAAGTTTTCGTTAAGATCCGCGAACATAACATCCGCCGGCATACCCTTATCCATTGTACCTCTTCCGAGTTTAAGAATATTCGAAGGATTCGTAGTCATGGTCTTAACCATCTCAGTAAGCGAAAGCTTTCCGGTCTTTACCAGATAAGTATATCCGACTGCGAAGGCAGTTTCAAAGCCGATGATACCATTATTGGCCAGTGAGAACTCAATGTCCTTCTCATCGATATGATGCGGTGCGTGATCCGTAACGATACAGTCGATCGTTCCGTCCTTCAGGCCTTCAATTACAGCAATTCGGTCATCTTCCGTACGAAGCGGCGGATTCATCTTGAAATTTGTATCGTAGGTCTGGCAGCATTCTTCTGTCAGTGAGAAGTAATGCGGGCAGGTCTCACAGGTAACCTTTACGCCGCGCTTTTTTGCCTGGCGGATGATATCAATACCCTTTCTTGTGCTCACATGACAGATGTGGATCGGCATATCCAGGTATTCTGCTGTCAGGATATCTCTGGAGATCATGATCTCCTCTGCGATTGCCGGGATTCCGCGGAGGCCGAGTGATGTGGAGATCGCGCCCTCATTCATGGCACCCTCGGAGATCGACATTACTTCACAGTGGTTCAGTACCGGGATATCAAAGTCCGAAGCATATTCCAGGACCTTCTTCAGAAGGTTGGCTGTAGCGATCGGCTTACCGTCATCAGATACAGCCACGATACCGGCTTCCTTCATGAGACCCATTTCAGAGATCTCTTTACCCTCAAGACCCTTACTTGCGGCGCCGATTGGGAATACATTGCAGGAACCGACCTGCTCGGCTTTTCTTAAGATACCTTCAACTACCGCAGCGTTATCACAGACCGGCTTGGTGTTAGGCATACAGCAGACGCTTGTAAAACCGCCTTTTGCAGCACTCTTAGTACCTGTCTTAATGTCTTCTCTGTACTCGAAACCCGGTTCACGGAGGTGACAGTGCATATCGATAAGACCCGGGAAGACTGTAAGTCCTTCGGCGTCGATCACCTCATCTGGATCACCTGAAAGAGAATCTGTAAAAACACCATTCTCAATATATACGGTTACTTTTTCTCCGGAAGCAAAGTGCTTCGCGTTCTTAATCTCAATTCGTTTCATTCTGGTTTCTCCTTGCCATCAGTAAGTATAAGACTGCCATTCGGACTGCTACACCATTGGTGACCTGTTCATTGATCACGGACTGATCGCAGTCATATACACATGTCGGAAGCTCAACGCCGTGATTACACGGACCCGGGTGAAGCAGATAAGCACCCGGCTTGGCAAGCTTCAGAATGTCCTCGGAGATGGAGTAGAATCTTGAGTATTCCGCTACCGAGGGGAACAGAGACTTCTGCTGGCGCTCCAGCTGTACGCGGAGGCCCATGACCGCATCGGCATCCTTGACGGCTTCTGCGACAGATTTACATACTGTGCAGCCCATCTTATCAAGTCCGACCGGAACCATTGTTCTCGGACCAGCAACGCTGACCGTTGCACCGAGTTTCGTAAGACCGATGACGTTGCTTCGTACTACACGGCTGTGGTACAGGTCACCGCAGATCGCAACTTTCAGTCCGTCGATGTGGCCGTATTTTTCATAAAGTGTAAACATATCCAGAAGAGCCTGTGTCGGATGCTCATTCATTCCGTCACCGGCATTTACGATCGAAGCCTTTACGCGTGGCGCCAGATAGTGAGGTGCACCGGACTGGCTGTGGCGCATAATGATGATATCCGTTGCCATCATATCGATCGTTCTGGCAGTATCCAGAAGGGATTCTCCCTTGTTAACCGAGCTTCCGGAGGTGGTGATATTCGCACTTGCCGAGCCCATGTATTTCGAAGCCAGTTCGAAAGACAGTCTGGTTCTCGTACTGTTTTCGTAAAAGAGCGTGACGACCGATTTACCCTGAAGATGAGATGTCTTCTTATTTCCGGAGGTCAGCACCATTTTCATCATTTTAGCGGTATCGAGGATCTCCATGATCTCTTCCGCGGTCAATTGCTTTAATCCAAGCAGGTCTTTACTTCTTAGTCCCATTATTTCACCTCTTCACAGAGAACGACTTTGTCCTGTCCGTCGATCTCGCTTAACTGCACTGAAATCATCTCGGAGAGAGAGGTCGGTACATTCTTTCCGACATAGTCAGAACGGATCGGAAGCTGTCTGTGGCCTCTGTCGACCAGAGTTGCCAGCTGGATGCAGGCAGGTCTTCCCATATCAAAAATCGCCTCGATCGCGGCCCTTACCGTTCTTCCGGTGAACAGGACATCGTCGATCAGGACGATTTTCTTATCATTGATATTAAAGTGGATCGCCGTACCGTTTACTACAGGGTGGGCAGCTAATGTGGACAGATCATCGCGGTAGAATGTAATGTCCAGAACACCGACATCCGGCTTAATTCCTTCTACATCTTCCATGACCTTGGCGATTCTGTCAGCCATTGGTACGCCTCTTCTCTGGATGCCTACGAGAGCAACATTATCGAGGCCTTTGTTCTTTTCGATGATCTCATGTGCGATACGGATCAATGCACGATGCACAGCCTGATCATCCATAAGGACTGTTTTCTCAAGATACTCTTTCAAAAATACCACTCCTTCCATGATGCCAGAGTACAAAAAACCGACTCTGAAAATACCTTCAGGTATCCTTCAAAAGCCGGTCTTCCATATATAAGCATCCCTAAAAGACGCGATAATACATTTTCAACATACGACCTTCCCGATCTCTCATGGAACGGACTTAAAGGATACGCTGTTAAGATAATAATCCAACTTCATAAAAATGGCAATATGAAATCAATGATATATTCTTCAATCAGAAAGAGAATTACCAAACAGGAACTTCGTCGTAATTCCAGTTCCAGTCTTCATCAGCCGAACGGGACTTTTTACGCTCTTCCTGGCGCTGATCATTGGAGTCAGACATACGCTTCTCGAGTTCGTCCTCGATCTCGCTCTGACGCTGTTCCTTCTTGCTCTCCTCTTCAGACTGACGCTTGCTCTCTTCTTCATCCTGCTGGCTCTGGTCGGATCCGTCACTCGGATCAGAGGATTCGCTCTGGTTAGAACCGTCACTCGGATCGGAAGATTCGCTCTGATTGGATCCGTCACTCGGGTCTGAAGACTCGCTCTGGTTGGAACTGTCGCTCTGATCAGAGTCCGACTGCTGCTGCTGTTGCTGTT
>JAFWSW010000137.1 GCA_017519205.1 Clostridiales bacterium | reverse complement strand
CCCCTCGTTGAGATGGATGGCGATGAAATGACGCGAATCATCTGGAAGCAGATCAAGGATATCGTAATCGAGCCCTATGTGGATCTGAAGACAGAGTATTTTGATCTGGGACTGCCTCATCGTGATGAAACTGATGATCAGGTTACGATCGATGCTGCCAACCGTACCGTAGAACTCGGTGTAGCGGTTAAATGCGCCACGATCACTCCAAACGCTCAGCGTATGGATGAATATAAACTGAAGCAGATGTGGAAGAGCCCGAACGGCATGATCCGTGCGATCATGGATGGTACGGTTTTCCGTGCTCCGATCCTGGTTAAGGGTATTTCTCCTTTCGTATCCTGCTGGAAGAAGCCGATCACGCTGGCCCGTCATGCATACGGTGATGTTTACCGTGATACTGAGATGTACGTTTCCGGACCGGCAACTGCTGAGCTTGTTGTAACATATGAGGACGGCAGAAAAGAAGTAAAGAAGATCCATGACTTTAAGGGTCCGGGTATTATTGAAGGAATGCACAATCTGGATGCTTCCATTGAAGCATTCGCACGGTCCTGCTTTATGTATGCACTGGATATCAAGCAGGATCTTTGGTTCGCTACTAAAGATACGATTTCTAAAACATATGACCATCGTTTCAAAGATATCTTCCAGGAGATCTTTGATAATGAGTTCAAGGATAAGTTTGAAGAAGCGGGTATTACCTATTTCTATACTCTTATTGATGATGCAGTTGCCCGTGTAATGCGTTCCGAGGGCGGTATGCTCTGGGCCTGCAAGAACTATGACGGTGACGTAATGTCCGATATGGTAGCTTCCGCTTGCGGCAGTCTTGCCATGATGACATCCGTACTCGTTTCTCCTTCCGGAAAGTATGAGTATGAAGCCGCTCATGGTACCGTTACCCGTCACTATTATCGTTATCTGAAGGGTGAGACAACGTCTACCAACCCTATGGCAACACTGTTTGCATGGACAGGTGCTCTCCGCAAGAGAGGACAGCTCGATGATCTTCCGGATCTGGTTGCTTTTGCTGATCGTCTGGAAAAGGCATCGATCGATACTATTGAAGAAGGTGTCATCACCGGTGATCTGAATGCTCTTATGGATCATCCGAATAAAAAAGTAGTTGATACAGAAGCATTCTTACATGCTATCGCTGAGAAATTGAACTGATCTGGAGGATTATTTATGAGTTATTTTGAAGATTGGACCAAACATTCCGAGACGGTCGAAAATGAGAACGATTATAAGGCTTATATTTCTAAGTACTATGAACTGGAAAAGAATGCATATGATGCTATCCTGACGAAGTATCCGGATAATGAGGATCTTCTTAATGGTAAAGCAGTAGATCTTGCCGAGAAACTCGGTTTCGGTAAAAACGAGATGGAGATCTTTGTCGGATTCCTCGAGGGTGTCAATTCCAGCCTGGTTGAAGAATATGATTATAAGTCCGTTACTGAGGAATCTGATGTTTCCTTAAAGATCGACTATGAGAAGCTGTATTACAACATGCGTGATGCTAAGGCAGAATGGCTCTATACTCTTAAGAGCTGGAATAATGTTCTCACGGATGAGAAGATGCAGGAAATTACTAAGAAGTACCGTGAAGACAATATCGCACACGTTGAAAAAATCGGAAGAAATGATCCGTGCCCGTGCGGAAGCGGCAAGAAGTACAAGAAGTGCTGCGGTAAGAAAGAAAACTGATTATTAACTAACAACTTAATACGTTGATGTTTGGGCTTATGGCCCGTTATATCGGTATTGACCCGACTATGAGATTGAATTGTATGACAACGATTCCTCATAGTCGGGATTTTTTTGCGCAAAAGGAGGTGAGAGAAATGAAGATCAGTGAACTGCATCCTTCGGTAAGACCATATGAAAGGCTTGAATTGTTCGGAGCTGAAGCTCTTTCGGATGAAGAATTGATTGCTATTGTTATTAGAAACGGTACAAAAGGCAAATCTTCAAAAGAAATCGCATCGCAGCTTCTATCTTCTGATGAATGTCAGCAGGGACTTGATGGGCTGGCCAAACTGTCTCTTAAAGAACTTTCTGAAAAGGAAGGAATCGGGCGTGTGAAAGCTATTGTGCTGAAAGCATGTTTTGAACTCGGGAAGAGAATAGTTATGACTTATGGAAGTAATAATCGGATCCGTTTTCTATCGAGTGAGATCGCTTCAGAGTATTTTGAAGAAAAGATGGCTTTCCTTGAAACTGAGGAGGTCCATGTGGCGTTGTTGGATACACAACAAAACCTGATTTCGCATTATGTGATCTGTAAGGGAAGTCTGAATGGAGTAGCGTTGTCTTTTCGTGAGATATTCAGGAAAGCGGTGAAGGAGAATGCTTCCGGAGTTATCATTGCCCATAATCATCCCGGCGGTGATCCGACTCCTAGTGATGCAGATATAGAAACAACAAGACGACTGCAAACTTGCGGTCAGATGATCGGAATTACCGTGATCGACCATATCATCGTTGGTCGGGGGATTTCGTTCAGCATGCTAAAAAACGGACTTATGGAGGATGTCTGATATGACTATGAAGAATAACATGACCATTGATAAACTGGAATTTCCGGATTTTATGAAGGCATTCCGTGCCCAGTATGAGTACGGAATGACAGAACTGAGGGACTTTGAGATTCAAGAGCAGGTTGTCCACAAGAATAATAAAAACCTGCATGGAATCATAATCAGAAGACAAGGCTACCTTGTCGCGCCGGTATTTTATTATGAGGACTTTTACGAAGCTTACAAAAAAGGTACGACAATTGAGCAATGTATCTATAAAATGATTGATTTTGTTTCCGAGCGAGTTTTCCCGAATGAGAGCTTGTCCAGAATCTTTACATCCTGGGAGGGGATGAAAGAGCTATTGTTTGTAAAACTGATCAATTTCAAAAAGAACAAGGAACAGCTTATGAGAATCCCACATAAGGCTTTCGGTGATATGGCAGTTGTTGTCCAGATCTATCTTGATGATCCGATCATCGGAAAAGGAGCCGTTATGGTTGATGATGCTCTTATTGATACGTGGGGGATCGAAACCAAAACGCTCTTTGATACCGCATTTGAAAATATGAAGAGATATCATATCAGAACGGTCAATCTGCTTGATTACGATAAAGAAGATCATGAATGCGACAAGGAAGCTCCGGAAATCTATGTGGTTTCCTATGATGCTCCTTTCCCGGGAGCTGCAGCGATGCTTCAGACTCAGTATTTGAAAGAATTTGCCACGACCAGAGAATCGGATTTTTATATTCTGCCTGTATCTGTTCATGAAATCCTTATGATCCAGAAAAAAGAGGGGATTATTCCTGATATGCTGATCAATATGCTTCAAGGGATCAATACTGATGCACATTTATCGGATTGTATGCTTTCTGAAGAGGTATTTTATCTTGATAGGGCGGCTGAAAGTGTAGTATATCTTCTGGAAGAAAAGGAGCTTGTCCTGTGTGACCCATAAACTGAGTTTTCTACGCCGGTGAACATGGCAGGGGAAATTGTGGTATAATTTTCTAATAGTTTGCTGTGGAGGTCGCAGGTTTGAGACGATTGTTTGAAAATAAGCTTCTTGCGTTGGTATTGACTACTATTTTGCTGGTTTCTTTCATAGTCCTCAGTGCGATTCCGGGAAGTCCTCTTGCCGGTGCCACAAAACCCCTGTCATTCATTGTCGACCCTATACAATCTGTTTTTCAGAGTATCGGAACAAAGATTTCCGACTTTTATTCTGCAATTGCAGAAGGTATGAAGATCCGTAAAGAGAATGAAGAACTGAAGGAAGAGATTGCAGAACTCGAGTATCAGGTTCAGCAGGGCGAAGAGGCTCGCATCCGATGGGAAGAGCTTAAGAGTGCTTTTCAGATCCAGGATACTTTCGAAAACTACCATATTCACGGTGCATCGGTGCTTACGCGTGAATCAGATGAGTGGTTCAGTGTCATTCGCATAAATGTCGGTACAAAATCCGGAATTGATACGTCTACCGGTTCTTACGCGGTCGTGGATGCCAGAATGAATCTTGTCGGGCGAGTCATGAGTACTGATCTCGACTCTTCGAAGATTCTTCCGTTACTTCACGAAGGATTTACGGTCAGTGCGAAGGTTAACGAAGTAAATGGTGCCACTGTAATGGTTTCCGGTGACATTATATTAAAGAACCAGGGTCTTTGTGTTGTAACTAGAATCCCTTCCAATGTGGTTCTTAAACCGGGTACTGAACTCGTAACAAGCGGAGAAGGCGGTCTTTTCCCCGCAGGTATTCCTATTGGAACAATTGAGAGTTTCGATGATTCGGATCCTGATAATCTGAAAGCGACGATGCGTCCTTATGTTTCCATCGCGGATATTAAAGATGTTTTCATTATGGTTCCGAATACAGAGGAGGATATTTCAAAGGAGAGTACGAGTGTTCCGACATCTACTCCTTCTTCCTCGGCAGTTGTTCCTCCTGAATCCTCAGACCCAAAGGAATCGACTACTGAAAGTGTTCCTGAAACTACCGGGGAAGGTGCGGCATGAATAAATCAGAGCGAAGCAGACAGATAATCCTATATGCTGTATATATCACCAGCGTTTGCTGTTTGCAGGTTACTTTCCCGCATGTTTTCCGCCTTTTCGGCAGGACTTGTGATCTTATGCTCGTTTTTGTTGTTCTCGCCGGTTATCTTTTCGGTACGAAAGACGGCATTGTTGTTGGCCTGTTTGTAGGAATGTTTCGTGATTATTTCTCGGGCCCGGTTATTTCCGGAAAAAACGGATCACCGGTTGCAGTGCTGGGAATCGGACTTTTGGCGTTTTTCTATATCGGTCTGTTATCTTCGATTCTGTTCAGAAAACGCTTTAGGAGAAAGTATACTCAGGCTGTTCTTCAGGTGATATTTATTTCTGCGATCTACTATTCTCTGGGACACATTGTTTCGTGGGTCTATCTGACGCTTTCTCATAATATTGAAACATATCACTCGCTAAAGTATATTCTTTTCTCGAGTATCTTGCCGCAGATCCTCGTAAATGTAATAGCTTCAGTTCCGATGCTGCTTCTTTTGCGATTTGCGGGTCCTTACAAGAAAGGCGTTCGTGCCGGTCTTGTTGATGGATATAGTATGGAGGACAGAGCATGGCAAAAAATCTGAAAGACGACAATATATATGTCTTTGATGAGGATCATGTCTCGTCGACCGGTGTTTCCAACAAAGTTGGTATTACTCAGCGAATGCTTGACTTTGTGACCAGCCGTTATTTCGTTCTCGGCCTGGTGTTCTGTGTTTTCGGCCTTTTGATCCTGATTAAGACCGTTTCGCTGCAGTTTTCCGATTATTCGAAGAAGATCTCGGCGACTTCTGTTGGCGTATCCCATCAGTATGTAGTTCCTGCTCCGAGAGGAGATATCATTGATCGAAATGGACGTGTTATCGCGACCAATCAGGAGATCAACGTATTGATGCTTGCTAATTCCGGATTATCTGATGAACAGTTAAACAGCATGTGTCTGGAGCTTTCTTATCTTTTTGATGAGTATAATTGTGTTCCTGTTGCTGATTTGGACGACTATTTCTCGGTGGATCCTTATCGTTTCCTGAAATCGGATGAGGATATTGCTCTCTGGCAGACGAATAGAAACCTTTTTGCACTTAAGGAACCTAACCCGAATACTGTTGTTACTTATACAGACTCATATGTCAAAAATGATCCGAAGGTGTTTTTCCTTTATCTAAGAAGACTTTTCAAATTAGATGAAAACTATAATGAGGAAGAGGCATATCGAATCATTCGTATCCGCTATCAGATCTATATGGACAACTGGTCGTTCCAGACGGGTACTCCGGTAATGATAGCTAAAGATGTTCCGGAAGAACTGATCCGCTTCCTTTTGGAACAGAATTACCATTATATGGGCATTCTTGCAAACAAAGAGTATCGTCGTGTATATACTCCGCTTGCCAAGTATTCTTCCCATGTAATCGGGTATGTCGGTAAGATTTCTCAGGAACGATTGACTGAGCTTGAACCCGTTGGTTATCTGGCTTCCGATCTTGTTGGTCAGGCGGGCGTAGAAGCCCAGATGGAGCGGTATCTGCATGGCCAGTATGGTGAAAAACCGTACAATATCTGGTCGACCGATGAGGAAAACGGCTTTTTCTATGATTACGCTCTGGGAATTGATCCTGTACCGGGAGCGACTGTTGAACTTACGATTGATTCAAATATTCAGCAGGTGGGTATTAACGCGATCAAGGATTATATCACTGCTGCTCAGCGTGCGGAGGAACTTAAACCTGCGGATGAAAGATATAAAACAGCAAATGCCGGCGCTTTTGTAATGATGAATGTAAAGACAGGTGAGATCATCGCCATGGGATCTTATCCTGACTTTGATCCTAATGACTTTGTTTTATCCATGGAGGGCGATGCTCAGGCAAAAGTTCAGGTCAAGTATTACCTTGGTATCGATGAATATCAGGATATTACGGCTGTTGACATGCCTCTGTGGAACAGAGCCATCATGTCCATGTACCCGCCGGGATCTACATTTAAGATGGTTACAGCGCTTGCCGCGCTTGACAGTGGCCATATAACTACTGAAAACAGTGAAGTTCGCTGTGTAAGCCCGACTGATTTTGGTGGAATGCCCTGGAAGTGCCTTGAAAAACCTGATACAGGTCATGGACTCCTTGATCTCACATCTGGTCTTGCTACTTCGTGTAATATCTATTTTGCATCGCTGGGTGTCGATACTACGATCAATGAGATCGACCGCATCGGTCAGTCCCTCGGACTTGGAGAACTCACTGGAATCGATCTTCCCGGTGAAATCCCTGGAATTCGAGCAAACCGCGCTAACAAGAGACTTTTACGTCAGTCGATCACTGATGAGGATAAAGAGTGGCACGTAGCGGATACTGCTCAGGCAGCGATTGGCCAGTTCGATAATTGCTTTACTGTTATCCAGCTGGCTCGTTATACAGCGGCTCTTGCTACGAATAATCTTGTAACTCCGCACGTTGTCCGTAGAGTAGTTGCTGCTGATGGTTCGGTTCTTTATACGGGCTCTACTAAAGCAATACCGCTCGGCTTTGATGAGAGTTATCTTGAGGCTATCCATGTTGGTATGCGTGCCGTTGTAACCAGTAAACAAGGTACAGCGAATGGTCGACTCGGTGATTTCCCGACCCTTGCGGAGCGCCTGTCCCTGAAGAGGAATGGCAATAAGATTTCCCAATTTCCCTT
>JAFWSW010000012.1 GCA_017519205.1 Clostridiales bacterium | reverse complement strand
GTTTTGGGAAATCCGCGAAGACCACACCGTTCTTCCTCTCTTCCAGAGGATATGCAGTCCTGGTCAACAGTCCGGAGCGCGTATCTTTTGAAATCGCAAACGATGCCACTACCGATACAACAGCCGAGGGGGTAACCGCCAGAACACAGTTCTCCCTCGCCGGTGAGACAATGGAATATATCCTGATCGGCGGCGCTTCCATGAAGAACGCCCTCGACATCTATTCCGAGATGATCGGTCGCCCGGATCTTCCGCCGGCATGGTCCTTCGGATCCTGGCTGTCTTCTCCTGTTTTCGAAGAATATGACGAGGATGCGATCCTCGATCTGGTCGAGCACGCCAAGGGCATCAACATGCCTTTCTCCGTCGTGAATTTCGGACCTTTCTGGATGAAGAACTTCGAGTGGACATCCCTTCTCTGGGACGAAAGAAGATTCCCGGAGCCGGACCAGATGATCAAGACTCTTCACGAGAACGGCATCCGTGTCTGTGTATGGGTAAGCCCGTACATCTCCCAGAAATCGCCGATGTTCCAGGAAGGATACGACGGAAACTATTACCTCAATTATGGTAACGGTGACGTTTTCCAGACCGACACATATGCTCCGGGTGCCGGACTTGTTGACTTTACGAATCTGGTCGCCCGTGCCTGGTACCAGAAATTTATTGCCGACCTCATCGAGATGGGCGTCGATTGTTTCCGTCTGGATTACGGTGCCGACGCACCGGTCAAATCCCCGGACTTCGGCCCGAAAGCAGAGAAGTACGGCATCACCTATAAGAACGAACTCGAGGCAGAGAGCCAGCACAATCAGTACTCGGTGCTTTTCGCGGATGCCGTATACGACCTTCTCTGGAGAAGAGTCGGAAAGAATAACGCATGCATCCTCGCGCACTCCGGCTTCATCGGATCGCATAAAATGCCGTTCCTTGCACTCGATAACGAAGATCCGTCTTTCGATGGAATGAGAGCCGCACTTCAGAGCGGTCTGTCACTGTCGATCAGCGGCTTCCCGTACTGGAGCGAAAACATCGCCGGCGTTACGGACGAATGCACACCGGCCCAGTATATGCGCTGGCATCAGGCCGCCATGTTCCTGCCGAACGCCACATTAAGCGGCGCCCGCACGTTCCGTGTGCCGTGGCAGTATGGCAACGAAGCGATGAACGAGACGCTTCTCTTCTCGAAATTTAAACTGGGACTTATGCCCTACATCTATTCGTGCGCTGTGGAATCCAGTTCAGTGGGACTTCCGCTCACGCGCCCGATGATGCTGGACTTCCCGGACGACCCGAATACCTTCACACTCGACCAGCAATACATGCTCGGCCCGTCGCTCCTGATCGCACCGATCATGTCCGAAGACGGCGTCGTCCGCTACTACGTTCCGTCCGGCACATGGACGAACCTTCTGACAAGAGAGCGCATCGAAGGACCGATCTGGAAAAACGAGCAGCACGGATATGACACCATGCCGATCCTGGTACGTCCGGGCTCGATCCTTGTTGCCGGAGCCTTTGATGAAAAGCCGGTCTATAACTACCTGGAAAATGTCACGATCACACTCTTCGAACTCCCGGAAGGAAAAGAAGTCAGCGCCGATGTGTACTCTGCCGACCTGAAGAATGCCGGTATGGTAAAAGCACTGAAGCAGGACGGCAAGATCTACGTGCATACGCAGGGATTCACCGGCCAGACACGTCTCGTTCTATCCTCGATCTTCCGTATCGCTTCCACTTCCGTCGGTATTCCGGAATTAAACGAATGGGGCACGATGGTCATCTTCGACGGATCCGACATCGAGATCGGCATCCTCTGAGGAAACTAAAAAACGGCTCTAAAAAAGCCTATGCGGATTTCAAAAGAAGCCCTGACGCCAAACCAGCATCAGGGCTTCTCAGTATAATTCATCTTTATATGTCTACTTAATAATCACGGGGCCGGATTTTTCCGACGATCAGCACGGCGATCACTACCAGTGCGACGATGATCAAACCTCCGCCGACTACCATTCGCGGTGTGATCTGAAATCCCGTGTTCTCCGGAACCGGAGTCGGTGTCGGCGTCGGACTCGGAGTAGGTGTCGGACTGGGAGTCGGTGTCGGCGTCGGTGCCGCACCGGTCTTGATCTTCACCTCACCTGCGACCTTGTTCTCGTATGTAAAGGTTACCATACCGGAGACCTCTGTCGCTTCCGCACCCAGCGGATCGGCAACATAGCCGCCGTCCAGTTCGATGCTCTTACCGGCGACCGCCGCTGCCTGAGAATGGATATCCATCTCTACGCTATGGATCTCGACCGCGCCCTCCGGGCAGTATATTGCCGTATATTCCTGTTTCAGGCTCGTGGCGGATACCACGGCACCATCTGCAATAAAGACCTCGGAAGATGCATAGATCGCACTCTCCTGAGATGTCAGCGCTGCCGTCGTTCCGGCGCCTTCGATATGGACGCACCCGTGAAGCGAGGTGAGTGCTTTTGCCGAAGAATCGACGGATAATACAGTCCCGCCATTGATCATGATATCTCCGCCGTTTGCGCCGATCGCGCCGCCGCTTCCGATGATCTCATCCTTGATCGTGAGAGTCGTGCCGGAGATATTTACATTACCGTCCGCCATAAGAAGATAGCCGGAGCCGGGAACATTTCCCGTGCTGGATACCGTGATCACGGAGGAACCGATAGTCAGGTCGCCGTTCTTAGCATAGAGAGCGCTGCGACAGGCCGTCACTTCCAGATCGAGCGTTCCCTCGCCCTGGATCGTCAGCGGACCGTCCACCTGGATCGCCGGCGCCTCCACATTGGAAACCACCTTATTCGCACCGGAAAGCTCGATCACCGCATTCTCCTGCTGGCTCAGATCGATATACTTGCCGTCATAGCCATTCAGCGAAAGCGTGTGGCTCTTCGCATCGTACTTCCAGTTTTCGCCCTTACAGTTTCTCGCGGAAGAAAAAGTCTTACCGTCCACCACGATCGATCCCGTATCCCTGTTTCGAGATGCCTGAAGCGCTCTCTGCGGCACGATACCACACGCAAGGACCACTGCGATTCCTACTACCGATGTCAGTACTTTTCGAAAAATCATGACGGTCTCCTTATACTTCTTCCGAATTCATTTCTACCTGCTACTATACCATAGACGACGGCAAAAATCGCCTTGACAATTCACTGGGCAACCACCATAATAGTGAAGTGATTCGGGGCATTAGCTCAGCTGGGAGAGCGCCAGGTTCGCAATCTGGAGGTCGTGAGTTCGATCCTCATATGCTCCACCAAAAAAGAAAAAGGACGGCGTCAGCCGTCCTTTTTCTTTCCTTCTGAATCTTTCCCTTTCCGTCACGAAAGATCTTCCCGCGGTCATTCGATGATATAGGCATAGAGGTTCCGCATAAAGTAACGGGAAGGTTCCTCATTTGGCTCCAGAATAAGGGCGAATCCGATCTTCTTTGTCACACTTGTCCCATCCTGGAAATATATCGTCATCTCTATAGTCTCATCTTTAAAGGCAGTATTAAAGAACTCGGAATCCTCATACCCCATCTGCGTAAACGCATCCGTGTTCATGGCTTTTAATTTCTCGTTGCCGCTTACATCAATTTCCACGCAAAGTTCATAATTCTTCATTTCCTGTACCGGATACTGCATGGAGAAGGACGAGTAGCAATGATGGACCTGTTCTCCTTTTTGGGGATGCTCCGGATCCTTCGCAAATGCTGCTTCGTTTACCTCGGAACCGATACTGCTTTCTGTTCCCGTGATCCTGTATTCTTCATCTCCTACTCTATAGTCAACGCAGAAGCACAGATCCTCGCTTAAGGATCGGAATTCCACATGATCGACATCCTCGCCGTCTACTATGAACGGGAACCCGAAGCTGACCCAGCCCCATCCATTCTCACCGCCTATCGTGCCAAGTCCTCCGTTTCCGTTTTCGATCGTATACGGGATGACCGGCAGATCCGGGGCGGTCAGGATATTCTTTTCTTCGACAAGTTTTTTCAGTCTTTCCTGTTCCTGAATCACTTCCTCATCCGGTACATAGTCAGGGGCAGATCCTTCATCCGAAGGAATACCTTCTTCCTCAAAAGATCTCAGGTGGACTTCACCGGGTTCCTCTGAAGATCCTTTGATATAGCATACAAACCCTGCCTTTTCTACGGTAAATGAGTTTCCCGCAGTTTCCTGATATGAATACGGAACTAATTCACCTTTGATACCGATATCTGTGGTTTCACTCGAACCGTCTTTGAAATTGACTTTGACCGTGACCACGATATCTTTGCACATGGCGGTAAGAAAATCGCAGGAATAAGGCATGGAGTTTCCATCCTGGTCCTCGAGTACCATATGTTCATAAAGATCCTTACGGTCCTTGATCAGAGCGCAGAGATACTTCTTATATTTTCCTCCGGAAGAGGCCGTTTCTTTATACGAACGATAAAAATCGACCGCACCTTCGGCAAAGATCCCGTCTCCTATATAGTACTTGTTCGGTTCATCATCCCAATCGGATAGATACCGGTCGTCCAGGTTGATCTTCTCGCCCGTGATATTGCCCGGCACATTTCCGTAATGGGCGATCGCCACTTCCGCATTTTTGAATGAATACTCCACGCTCTCCACATTGTCGCCGACAACAGAAAGAGGAAACTCGCACTCAAAACGGAACTCATCGCGTGACATTGACATGCCCGAAAAGAGCGATGTCATATTCTCAAGAGGGACCGAATTATCTTCTCTTAAGCCCTGTCCGGCGACCATAATGGTATATGTTTGACTGATCGGCTCCTCCGGATGATCAGTACTTTCCGAAACCGGGGATTCCGCGGATGCATTCTCCTTACCGGATGCTTTTTCCTTACCGGATTTTACCGCCTGATACACGGTATAAGACAGAAGAAGGACGGATGCAGCAACGGCAAAAGCCAGCACGCAGGTAACGGTCTTTCTGTTGTTCTCTTTCTTTTTCGGGCTCACTTCCGATGACATCGCCCCATGATCCGGCAGAGCTGAAAGTGCCTGATCCACTTTGGCATTTACGATATCCGGGATCCTCACATTCTCCTCAAATATATTCTTGTCGCTCATTTTTCATTTCTCCTTGAAAATCACAGTTGTAGTACCCGGCAAGTTTCTTCCGTGCCCGCTGCAACCGTGTCGTAACTGCGGTCTTGCTGATATTCAGGATCTGCGCGATTTCTTTTGTTTCGAACTCGTGCACATAATAGAGGATCACTACCGGGCGGTATTTCTCATCAAGAAGGCTCAGTGCCTCTTTGAGTTCGAGATTGTACTCATCTTTGATAGCGGGTTCCTTCCATTCCGAAAGATCCGTAAAACGTTTCCTGTCATTTATGATTGCATAGCAGTGATTGATCAGTATCTTTGTCATCCATGTTTTGAAATACCGTTCTTCCCGAAGTCCTGAGATCTTCTCCCAGCAGGTAAGAATGGTATCCTGCATCGCGTCGGCAACATCCTCGTCATTCATAAGAATGGCCAGTGCGACTTTATACATGTACTGTTTATTCAACTGAATCAGACTCGCAAAAGCTTCTTTATCGTTATCCTTCGAAGCAATCACCAGCTTCTGTTCCTCAGTGGTGGTCATCGAGGCCTCCTTTTTCCCAATTTAATGAAATAAGCGCTTTTTTCGATATACCCATTAGATAAATTATAAACGTGTTTGGTCACACATCTGAGTGACAATTTTTTAACCAACGTTCCTGCATGAAAAAAGGCTGTGCATTTTCGGGATCTCCCGGTAAATACACAGCCTTGATGATCACTTATTTTCTTTATAGTTTACTTGAGGAAGCCGTTGATGATCTGCTCTTCTGCCTCCTGCTCGGTAAGCCCCAGGGTCATCAGCTTGATGAGCTGCTCGCCGGCGATCTTACCGATGGCCGCCTCGTGAACGAGCGCCGCGTCGACGTTATTTGCTTCGAGGCCCGGAACCGCCAGAATACGGCCGTTATCCATGATGATCGCGTCACACTCGGTGTGTCCGGAGCATGCCGTATTACCATTCAAGACAGCGTCGAACTTCTGGTAGGAATCGTCTCTTGCGACGGAACGGGAGATAACATCTGCCGAGCAGCCCTCGCCGTTCAGATCCACTCTGTAGTTGCTGACCGCCTTCTGATCTCCGTGGGTCATGAGACGCTCGTGAACGACCAGTCTCGCACCCTTGCCGAGTTCCGCCTTCGTATCACGGACAGTATCGTCGACGCCCTTGATCTGGGTCATCTCCATCTCCATGTAACTGTCCTCTTCCATGTAGACTTCCGTACCCGGATTGAGGATACGTTTACCTGTTCCCTCACCGGAGCCGTAGTGCTTCTCGACATACTTGACCTTCGCACCCTTGCCGACGAAGAAACGGTGGATACCGTCGTGCTCACTGTCCTTCGGACCGCAGTTATCGATACCGCAGCCGGCGACGATCACGACGTCACAGTCTTCGCCGATATAGAAATCGTTATATACGATCTCCTTGATGCCGCTCGCCGTCATGACGACCGGAATATGTACGCTCTCATTTTTCGTTCCCGGCTTAATACGGATATCGATGCCCGATCCGTTTTCCTTCGGGATGATATCGATGTTCGCCGTCGAATTTCTGGCGACCGCCTTACCGTTCGCACGGATATTAAATGCACCTACCGGAACCTTGTGAAGGTCCGCGACTTCCTCTAGAAGACGATCAGATGTAGCATCCAGATTCAGCATCAGCCTTCACCTCCTTCATCCGGAAGTCCCTTGCCGCAGCCCTTGACCGCAGACATGGTGCCCTCGAGACCCGGGAGGATCTCATCCTTCGGACCGTGGGCGACAAGATTGCCGTCGCTTAACACAACGATCTCATCGGCGATGTTCAGGATCCTCTCCTGGTGGGAGATGATCAGGATCGAACTGTCCTTAATGTTCTTTCTCATACCTTCGAATACCTTGATGAGGTTCTGGAAGCTCCACAGATCGATACCGGCCTCCGGCTCGTCAAAGACGGACAGCTGGGAAGCCTTCGCGAGAACGGTCGCGATCTCGATACGCTTCAGCTCACCTCCGGAAAGGCTGGCATTGACTTCACGGTTGATGTAATCTCTCGCGCACAGGCCCACCTCAGAGAGGTACTTGCAGGCATCGACGCTCGAGAGCTTCGTGCCCGTCGCGAGACGGATCAGATCGAAGACCTGAAGGCCCTTGAAGCGGACCGGCTGCTGGAACGCAAAACCGATACCCTTTCTGGCGCGGTCAGTGATCGACATCTCCGTGATGTCTTCCCCGTTAAAAAGGATCTTGCCCTCCGTCGGCTTGAAGATGCCGGCGATGAGCTTGGCCATAGTGGACTTACCGCCACCGTTCGGTCCCGTGATCACGGTCAGGTTTCCGTCCGGGATCACGAGGTTGATGTCATGCAGGATGCCCTTATCCTGCCCCTCTTCATTCACTTCGAATGAAACGTGCTGTAATTCAAGCATTGTTGCTCCTATTCTAGGGAGATATCTCCCGGCAGTGGTTTTCCGGAAGGAAACAGTTTCCGCCCGAAAAGCACTGGTCAGTTTTCAATCACGGGATATTGTACCACGATTTTGAAGCCTTTTCCTGCTTCCGAGGCAACATCTAACACAAAATTCATATCATCGGACATTTTCTTTACCAGATACAGGCCCATACCGGTCGTTTTTTTCCTGGCTTCACCCGTATCTCCGGTGAAACCGCGCTCGAAGATAAAGGGCAGATCACACGACTTGATGCCGATACCGTTATCCTCGATGACCAGGCGGTTTCCGCCCTCGACGGAGAACTCAAGCTTCGGCTCTTCGGAACTGTATTTGATGGAATTACTGACGATCTGGCCGAGGATAAAACGGAGTGCTCTGCGGTCGCCGTAGAGTTTCTCATCGTTGACATGGTTGATGACAAGGAAATCCTTCTCCTCCAGAAGCGGGCGGTACTCCTCGATCACCTCACCGATGACATCTTTGATCTCGATCCGCTCGAAGAGATAGTCCTTCTTCTCGCCCTTGATGCGCGAGTACTGAAGCATCTGCTCGACACACTCGTTTAAGCGGGTGCGGATATACTCGATCTTATAGACCATCTCCGGATCAAGGGTATCGCGGTTATTGTCGAGGATCATGGTCAGAAGCGCCATCGGCGTCTTCGCCTCGTGCGCCCAGGCCTCGACATACTCTTCGTAATCCTCGTTTCTCACGATCTCCCGGCCGAGGCGTTCTCTGTCCTGCACCAGAAGGTCGCACATCTCCTTCGTTCTTTTCAGCTCCGCACCCTTCAGGCGCGAAAGAAGGATCTGCGCGTGATCTTCATCAGGACTTGCGAGAAATGCATCCAGTGCCCGGCTCATTCTGGATTCCGAGGCAAGGATGATTAAGCATACGAGAAGAAAAGATAAGACAGAGAACAGAACGATCGATAACGCCAGCGCAGAAAAAGCACTGACGTCTCTAAACCACAGGAGCACCATGAAGAACAGGTCTCCGGCGAGTGCATAGGCAAGCCACGGAAGATGCGCGGCAAGGATCCTGAAATATCTTTTCATACTTCTCCCTCCGGTGCTTTTTCCGAAGTATCGGACGGAAGAAGTTTATAACCCACGCCGCGTTCCGATGCGATCTGCACCTTCATGGGAAGAGCGGCCAGCGTTTTCTTCAGTCTCGTCAGGTTGACCTGAAGTGCATTTTCGTCAATAAACTCACTCGTGCCCCAGACCGCTTCGCAGATCGTTTCCTTGGTCACGACATTCCCGAGTTCCGTCATCAGGGCCTCAAGGATCTTTCCCTGGTTCTTCGGAAGGAGCACGGACGATCCGTCGACATAAAGGGTGTATGTCCCGCGGTCGAGAAGAAATCCCGGTCCCTCGAGCATGTTCGATCTTCCCTCATATCTTCGGAGCACATTCGCGACACGTGCGAGGAGACGTTCTTTTCGATAAGGCTTGGTCAGGAACTCATCCGCGCCGAGTTCGAGTGCGTGAAGTTCATCCGGAAGCTGATCCCGGGAGGTCACCACGACCACCGGGATCGAGCTTTTATTCTTTATCTCGCGGCAGATCTGAAAGCCGCTTTTGCCCGGAAGATTGATGTCGAGAAGCAGAAGGTCGGGACGAAGTTCCAGTACCGTTTCCGTCACTTCGGAAAAGTCATCGATACAGTGGACATCATAGCCCTCCTTTTCCAGCATGGAAGACAGCTCCTTTGCTACCATCTTCTCATCTTCAACGACAGCGATACTCTTCATGGAATTCCTTTCTCCGACGGAAACTTCAGCAATAACCGATACCGGTCACTCTTCTCTTTCCGGAGTCATCAGTGTCTCCAGGAAGCGGGAGCTGCTGCGCTTCACGATATGCATGTACAGACATTCTATCAGAACAAAGACACCGACAACAACCAGGATCACGGGAATCATCTCATCAATATGTGTCTTGGTACGGCTGCTCAGAAGACCGTTGAACAGTGCTTTTGTTGCGAAGACCGTACTCATCGCAGCGACCGCGATCGGAAGACCGAAGTACCAGTTGATCTGTCTCTTCGATGTCTTATAGATCGTCTTGTGATCCGCACCGAGCTTAACGAGCGTCTTATATCTTCTACTGGTGCGCTTCTGGCTCATGAGGAACTGTACCGCAAGGATCGTGTTCGCCACGACCAGAAAGATCAGGGCCAGATAGATCGTGATGTAGCTGGCCGCCACAAGATAAAAGAGCTGGCGTCCCATGTTCGACAGATAACTCTCATAGTCGAATTCTATCTCATCAAAGGTCTCGTTGAGACGCATATAGGTCTGCGTCAATTCGGACCTCGAATACTTTTCCCGGTCAAGAAGTCCGTTCAGGTAAATCTCTTCTTTACCGGCAGTAAACCTATCGAAGTCATCGTCCGGAACGATGAGGGCAGCCGACAGCGAAATAAAGCTGTCTGTCACGATCGGGTCATGTCTGGCCTTCCCGGTCATTACGAACTCTTTTCCGACAAGCGTCACGTGCGGTCTCTGCGCGAGGACCTTGTTATCGACGTCATCGATGGCACAATCGATGCTCCTATAAAGTCCCAGCTCTCCCTCTTTGATATCGATCGGCTCGGCACCCATGGCAGTTACGAGACTATTAAAGTCGGAAAGGCGGATCATGAACGGGAATCCGTCAATGGAGTTGCCCCTGTAGTGGAACTGGGAAGAATGATCGACCTCATCCGACAGTTTCATGAATTCTTCTGATTCAAAAGCACTGTCAAAGTTCTCATTACCAACGATATACGGATGTCCGAGACGCAGGTACGAAAGGTAACTGAACTCGTCCTCACAGCCGGTCGCGCGGATCGTTTCCAGCAGGTCATCTTCTTTTCCATTAAAGGTGTTGGTAAAGGTATAGTCGACACGTTCTTTTTCGTAGATGTCATACGAAACGAAGGTCGCGACACCTGCCGCAAGACATGCACTTGCGATCAGGATCAGGATCGAGCAGATTGCCATCGTTCCCGACTTGAAAATGACACCATCTTCGACCTGTCGGAATGTAAAGACATGAAGCTTTCCGGAAGATGTTTTCTTCGCGATCAGATCGATCACGAAACGAAGTCCTCTAAAGAGGAGAACGGTTCCCAGAGTACCAAGCATGACGGTCCTGCCGAGTGTTCGGATATTCTCCCAGGCCGTTCCGCTTACTCCTGACCTGTATGCACAGACAAGTAGAAGCGCGCCGGCAAGAAGAAGTGCCGCCTGAAGGATCGGATAACCTTTCTTTCTTACATTATCCGGGGCATCAGTAAGAAGCGTACCGACTTCTTTCTGCGCAAGAATAAAGGAAAGAATAATAAAGGAAACAAGCTTCACACCTAAGAAACCTGCTGCGGTAAGAAGCGCCGCTTTCGGAGACCAGGTGATCTGATGACCGATAAAACCGATACCTACGAACTTGACCGTCAGAAGGCTGATCACCTCGGTGATCAGGACAGAAACAGGAAGTCCGATAAGAAGTGCCACCAGAGAACTCCCCAGGTCCTCAAGAAGGAGCATCAGGAGAAGTTTGGTCCTCTTCATGCCCATCATGATATATACGCCGAACTCGTGACTTCTTCTTTCGATCTGGTATTTGCTTGCAAAGAAGATCAGTGCAAAAACGATAAACAGTGTGAAGCCGTAGAGCACGCCGATCATGGAAAAGAGCTTGTTGATGGCATCACTTTCCATGG
This sequence comes from Clostridiales bacterium, assembly GCA_017519205.1. Lineage (GTDB taxonomy): Bacteria > Bacillota > Clostridia > Saccharofermentanales > Saccharofermentanaceae > Scatonaster. The sequence continues at coordinate 3,366 of JAFWSW010000012.1, read as the reverse complement.
TCTTCAGATAGCGCATCACGTCCTGGCTCGACAGTGAAAGCACTACGTAGAACGCGATGATGGAAGTGATCAGCGAACCCATAAAAAGTGCATTTTCTTTATGGCTTCTTATGCTGTTTCTTATAACGAGCTTAGAGAACATTGGCACTGCCTCCTCCCAGCTGGGCAAGGACTTTCAGGATGCGGTCGTAGAAAGACTGTCGCTCTTCGCCGTCTTCTTTCCGAAGCTCGTGGAAGATCTTACCGTCCTGGATGAACATGATCCGGCTGCAGAAAGATGCCGCATTGGAATCGTGGGTAACCATCAGGATAGTAGATCCCTGTTCCCGATTGATTCCCGAAAGCTTCGTCATCAGTGCTTTTGCATTTTTGGAATCAAGTGCGCCGGTCGGTTCATCGCAGAGGATCATACCCGGATCGAGGATCAGGGCACGGGCTGCCGCAATACGCTGTTTCTCACCGCCTGACATCTGAGACGGGAATTTGTTGAGGATGTCTTTGATCTCGAGGTACTCCGCCAGTTTCTCAAAACGTCCGTCGTCCTCTTTTCCGGAACCGCCGTGGAGCGATACCGGAAGAAGGATGTTCTCCTTACCCGTCAGATTATCGATCAGTTCAAAGTTCTGGAAAAGATAACCCATATCTTTCCCTCTATAGTCCGCAAGGTCCTTGCCGGACAGACGGCTGATCTCTTTTCCGTTCATCTCGATCGTACCGGATGTCGGCTTAATGACCGCCGCGATGCAGTTCAGAAGTGTGGACTTACCGGAACCGGATGCGCCCATGATGCCCAGGAATTCTCCCGGCATGACCTGAAAGCTGATACCGTCGATCGCCTTTGTCTGGCTCTCGCCCTTTCCGTAATATTTCTTCAGTGATTCAATCTTTAAAACAGGATTCATAAAGAAACCTCCCTTTCTTGTTCGATACCATCGTAAATCAAGAGGGAGGCAAACACCACTTACATTGGATGTAAGGATTTACTCCAGCACGATCGTGCCGCCGCCTAAGACTTCGTCGCCGTTATAGAAAACGGCGGCCTGTCCGGGCGTGATCGCACGGATCGGTTCGTCGAAAACAAGCTTCACTTTTCCGTCTTCCAGAGGGTGTGCAGTCGCCCACTGTTCCTTCTGGTGATAGCGGAGCTTCGCCTGCACGCGGACAGGTTCAGTCGGAACTTCCCCGGAGATCCAGTTGACATCATCGACAAGTGTTTCCGTGTTTCTAAGATCTTCATCATAAACGAGGATGACACGGTTATTCTTTACATCCAGACGGGATACATACATCGGTGCCGGAAGGGCCAGTCCCAAGCCTCTTCTCTGTCCCGGAGTATATGCCACGATACCCTTATGTGTGCCGAGGACCTTGCCCTCTTTATCAACAAAATCTCCACTCGGATATTCGTGCCCCGTAAACTTCTTAAGGAAAGCAACATAGTCACCGTCCGGGACGAAACAGATGTCCTGGCTCTCTCTTTTCCCGGCGTTGATCATGCCCGCATCCTTTGCGATCTCACGGACTTCCGTCTTTTTCAGATCACCCAGCGGAAATACTGTATGCGCAAGCTGTTCCTGGGTAAGCGAATACAAAACATAGCTCTGATCCTTCATGGGGTCGAGTGCTTTTAGAAGATGAAAACGGCCATCGTCACCCTTCTCAATACGCGCATAGTGACCGGTCACGATCACGTCGCAGCCGAGGACCTTGGCACGTTCATATAACTTACCGAATTTAAGGAAACGGTTACAGTCGATACACGGATTCGGGGTGCGTCCATTCTCGTACGCATCCACGAACTTGCCGATGACTTTCTCGCGGAATTCATCCTGGAAATTGAAAACGTAATAAGGGATGCCGAGGTGCATGCAAACAGAACGTGCATCCTCCACGTCATCTAAAGAACAGCATGTCTTGGGATTCGCAACTACGATATCTTCGTTGCTGTAGAGCTTCATCGTGCAGCCGATGCAGGAATAACCCCGCTCCAGCATGATCTTGGCAGCCAGCGAGGAATCCACGCCGCCGCTCATCGCAATCAGTGCACTGCTCATTTGCCGAGTTCCAGCATCGCGTCGATGCACTTTCTGGAATCGCGGATCAGTTCATCACTCATGAGGATCTCTTCACCGCCGAGGCCCATGACCGTACGGTATACATCGACCAGTGTGGTCGCCTGCATGTTATGGCAGACACAGTCCTTGGAAAGCGGATAGAAGCTCTTGTCCGGGCAGTCAAACTGCAGATGCTCGACGATACTGTTTTCCGTCGCGATGATGAATTCCTTGTCGTCGCTCTTCTTCGCAAACGCCATGATCTCCGTTGTCGATCCGACGAAGTCTGCTTCCAGAACGACCTCCGGACGGCTCTCCGGATGGATCAGGATCTTCGCCCCCGGGTGTGCGGCACGTGCCTTCTCGACATCAGCAAGAGTCAGACGCAGATGTGTCGGGCAACCGCCGTGTACCATCTTCAGGGACTTCTCCGGAATCTGCTTGCTGATCCAGTCACCGAGGTTACAGTCCGGTACGAACAGGATCTTATCATTTTCGATATTGCGGATGATCTTTACAGCGGAAGACGAGGTAACCGCTACATCGCAGAGTGTCTTCAGTTCTGCGGTCGTATTGATATATGCAACCACCGTGTGGTCCGGGTTCTCCGCCTTCAGCGCAGCCAGCATCTCCGGCTCGATCTGCTCGGCCATCGGGCAGCCCGCGATCGGGTTGGCCAGATAGACCTGCTTCTCCGGAGAAAGCATCTTCACGGTCTCCGCCATGAAGCGGACTCCGCACATGATGACCTTATTCTCCGGCACCTTGGCCGCTTCCTGGGAAAGGCCGAAGGAATCACCGATATAGTCTGCGACTTCCCAGATGTCGTGACGCTGATATGCATGCGCCAGGATACAGATCCCTCGCTCTTTCTTTTCCTTAATGATCAGTTCCTGAAGTTCTTTTACTGTCATAATGTACCTCTTACCCCTCAATAAACATCGGGAAATAGCTCTCGATATCGTCGAAGAATTTCTTCAAATGGATGAGATCCGTCGCCGCCTTATGCACGGTGATCGAGATCGGAAGATACTGTCTTCCGTTTTCTTCGATGATTTTACTCATATCGACGACTGGGAAGAAATAGTCCTTCATGTCGTGAAGATCCACGGAGAATCCGTCGAAGGAGAACCACGGATTATAGAATACATTGAAGCTGTTCGTCGGCGGCATGCCCTTCATGGCGAAAACGCCCTTGCTGGATCCGTATTTTTCCATATCCGCGAGGAACTTCTCGTTGAAAACAGAAAAGTCCTCATCATATTCCGTCCACAGGATCGTAGAGGTCTCATCGTCCTCGTGATAGACCGGG
>JAFWSW010000136.1 GCA_017519205.1 Clostridiales bacterium | reverse complement strand
CTTCATGCGGTCGATCGCGTACTGGAATCCTTCCTCGTTTTCAACGCCCGGCATCATGGTCTGGAGCATCTGATCGAGTGTGTCGCCGTCTGCTCCGGAAGCGGCCATCTCAAGTGCGAAAAGGATCGAGTCGGAAGAGATAAGGACGTTCTTGCCGTGTGCGGCCTTCAGGCACTGCTTCATGACGCCGAATACGAACTGGGAATATGCCTTCTTCAGTTCTTCTTCATCGATAGATCCCGGATTCTGCGCCTGAGCGTTCATCAGTTCGAAGATCGCTGTCTGATTGGAGGGACGCTCCGTTGTCTGGACGTTATTGGATGGCTTTTGCGTTCTTTTCGGTTTTTTCTCCTTCTTCGCACATCCTGCTGCCATAGAAAGCAGAAGGGAAGAAGTAAGTACTGCGGCCATCATTCTTTTCGTTTTCATTTTATATTCTCCTTTATTTTCTGGAAAAGCACTTTCCGTGTTTTCCGTTTTTGTTTTTGTAAGGAGGCTTTCTTTTCCGCCTCTGCATATATGACGAGACGAAAAAAAGATCTGTTGCAGAAACAAACAGATCTTTTTGGAATTCGGTTTTTCTTCGGCAAAAGCACCCGCATCCGTGCTTCCCGAGCGGATCACTTCTTTTTCTTGCCCTTCTTCGGCGCCGGGGCATAAAGATCTTTCAGCGTCTTTCCGTAGAAGAAGTCATGGACCATATTATCGTATTCTTCCCAGAGAGGAAGTGTCTGGCAGGATTCTTTTCTCGGGCAGGAGAAGCCCTTGTCGGAAAGACATGCCACGGAGTTCATGGATCCTTCCATAAGCTCTAAGATCTCGCCGACGGTGTACTCTTCCGGATTTCTTACGAGTTTATAGCCGCCGCCTTTTCCGCTGGCACCCTTCAGAAGATTCCCGCTGACCATGTCTTTAACGATGATCTCCAGATACTTCTTCGAGATCTCCTGGCGCTCGGCAATATCTTTAAGAGGTATATAACTTCCGTCACTGTGCTCGGCCAGATCGATCATGACGCGCAGAGCATAACGTCCTTTAGTAGAAATCATAGAAAGGCTCCTTCCTAGTCATTTGTGATACTTCACCTAGTATACCGCAAGGTAAATAGGTAAATCAAGTCCTAATTGCCTATTGACACGGTGGGTGAATAGGCAATATAATGTGAACTCGAAAGACACATCCGCGCAAGTTTGAAAAGCGCGTGAAAAAAGGAGTATATAAGATGATCTACGCAGATAATGCAGCTACAACGAAGATGAGTCAGGCGGCTATCGATAAGATGGTTTCCCTGATGAAAGATACATACGGCAATCCTTCGAGTCTTTACCGTTTCGGTCAGAAGGCAAAAGAGGAACTGGAACTGGCAAGAGAAACCGTCGCGTCCGTGATCGGTGCCGAGCCCAGAGAGATCCTCTTCACATCTGGCGGTTCGGAAGCCGATAACCAGGCGATCCGTTCCGCAGCTATCTTAGGAAAAGCGAAGGGCAAGACCCATATCGTCTCGACGAAGTTTGAGCATCACGCGGTCCTTCATACACTGGACAAGCTTGAGAAGGAAGGATTTGAGATCACACTTCTCGACGTACATGAAGACGGTCTTGTCCGTCCGGAGGAAGTCGCAGCCGCAATTACTGATAATACGGCACTTGTTACGATCATGTATGCCAATAATGAGATCGGTACGATCCAGCCCATCGCGGAGATCGGTAGAATCTGCCATGAAAAGGGAGTGCTTTTCCATACTGACGCGGTACAGGCGATCACCCATGTTCCGATCAATGTCGTTGAACAGAACATCGATATGCTTTCTGCATCCGGCCACAAGTTCCACGGCCCGAAGGGTACAGGTTTCCTCTATGCGAAAAAGGGCATCAAGCTCAGTAACCTGATCGAGGGCGGTGCACAGGAGAGAGGCAAGCGTGCCGGTACCGAGAATGTGCCGGGAATCGCGGCGATGGCTGTAGCGCTGAAGGAAGCTTCTGACAAGCTGGATGAGACAGCGAAGTATCTCATTGAGAAGCGTGACCGCCTGATCGAAGGCCTTTATGAGATCGAGCATTCCGCTCTGAACGGCGACAGAACGAAGAGACTTCCGAGTAACGTCAACTTCTGCTTCGAGGGTATTGAGGGCGAATCACTGCTCCTGCTTCTCGATGAGAAGGGAATCGCGGCTTCTTCCGGAAGTGCCTGCACATCCGGATCCCTTGACCCGAGCCACGTGCTTCTGGCGATCGGACGTGTGCACGATGTTGCACATGGTTCTCTGAGATTAAGTCTCGGCGAAGATGTCACAGACGAAGATATCGATTACATGATCAGCGCAGTGAAAGAAGTAGTCACATATTTAAGAAGCTTCTCACCGATCTGGCGCGATCTGGTTGCAGGTAAGAAGCAGTTCATTCTTTAAGAAAAACACATAGCATTTTGGAGGTGCAATATGGCTTTATATAGTGAAAAGGTAATGGATCATTTTCTTCACCCGAGAAACGTCGGCGTGATCGAGGATGCGGACGGTGTCGGCGAGGTCGGTAACGCAAAGTGCGGCGACATCATGAAGATATATCTTAAGATCGACAACGAGATCATCACGGATGTTAAATTCGAGACTTTCGGCTGCGGATCTGCGATTGCTTCCAGTTCGATGGCGACAGAGATGATCAAGGGAAAGCCGGTCACTGAAGCTCTGGAACTGACGAATAAGGCTGTTGCCGAAGCCCTCGACGGACTCCCGGCGCATAAGATGCACTGTTCGGTCCTGGCGGAAGAAGCAATCAAGAACGCACTCGAAGACTATCAGAGCAAGCAGAAAAAGTAATATCCTATGACACTGAACCAGTTAAAATATGTGATCGCACTTTCGGAGGAAAACTCCATTAATGATGCGGCGAAGAAACTGTTTATTTCCCAGCCGGCGCTGACAGCTGCCCTGAAATCTCTTGAGGAAGAGGTCGGGTTTGATATCTTCCTGCGTACCAAGAGCGGAATCTCACTGACGGTAAAGGGAAGTGAATTCCTGGGGTATGCGAAATCAGTCATCGAGCAGTATGACATGCTTGAAGCGAGGTTTATTTCCGGCGCGAAAGTGAAGCACAAGTTTCATGTTTCCATGCAGCACTATACCTTTGCCGTTAATGCATTTGTGGAAGTTATCAAGCAGTACGGCATGGATGAGTTTGAGTTTGAGATCCACGAGACGAAGACACATGAAGTCATCGAGAACGTGAAGAACCAGAGAAGCGAGATCGGTGTT
>JAFWSW010000135.1 GCA_017519205.1 Clostridiales bacterium | reverse complement strand
TCGAGAAAGCAACGAAAGAGACTTTCACGGAAGAGGATCCGGTCGTGGAAGGCGACGGATACACTTTTGATGCCACGCTCTCCCTTCTTGAAGACGAGCACACCCTGGTCGTAAAGAAAGCCAAGTCTTTCCCGCAGGTCGATGATCTGCAGACCGGCGGTGTCGTTTATGATTTTACGATCGATGACGTTGATGAATTTGAAGGCGTGATCGAGATCTCGATCCCGATCGAAAAGGAGGATGATGAGATCATCGCCGCCGGATACTATGACGAGGAGGCCGAAGAGTGGGTACCTGTCTGCGCCCAGTATGACGGCGAAAAAATGGTGATCCACGCGACTCATCTTTCCACGTACGGTGCTTTTAACCTATCTAAAGCGAAGACGAGAAACGCGACCGGCACATACTCCGTACTTCTGGATACATATATCGAACCGGTGACATCGGAAGAGGCAGAAGACCTACTTCTCAAACCGCTGAAAAACGGAACTGCTGATGAGGCAAATATCCGATACGAGTTCGCGGATGCCTGGGGAAAACTCTCCTCATTCGGAAACGATATGGGATACAATGCCCTGAAGACAGTGGGCTTTACGATGGATTTTCTCGAGGATTATGGCGACCTCCTCTCTGAAGTTGGCCTTTTCTTTGCCTCATATCAGGCGATCTCCCAGTGCCTGAACGGCAAGCCCAGGGAAGGTGTGGCAACTGCCTTCAAAGCGTCATTTAACTACGTAATCGGACTGGCAGCGGGCGCCCTGAAATCGAGTGTCATGTGTGCTTCGATGGCGGGTGTAGCTCTTTTTGACTATGTACTTACTTCCTACTATGAGAAAATGACCAGTGATCGAAAAGACATGTACCGTGGAGGGTATATCGAGTTCTATGCGAAGGCAAACCGGAATAACGGCGGTGCCTACCGTTCTGCGGCAGACTGGTTCAAGATCTTCTACCCGCTGTTTTCTTCCGGAGATCATACACCGGAGGAGATCAAAGATCTCGTTGATGAGGAAGTCAATAAATATGTTAACCTCTTCTGGACAGATGAGGGAACGATGGAACTGTATTTCAAGACCGCGAAAAACGGCGGATGGACTTTGGGCGGCGGCCTGAACGACGCTATCAAGAAAGAGCTTTGTGACGAGCACAGAGCGAATCTTTACAACGATGTATTTCCGCTGGTATTCAGCGTGATCAGAGACAAACTACAAGATAAGGTTTGGTTCGAGTATTCCCAGAGGATGTATATGCTCGGTCAAAAGCTGAATAAGACGATCTCCATCAATTTCAAGGATAGTTACACGGATTCCGGAAAATCGAAGTATTCGGGATATATCGTGAAGTTTAAAGAGCTTCCGAATGATATCGAAGATAAGGAAAACTGGCAGTGCACGTTGAAAAAGGATGGCACAGGATCGATCAGTTTCACCGGATTTGCTTATCTTTCCAATCATATCCAGCCGAAACTCGTCATCGTAGATCCGGATGATCCGGATAAGGTCGTAAAAGAATTCGATCTTGCCATCAGTTCTAATTCTGTTACGGTAGAGATCGGCGAGGATAAAGCACCCGAACCGACCCCGGCGACACCATCTGTCATCACCTACGATCCTGTCTCCGAATGGGGATACAATCACAACGGCGAACCGGAACCGAAACCGGGTTATCGCGATGAGTACTACATCCAGTATGTCATGGATAATCTTCCGAACGGTGAAGTGACGAAGAACGGTGAATTGTACCACATTGATCTGCACGCGAGCGGGTATCCGTACAATGAGTCTTCACTGGATGAACTGAATGTTTCGGGTGACTTTGCCGACCGGGATCACGAGTCTGCCATGACGGCCAATTACAAGATCACGATGCAGTGGGAAAACAGCGGCCAGCAAATGCTCTATACCAAGATCATTACCTTTACCGGTACGGCGAAATCGGCATTCTATGACCCGGATAAAGGCGCATTCTACATGACATTCAGAGGAGATTATCATGCGGTAACAACAGGCAGAGGTATCAATAGCGATCCCAGTTGCGATGTCGTATACGAAGATATCAATACCGAAAACGCGATGCCTTTTTGTCTCTATATGTCGATCTGACTTTCGGACCAAAAGCAAAGACTATCGCGTAGTCAGAAGAACATTTTCGTTTTTTCAAAGAGGCGGACAACAAACCCGCGTTATACGGACATCCTCCCCGCACAGCCGTATAAGCGGTTCTTTCGCTTACCCTTATAGTTCTTGAATATGAGCTTTCCTCCATCCTCTTCATTATTCCTGTAGAGGCGGATCTCTGTTTTACTGAGTGAAAAGCACTTGTCCCCCGCTTTGATTTCAAACGAAAAATCACTCTTCCTGTCTCCGACCCGGATCACAAATTCTGCCTGTGCAGAATCGTCCGATTTTGCAAAGACATCTTCAAAGGCCCGCAGGATCTCCTCTTCATAGAAATACAGGAAGCATGAGTATCTGCAGTTTTTATCCTCAAAGCGTAAGAACACATCTTTCAATCGCGCAGGCTTCAGATCTTCTTTCCATTCACCGCCGGAAAGGATCTTCTCCCCGTTAAAGAAGTTGCAGATCGTCTTCGTGATCTCAAAACGGGTGCTTTCCGAGCGGAACAGGATCGTATAGTTGTATCGTTTCTGGTAATCATTGAGTTTATCAAGCGAGGGAAAGACAACGTTCTCACTGAGGCTTTCTCCGATCCGCTCGTGCGTCTTTATGTAGTCTTCTCTTTTCTGCAGGAACTCTGAAACGCCCTGCTCATAGTCATTCGTCACTTCCGCCTGAAGAAGATGATCGAGCATAATGTTATGTATCTGGTTATTGTGATTATGGAACATGACCACTTTGCCATGAGGCATGATGCGGAATTCAAGATCGTCCAGTTCGAAGCGCTCTAAATCATCAAAATAGTGATTCAGTTCTTCCGGCAATTCCGTCTCCAGTTTGTACGCTTTTCTGTCAGACAG
>JAFWSW010000134.1 GCA_017519205.1 Clostridiales bacterium | reverse complement strand
GGACGATGAAGACACCGACGAAGACGATGAGGAGTCTGATTCTGACGACGATGAGGATGAGGATGACGAAGATGAAGAATCCTCCCCGGACGAGTCCGAAGAGGATTAATGGTTTTATCTAATTCAGTTTTTCACGAGAAGAAGAGATACTCGATAAGGAGTTTCTCTTCTTCTGTTTTAGAAGAGAATTTCGAGAGCATCAGGTAATGCTTCTCTTCTGATCCGTTATATACCGGATCGAAAAACTCCATGTCCGTGACATTGATTCCTGCAGGATAAGATCTTCCGTCCGGGAGCTCCAGGTGGAAAAGGATGCCGCGGCTCTCAAGGTCGTCCAGCTGTTCCTTCGAGAGGACTTCACTCAGATCCCGTACTCCCGATTCACCGTATTCCTTTATTGCCCGCGAATTGGTAAAGACGATATCGACGACCTCACTTTGCATCAGCGAAACAAGTTTCTGGATGCTGTTCGTCATATCCTGACTGTAGTATGTGGAGTCTTCGTTTGTCGGATAGTGGTATGTACAGTCCACACTGATCTCCTGTCCGATCGATTCCGCGTATTCATCGAATACATGGTTGGACTCATATCTGGCATTGACGCATGCGATCGTCAGGTAGGTCTTCTTAGTGGCTTTCAAATAAGAAGAAACAAAGGAGACGATGATGGCGATTACGATCACCGGAATGATGACCCACCACTTATAGTATGTCCACAGGTGGATGACCGATTTCTTAAATCCCATCTCTTTTAAATTCAGTTTCGGTTTTTCAAGACTCGGATCCGGCATGGTGAATCTCCTCTTTCTATTTGCTACCGATATGATAGCAGAAACCTCAAAAAGTGCAAATAACGGGCAAAAAACGCGAAACCGTTTTCGACTTCGCGTTTTCTATATAATACCTATTATATATTAAGGGGAGAATGTAAAATAATTTGACAATTGAAACCGGTTTAGTTCTCCTCTTTTGCCGGCAGGATCGCGAACTTGATGATACAGTCGCAGGCGACCTCATCTCCGACGGATGCGACACCATGTCCCATACCGACCGGACCACGAAGTGCGGTAATCTCTGTCTTCAATGTAAGGACATCGCCCGGAACGACCGGTCTTTTGAACTTGCACTTATCGATCCCCGCGAAGACCGCGATACGGCCTTTGAACTCTTCCTTGCAGAGGATCGCGACTGCACCGGTCTGTGCCAGTGCCTCTACCTGAAGGACACCCGGCATGATCGGCATCTCCGGAAAATGGCCCTGGAAATACGGCTCATCATAGGTGATGCACTTTCTGCCGATGGCATACTCGCCTTCTTTATAATCCTCGATCGCATCCACCAGAAGGAACGGGGAACGATGCGGAAGAATATCCATGATCTCTCTTGTGGTCAGTGCTTTTGACATAGTAAATACCTCGTCTGTCGTGCACGCTGCTTAAGCATGCGTCCTGCGGATCTTCCCGATCAGCCGATCACTCTTCGAAATGCTTCATGATGATGGAAGCGTTGTGACCGCCGAATCCGAGCGAGTTGCTCATAGCATATTTTACATCCTGTTCGTAGGAAGTGCCAAAGCAATAATTGAGATCCATCTCGTCCTCGGTCTCGGAAGAGCCCATGGTCTGGTGGATAAAGCCTTCCTGAACGGACTTCGCCAGAACGATCGCCTCGATTGCACCGGCCGCACCGAGAAGGTGTCCGGTCATGGACTTCGTGGAGTTGATCTTCACGTCCTTCGCAGCATCTCCGAGCGCCATCTTGATCGCACGGGTCTCGAAGAGGTCGTTGTGGTGAGTGGATGTGCCGTGAGCATTGATATAATCAAGTTCGGACGGTTCGATGCCGGCATCCTTAATTGCTGCCATCATTGCATGAGCTGCACCGATACCGGATTCTTCCGGAGAAGTGATGTGGTATGCATCGCAGGAAGCGCCGTAACCGACCATCTCGGCGTAGATCTTCGCACCACGGGCTTTTGCGTGCTCGTATTCCTCGAGAACGAGAACACCTGCACCCTCACCGAGTACGAAACCGTCTCTGTTCTTATCGAACGGGATCGAAGCCTTCATCGGATCTTCGTTGAAGGAAAGTGCTTTCAGAGCACAGAAACCGGCAACGCCGAGCGGGCAGATCGCAGCTTCTGTACCACCGGCAAGGATCACGTCCGCCTCATCGTGCTGGATGCTGCGGAAAGCTTCACCGATGGAGTTCGTACCGGATGCACATGCGGTAACAACATCAATATTCTTGCCTTTGAAGCCGGTAACAATTGCGATGTTACCTGCTGCCATATTGGAGATCATGAGCGGTACATAGAGAGGTCCGATCTTGTTCGGGCCGAAGTCCAGAAGTCTCTTATACTCGCGCTCTGTTGCCTGCATGGAGCCGACGCCGGAACCGACGACAACACCACAGCGGTAAGCATCTTCCTTCTCGATCTCGATACCGGAATCCTTTACTGCCATCAGTGCGGAAGCTGCCGCATACTGAGAGAACAGTTCCATTCTCTTCGCGGTCTTAAAGTCCATATACTCGTCCGCCTTAAAGTCCTTGACTTCACCGGCGACCTTGGCGCGGTATTCTGTGACATCAAACTTGGTGATCGGTCCGATACCTACTTTGCCTGCCTTGATATTCGCCCAGAATTCCTCAGCAGTGTTACCCAGCGGTGTAACCGCGCCCATACCTGTTACTACAACTCGTCTCATGTTTCCTTACCTTCCTTTGTTTCTTTTACATGCACATGCCGCCGTCAACGGTCAGCACCTGTCCGGTGATATAATCTGCTTTTTCAGAAGCGAGGAATCCGATCGCATTGGCGATGTCTTCCGGCTTCGCGGTACGCTTCAGCGGTACCATGTTGAGGAATGCTTCCTTCACTTTATCGCTGAGAACGTCTGTCATATCTGTCTCTACGAAGCCCGGAGCCACAGCATTTACAGTAATACCGCGGGAGCCGAGTTCTTTTGCCAGAGACTTGGTAAAGCCGATGATGCCGGCTTTGGATGCCGCATAGTTCGCCTGTCCGGCATTACCCTGAAGACCGACGATCGAAGCGATGTTGATGATCTTTCCGGATCTCTGCTTCATCATGATGGCGGAGCAGGATTTGCTGAAGAGGAAGCAGCCCTTGAGGTTCGTATCGATAACGGCGTCGAAGTCCTCTTCGCTCATGCGGAGCAGAAGGCCGTCCTTTGTCACGCCGGCGTTGTTTACGAGAACATCTACGGAACCGAAGGTCTCCTGTACTTTTGCGACAGCAGCTTCGACCTCATCTTTTACCTTTACATCGCACTTAAGAGCGATGGCTTCCACGCCGTTTTCCTTACAGGCAGCAACTGTCTCTTCAGCTTTTGCCTGGTTACCGCAGTAGATCACGGCAACGTTCATGCCCATCTTACTAAGTTCAATAGCCGTTGCACGTCCGATTCCGCGGGAGCCGCCGGTTACGATTGCTGTCTTACTCATGCCTGTTCTCCTGCTTTTTCCTTGATACGCGCAGCGACATTCTTCAGGTCCTCCAGCGTCTCCACATTGAGGATCTCAACATCCGACAATGTCTTTTTTTCAAAACCGGAGATGGTCTTACCAGGACCGATCTCGATAAATGTATCTACACCGGCATTTGCCAGAGCTTCGATATCCTGCTGCATACGGACGGATCCGCTGACCTGCTTCTCGAGAAGATCCGGGATCTCCTTTTCATCAGAAACCAGAGCACCTGTCAGGTTTGCTGCATAAGGTGTTTCCAGCTTGGAGAAGTTGACCTCGTCGATAACGGAGCGGAGTTCTTTTCCGGCCTTCTCCATGATCGGAGAGTGGAAAGGACCACTGCACTTCAGCGGGATAACTCTCTTGGCACCCTTCTCTTTCAGGACTTCGCCGGCTTTCTCGACAGCTTCCTTATATCCTGTGATAACGATCTGGCCCGGGCAGTTGAAGTTTGCCACATAGACTCCGTCGATACCATCGATCGCAGCGCGGAGATCTTCCTCGCTCATACCGATAACAGCGCTCATGCCGCCGATATCAGGAGCTGCTTCTTCCATGATCTTGCCTCTCTCGGTAACGAGTTTGATCGCATCTTCGAAAGACATCGCACCGGCTGCTACCAGTGCAGTATACTCACCAAGGGAAAGACCGCAGGTCGCATCCGGTTCCACACCTTCTGCACGGAGAGCTTCTGTCGCCGCCATGCATGCAGTCAGAAGACATACCTGTGTGTACTTCGTCTGGTTCAGTTCTTCCTTCTCGTTGAAGCACAGATCCGGGATATCGTATCCGCTGATCTTACTTGCCTTTGTGAAAAGGTCTCTGGATTCTGCGATCTGCTCGTAGAAATCCTGCATCATTCCGTTCTTCTGGGCGCCCTGGCCCGGGTACATAAATGCGATTTTCATTATTTCTTACCTCCTAAGAGTGTTTCTGCCTGATCCATCATGGATACGATCCTGTCTTTTACTGTGAGCTGCTCCTTCAGAAGACCGGAGATCTGGCCCGCCATGAAGGAACCCATATCCTTGTCGCCATCGAGGACAGCTTTTCGCAAGGAACCGAGAGAGAGCTGCTCGAGCTCGTCGAGAGTGGCTCCGTCAGCTTCCATCTTCAGATACAGCTTGGTCAGCTGGTTTCTGATCGTTCTTACCGGATGGCCGGTAGAACGGCCGGTGACCTTGGTATCGATATCACTGGCCTTGAGGACCAGATCCTTATAGTTCTGGTGGATGTTTGTCTCATCGCACGGGATGAAGCATGTGCCGCACTGCACACCCTCGGCGCCCAGCATGAATGCTGCTGCGATTCCTCTGCCGTCCGCAATACCGCCTGCGGCAACGACCGGGATGGAGAGTGCATCGACTACCTGCGGAACCAGCGTCATAGTCGTAAGTTCACCGATGTGTCCGCCGGACTCGGTTCCCTCTGCAACAACTGCATCAACACCGAGCTTTTCCATTCTCTTGGCAAGACCTACGGAAGCAACGACCGGGATGATTTTGATGCCGGCGTCCTGCCACTTCTTGAGATATCTCTCCGGGGATCCTGCGCCTGTCGTGATAACGGCGACTTTCTCTTCTGCGAGAACATCAGCGATTTCCGGCGCATGCGGGTTCATCAGCATGACGTTTACACCAAACGGCTTGTCGGTCAGCTCGCGGCAGCACTTTACCTGGTTTCTTACCCAGTCCGCATCTGCTCCGCCGGAACCGATGATGCCCAGGCCGCCTGCATTACTTACTGCTGCAGCGAGGTGGTAGTCCGCAACCCAGGCCATACCGCCCTGGATGATCGGATACTCGATGTTCAGAAGTTCAGTCAGTTTCGTTTTCATATTTGACTCCTTAATGCCGCGTGGGACCGCAGCCTTTCTATTTCGATCACTCACGATGGGCCGCGAGTGCTTTTGCCGAAGAAAATCAGATTTCTGTCTGGACAGCTCCCCATAGCAGGCCCGCTCCGAAGCTGGACATGACGATCTTCTTTTTGCCTTCTCCGATCAGACCCTGCTTCTTCATCTCGTCGAAGAGGATCGGGATGCTCGCGGAGGAAGTGTTACCTGTCTTCTCGATATTCATCGGGAATTTCTCGATCGGCTGCTTCAGACGCTTGGCCACCGACTCGATGATGCGGCGGTTTGCCTGATGCAGGATAAAATAGTCGATATCGTCCGGGTTTGTGCCGGTCTTCTGAAGAAGATCTTCAATGACCTTCGGCACTTCCGTAACGGCAAACTTAAACACTGTCTGTCCGTCCATCTGGATGTAGTTGGACTTCAAAAATTCCGGGGTCTTCTCTTTCCCCTTCTGCATGTAGGACTCGCAGTGCATGCACTCGCCGCGCTTACCGGCTGCGCGCATGATCGCGTCATACTGCTGGTCTTTCTCGGAAGATAGGATGCAGGCGCCAGCACCGTCTCCGAAGAGGATGCAGGTTCCGCGGTCCGTGAAATCCATATAGTTGCTGAGGTTCTCTGTTCCGATCGCCAGCGCGGTCTTCACCATGCCGGAGCGGATATAGTTCTGGGCGGTTACGAAAGCCGTCAGGAAACCCGGGCATGCGGCATTCATGTCGAAACACATCGCATTGTCTGCGTCGATCGCAGCCTGAACGCTTGCGCTAAGCACCGGGAAAAGCACATTTGGTGTGGTGGATGCAACGATAATAAGTCCGATTTCCTTCGGATCGATCCCTGCGTCGGCCACTGCTTTCTTCGCAGCCTCGATCGCCATGCTCTCGGAAGTATCCTTCTCCGGATCGGAGATATGGCGCTCTTTGATTCCCGTACGCTCTGTGATCCAGGCATCGTTGGTCTCCACGATTTTGGAAAGATCATCGTTTAAATATTATCGATACTCCTGGACACGTAGATTTTACTATTGAAGTACAACGTAGTTTAAGAGTATTGGATGGAGCTATAATGTTGTTGGATGCTCAAGCTGGTGTTGAGCCACAAACTGAAACAGTTTGGAGGCAAGCTGCTGAATATAATGTACCTATTATGATTTGTT
>JAFWSW010000011.1 GCA_017519205.1 Clostridiales bacterium | reverse complement strand
GTGTCGAGGACGCAGATCTCGTCATCGCCGTCACCGGCTCCGATGAACTGAATATCCTTTGCTGCACGATCGCCAAACAGTTCAGTAAGTGCGCGGCGATCGCCCGTGTCCGTACTCCGGACTACAGCCGCGAAGTCGGCTATCTCAGAGACAAACTCGGTCTGGCGATGATCATCAATCCGGAACTCGAGTCCGCCCGCGAGATGGCGCGTATCCTGTATCTCCCCTCCGCTCTTCAGGTCAACACATTTGCCCATGGCCAGGCGGAGATGATCAAGTTCAAGATCCCCGAAGGAAATATCCTGGATCAGATGACGATCGCCAACCTCGGCAAACACGTCACGCACAACATCCTGATCTGCGGTGTTGAGAGAAAAGGCGAGGTCGTTATCCCTTCCGGTGCTTTTACACTCCAGGCAGACGATACGGTCTTCTTTGCCGCTAAGCGCGAGGAAGCCAGAAAGTTCCTCAAGCATATCGGCGTATTTACGAAGCAGGTGCGGAATGCCATGATCGTCGGCGGTGGTCTTTCCGCCTACTATCTGGCCAATGAACTTCTGCATACCGGTATCGATGTCCATATCCTGGAATCCTCGCTGAAGCGCTGCGACGAACTGTCCATTCTACTTCCGGAAGCCGTCGTGATCAATGCGGACGCCTCGAACCAGAACGATCTTCTGGGCGCCGGTATCCGCGATATGGAGGCCTTTGTTCCGCTGACCGGAATCGATGAGGAAAATATCCTGCTGACGCTTTTTGCGAAGAAAGTCTCCAAGGCAAAGGTCATCACGAAGATCAACCGCATCAATTTCTCGGAGGTCATTACCGACCTCGATCTGGGATCCGTGATCTACCCGAAGCTTATCACCTCCGAGGCGATCATTGCATATGCACGTGCCCTCCGCGCTTCCCGAAGCTCGGAGATCGAGACGCTCTATCACCTCTTTGATGCGAGAGCGGAGGCAATCGAGTTTAAGATCAAGGAGTCTTCTCCTGTTGTGGGAAAAGCACTCAAGGATCTTTCTTTGAAGTCCAATCTCCTGATCGCCTTTATCCACCGGAAAGGCAAGATCATTATTCCTACCGGTACAGATACCATCGAGATCGGCGATACCGTCATGATCGTTACCACACACACCGGACTTAATGAAATCCGTGACATCTTGCGATAAGGAGCCGCCATCCCATGAATGCTTACATGGTCTTCTATATACTGGGTCAGGTTCTCCGCCTCGAGGGTGTCTTCATGCTGCTTCCCGCACTTACCGGTCTGATCTACCATGAGGAGCAGGGATGGATCTTCCTGATCATGGCCGCTTCCCTTTTTATACTCGGCTACATGCTCTCGTTCAGACGTCCGAAGGACACGACCTTCTATTTGAAGGAAGGCTGTGTCATCACCGCCCTTTCCTGGGTCTTCATGAGTTTCTTCGGCGCGCTGCCTTTCTTTATTTCCGGAGAGATCCCGTCGCTTCTCGATGCTTTCTTCGAGACAGTATCCGGATTCACCACAACAGGTGCGAGTATCCTTCATGATCCGGAAGTACTCTGTCACGCCACCCAGTTCTGGAGATGTTTCACCCACTGGATCGGCGGCATGGGCGTTCTCGTTTTCCTTCTCGCGATCATTCCGATGAGCGGCGGCTCAAACATCAACCTGATGCGTGCCGAGAGCCCGGGTCCGTCTGTCGGTAAACTCGTGCCGAAGATGCGCACCACGGCGGCTCTTCTCTATCTCATCTATTTCTTCCTGACATCGCTGGAAGTTCTGTTCCTTATCTGCGGAAAAATGCCGCTCTTTGACAGTATCTGCACCTCGTTCGCTACAGCGGGAACCGGTGGTTTCGGCGTTTATAAAGACAGCCTTGCAAGTCAGACACCGTACATCCAGTGGGTCGCCACGATCTTCATGCTCCTCTTCGGTGTCAACTTCAACTTCTACTTCTTCCTTCTGTACCGTCATATCCGGAAAGCACTGAAAATGACTGAGATCCGTGCGTATTTTGCGGTTGTCTTCATGAGTACGGCGATCATTACCATAAATATCTACCATCAGATACAGAATATCAGCGTAGCGATCCGCCATGCGGGATTCCAGGTCGCATCCATCATTACCACAACAGGATTCGCCTCGGCCAACTTTGATGACTGGCCGGAGCCAAGCCGCGTCATCCTTGTCATCCTGATGTTCATCGGTGCCTGCGCCGGAAGTACAGGCGGCGGTATCAAGGTATCCCGTTTCATGATCCTGATCCGTTCCATCAAGAAAGAACTGAAATCCTACGTTTACCCGAAGTCCGTCTCGAAGATCACGATGGACGGAAGCCCGGTCGAGCATGAGATCGTCCGCTCCGTTAACGTGTATTTCATCACCTTCTTCCTGATCTTCACAGCATCCGTTTTCATCGTCTCTTTCGACAACAAAGGCCTGATTACTTCCTTTACCGCTGTTGCCGCAACGATCAACAACATCGGACCGGGACTCGAGCTTGCAGGCCCGACCCAGAACTATGCCAGCTTCTCGACCGCAGCAAAGTTCACCATGATCTTCGACATGCTGGCCGGACGACTGGAATTGTTCCCGATGCTGATGCTCTTTAATCCCAAGCTCTACGTGACGAAGCCGCTCATTTCCAGAAAAGCGAAGTAACCCGTTTTTCTGGTGCTCCCCCTCATTTTGTGGTATGCTCAAACACAAGAAGAGAAATGCGGTCATCGCGCCTGCGGTGGATCAAGCCCGTGTCTTCCGGCTCGTCTTCGGACAAGCGGTTTTGCAGGCAATCGGTGCGGGTACAGATCCGGTAAAACAAGCATGCTTGTTTCAAAGCTGTTTCTCTTCTTTTATTTTGCCCGGAAAGGACCCGTAAACTGAAATGACTTCTATTCTGGAGCTGCTCACCGAGCCGTCGACATGGGAAGAATTCCTGAACTATAAGGTCTCGAACCAGTATCTGTCGAACAAAGAGAAAGAGCAGTTTACTTCCTATGTGAAAGAAGCCCGTTATCTTCCGATCGCTCAGAAGCTTGCTTCCCGCAACTATTGTCTCGGGCTTCCCGAACGGCGGGTCATCAACAAGAGCGGCACCTCCAAAAAGCGCATCGTCTATACCTTTTCCGAGGATGATAACATGTATCTCAAGTGCCTCGGTATCTTCTCTACCGATATGACAGCCGGCTTTCCGACCGCTGTTATTCCTTCAGAAGGAGCCGCTCCGCAAGAAACGCCATCTTCGACATTCTTTCGCAGGAGGATCGCGACTCTCTTTTCTGCTTCAAGGCAGATATCAGCAACTACTTTAACTCCATCCCGGAAGACCGCCTGATCTCCGTCCTCGAGAACCTGATCTCTGACGACCCGGAACTTCTGTGGTTCTTCAGAAATCTTCTTTCCTTCGGAAAGAGCACTCTCCCCGACGGTTCCGTTATCGTTGAATCCC
>JAFWSW010000133.1 GCA_017519205.1 Clostridiales bacterium | reverse complement strand
TTTTACAAGGGAAGATAAGGAATACGAGAATTTCGTGGAGGTCAATGAACAGGTTACGAAACTCTCTTTGAAGGAGCAGAGAAGCGGTAAATGGTTCCGAGTCATGATGGGTATGTTTACTCAGGTCGGACCACTCTTGATCTATTTTGCAGGTGGTGTATGCCTGATCAAAAAATACGACACGACACTGACTGTCGGTGTCGTTACGGCAACGGTAGCTCTTATCAACCGTCTGTACCGGCCTGTCGAATCGCTGATGAACCTGGGTGTAGACTTCACAAGATCCCTGGCTCTTTTCACGCGTATCTTTGATTACTTTGATCGTGAAAACCCGCTCGTTTCTCCCGAAAACGGAGTTAAGCCGGATGTCACTAACAAAGATATTGTTTTTGATCACGTGAAGTTCTCTTATACTCCGGAAAAAGAACTCTTACAGGACGTATCATTTACTGTTCCGGGAGGAAAGATGTATGCGATCGTCGGACCATCCGGATCCGGTAAATCGACAGTAGTAAACTTTATCCCGCGCCTATATGATGTGCAGGAGGGAAGCGTAAAGATCAACGGAGAGGATGTAAGAAACTTCGACCTGACATATCTTCGCCAGCAGATCGGTGTTGTTACTCAGGAGACGTATCTTTTTAACGGCACGATCAAGGAGAACCTCCTTTATGCCAAAGAGGATGCGACAGATGAAGAGATCGAAAAGGCCTGTAAGATCGCCAGTATCCATGACTTTATCGTAAAGCAGCCGGATGGATATAACACGATGGTAGGAAATCGCGGCCTGAAGCTTTCCGGCGGTGAGAAGCAGAGGATCAGCATCGCACGTGTAATCCTGAAAGACCCCAAGATCCTTATCCTGGATGAGGCGACCAGTGCGCTGGATTCAATTTCTGAAAATGCTATTTCCGAAGCCCTGGAAATACTGATGCAGAACCGTACATCGATCGTTATTGCGCACCGCCTGTCTACGATCATGAAAGCCGAGAAGATCGTTGTCATCGCCGATGGCCATGTTGCAGAACTCGGAACACACCAGGAACTTCTTGAAAAGAACGGTATCTACAGGGAACTTTACGAAACACAGTTCCGTCAGGTTCTGGAGATGCAGGGACTTGAAGAAAAAGAACTCGAGTGGGAAGAAAAGAAGATGATCCAGAACGATGTCTATTGATCTCGTTAATATAGCGTCATCACGCGATCGGATGAGTCAGCCTCAGACGTTGAAGCGGAAGAGAACAACATCTCCGTCTTTCATAACGTATTCCTTACCCTCGGATCTTACAAGACCCTTTTCTTTAGCTGCGGTATAAGTGCCGCAAGCCATAAGGTCATCAAAAGCAACGACTTCTGCACGGATAAAACCTCTTTCAAAGTCAGAGTGGATCTTACCTGCGGCCTGAGGAGCTTTGGTGCCGTTCTTGATCGTCCAGGCACGTACTTCCTGAGGACCTGCTGTAAGATAGGAAATGAGGCCGAGAAGTTTGTAACTTGCCTGTATCATCTTATCGAGACCGGACTGGGAAAGTCCGAGTTCTTCGAGAAACATTGCTTTTTCTTCAGGATCGAGCATAGCGATCTCTTCTTCGATCTTCGCGGAAATAACAACGCATTCCTCACCGGAACGGGCAGCGATCTCCTGAACTGTCTTCACATAATCAATGTCAGGATTGGAGATGTCGCTTTCAGCGATATTCGCCACATAAAGAACAGGTTTCAAAGTGAGAAGAGCCAGATCTTTCAGGAATTCTGTTTCTTCTTCGTCAAAGGAAAGAGATCTGGCCGGCTTTTCCTGTTCGAGGGTAGCGGCGATCTTCTCATAGCAGTCAAGTTCAGCCTGGAATTTCTTGTCTCCGCCCTTCATCATTTTTCTGACCTTGTCCAGACGGCGCTCCATGTATTCCATATCAGAAAGGATCAGTTCCAGTTCGATCGTCTCGATATCACGCTTAGGATCCGCTCCACCATCTACGTGAACAACATTGGAATCATCAAAGCAGCGTACCACATGAACGATAGCATCGACTTCACGGATGTTTGCCAGGAATTTGTTGCCGAGTCCTTCACCTTTACTTGCACCACGTACAAGTCCGGCGATATCAACGAATTCGATTACAGCCGGAGTATATTTCTCCGGGTCATACATCTTTGCCAGCTCATCCAGACGGCTGTCCGGAACGGAAACGACACCAACGTTCGGCTCGATAGTGCAGAACGGATAGTTAGCGGATTCTGCGCCTGCTTTCGTAATGGCATTAAAAAGTGTGCTTTTACCAACATTTGGTAAACCGACGATACCCAGTTTCATGAAATGACCTCAATTCTGTTCTTATATTTATATTAACAAGCCACTATTATAGCACATTTCGTCCTTTTGTCGTGTTTTGTCGAAAAAAACATGGGATATGTTACTTCCCTAAAACGTAAAATGTCTTATATCATAAAAGGGAGGTACGATGATGACAGCTGTTTCTTCACATAATGCCAGTGTCAGAACATTATATCTTCAGGGATTGGAAGGCATGGTTGCGGAAGTGGAGGCATCCATTTTCCCAGGGCTTCCGAGCTTCGAGGTCGTCGGGCTCGGTGATTCATCGATCCGTGAGGCAAAAGAAAGGGTTCGTGCCAGTATCCGTTCCTGCGGTTTTACATTCCCGAATCAACGTCTTTTGGTCAACATATCTCCCGCATATCTTCATAAATCAGGTTCTTCCTTTGATTTAGCGATCGCTATGGCAATACTTCTTGCTTCTGGACAAGTAAATAACACTAAAGGAAACATTGTGATTTACGGGGAACTTTCCCTGACCGGAGAAGTCCGGCCTGTTCCCGGTACAATTTCCAGACTTCTGGCTCTTGAGGATTTCTCGAAGATAACTTGTATCGTACCGACAAAAGACTGTGAGGAGGCGTCGCTTCTTGGCGTTCAGGTGGTCGGGGTCGATACGTTGAAGGATGCCATTTCCGTGATTTCCTATGATGATCTCCTAAGTGGAAGCGTGTCACCTTTTATCCCTTTGCATGAGGTGATTCCTGAGCCGAAAACGGATATATCCGCACTTCGCGGCCAGCCCGAGGCACTTCGTGCAATCACTCTTGCTGCTGCAGGGTTTCATAATCTTCTGCTTGTCGGCTCTCCCGGAACGGGAAAATCATTATCTGCGCGAATTCTTCAAGGCATACTTCCACCTTTAACACGAAAGGAAAAGATCGATCTTCTTCGGGTAGAAAGTGCCTTATCGGTTTTGTCTAAGGAGAGTATCCTTTCCCGAGAGCGGCCTTTTCGATATGTTCATCATACCTGCACGCCTTCTGCGATGGTCGGTGGTGGAAGAAATGCTGTTCCCGGCGAGATCTCACGTGCCCTGAACGGCATTCTGTTTCTTGATGAGCTTCCCGAGTTTTCTCCGAAGGTTCTTGATCTTCTCCGTGTCCCGATCGAAACTGGCGAGATGAAGGTTTCCAGAAATAACTGTACCAATTTGTATCCGGCGAGATTTATGCTCGTTGCCGCGATGAATCCCTGCAGGTGCGGAAAATGCCTTGATTCGCCATCGGAGTGTACCTGCTCACCGACGATGATCTCTTCGTATCAGGGGAAGGTCAGTGGAGCACTGCTTGATAGGATGGATATCTTCTGCACATTGAGCCATATATCGGAGGAGTCTCTTCTTGAAACAATGAAAGGTGACTTTACCCCTGAGAGTGTGACCTGGCGGGAGCGGATCGAAGAAATATGGGAAATACAGTATCAGAGGTGCAAAGAATCTGGAGTGGGTCCTGTAAGAAATGGTGAGTGCAGGGAAGGAAACCTTGGGGAACTGTTCCGCTTCGGAACAAATGAGATGGAATATGCCGCCATGGTCGCACATCAGCTTCAGCTATCTGTCCGGGGTCTTCAGAGAATGGTGAGACTGGCACGTACAATAGCCGATATGGATGGCGATAGGGACGTGAAGAAAGACCATATCATAGAAGCCGTTTCCTTCCGGCTTCCGAAATGGGGAGAGAAGAAAGTGTAAATCGGTGGAAGATATGGATGAGAAACTGAAAGCAGATCTATTTTGCACGCTTCTTATGGCCAATCGTATAATGACCGGAAAACAGATACGAAAAATGGCTGAAAAGAAGACCATGAGTACACTTGGCATGCTCTGGAGACTTCGAGAAGACCTGATGACTGAAGAAAACCTTACTCCTGATCAGATGGACAGATGGACAAGGTTTTGTAAAAGTCCTGTCTATCTCCGTTTTGATGAATATGTTCGCTTTGTTATCGAACATGATATCCACTCCGTCAATATGCTGGATGAAGACTATCCGGAGTATATGAGAACACTTCCCAATATGCCGTTTATTCTCTTTTACAGAGGGGACTTCTCGCTACTGTCGAATGATAAGACCCGAGTCTGTATTGTCGGAACAAGAAGACCATCGGTATATGGGCGTCGTGTTACCCGCGATTTTTCCGGAGCTTTGTCAAAACGTGATCTGGTCATAGTCAGCGGATTTGCCAGAGGTGTGGATACCTGTGCACATGAATCCTGTCTGGGCTGCGGAGGGAAAACGATTGCTGTAATGCCCTGTGGACTCGATAAGATATATCCCAAAGAGAATCAACCGTTGTTCGACAAAATCGTTCATGAGGGGCTGCTGATTTCAGAACTTGCTCCGGGAACAGAACCGATCCGGCAGTATTTTCCGGCAAGAAACAGGATTCTGGCTGCGATATCGGATTGTGTCCTTATTACGGAAGCTGGAAAAAACAGTGGAACACTTCATACGGCAAGCTTTGCAGCTAATCAGGGAAAGGAGGTGTTTGCTGTACCAAGCATTATTTATTCCGAGACGGCAGACGGAAATCTTTCTTTGCTTAAGGACGGTGCTACTGTGGCGACAGAGCCGGAGGATATTCTCGCATTCCTTGCTAAAGCAGTATTCTTCCGCGAACTGGAAGAAATCAAAGACTCGTATAGTCATAAGCAGCTGATCAATAAAATCGAGCAAGCACCTGAGACGCTGACAGAAAACGAAGTGAGACGTATATTATATGATCTTCTAAGTTCATATGAGATGTCTACAGAAGAAATCGTCAGGGAGAGTGGACTGCCTTACCGCATGGTTATATCCGAACTTGGAAAGATGGAGCTTGAGGGGCAAATCACCAAGGAACGTGCAAAATATGTTTTGACAATTCGCTTTTAATGAATTATATATAGATACAGTCAAGAAAAACAATGGGAGTATAACCAGGCATGAGCAAGAACTTAGTGATCGTTGAGTCTCCGGCAAAGGCTAAGACCATCGGCAGATACTTGGGAAAAGATTATAAGATCGCGGCATCGGTAGGTCATATTAGAGATCTTCCGTCCTCCACAATGGGCGTAGATGTGCGTCATGACTTTAAACCGACATATATTAATATGCGAGGAAAGGAAAAGGTCATTCGCGAACTCAAGGATCTGGCATCATCGGCAGACCGTATTTATATCGCAACCGACCCTGACCGCGAAGGAGAAGCTATTGCCTGGCATATTGCCAAAGTGCTGAATATTGAACTTGATGATGAATGCCGTATCTCGTTTAATGAAATTACTGAAAAAGCAATTAAAAAAGCAATCATGTCCCCGAGAAAGATCGATATCGATCTTGTGAATGCACAGCAGGCAAGACGTGTTCTTGACCGTCTTGTCGGATATGAACTTAGCCCGCTTCTTTGGAGCAAGGTACGTAAGGGGCTTTCTGCAGGACGAGTTCAGTCAGTTGCGACCAAACTCGTCGTTGACAGAGAGAAGGAGATCGAAGCGTTTATTCCGGAGGAGTACTGGAATATCAATGCAGAACTTAGCCCTCTGGATGCTAACTTTCCGTTTAAAGCCAGATATCATGGTGAGAAGAAAAATGGAAAGATCGAGAAGGTGAAGGTCAGCAGTAAAGAAGAGACAGA
>JAFWSW010000132.1 GCA_017519205.1 Clostridiales bacterium | reverse complement strand
TCAATCTTGATTTTGGAGGACAGTATAGTGAGAAAAGACGATGAGAAAAGAATAATCAAGAAGAACCTGAAAACTCTGGATTCGATTATGAAGGACGCTGTAAAGGTAACCAGGGTGCTTGACAAGTACGATGAAGAAACCGCTGTCATGTCTATCCTTGGCGCTGCATTTACTACCTGGTGCGATGCCCGTGAACTCGACCGTCGAGAGAGATGGGAACTTTTGAGGAGACTGATGGAACTTCAGGAGCAGGTGCCGATGTTGGATGTGAATGTCACGAACGGTTTCCCGGGGATGACCAAACTCATGGAAATCGATGCGGACCTGGTCGTCCATGATGACGATGAGAAGAAGTGAGGAGGGAGAATAATGGGTTTTGGAAAAGCTTTTAAGTGTAAGACTTGCGGAGAGAGATTCAACGCCATGACCGGTATCGGGATGCTCTTTCCTACGGTATATAAAGACACGGTGAAGGATATCCGATCCGGGAAATACGGCGAGGATTGGAAGACGTTCTTCGAGGAACATCCGGATGGTGTCGTAAACTGTGAGAATGAACTCCTGATCTGTGAGGAGTGCGGCGTTCCGAAGAATGAGATGAATCTTTCTCTTTACCTTCCGAAAGAAGGCGTGGAGGATCTTCCGAAACTTCCTTTCGGAGATGATCTGCATGAGAAGTTCACGTTATATAAGAAATACCCGTATACATGCGATAAGTGCGGAGGGGCGTGTAATATCGTTGCTGCCTCAAAAATCAAACGGGCAGCATGCCCGAAGTGTGGCGGGGTAATGGAAGAGGATCACGAAAGCGTTATTCTCTGGGATTAGCAAATAAACAAATACCACAGTTGGAAGCGTAGTGGTGTTTTTCATAGTTTTGTACCTTCTTTCTCTTTACCGCTTCTAACTAAGAAAAGGACCGGTTTCGGTCCTTTTTCTGTTTGGGCCTCTTTGGGTTAGATCCTCTGGATCTCACAACTCACCGGCTTCATGTGAGGGCCTTGACTGATGTAGTCTTCCTCACCTGAGATGAATCGGTCATAGTCGACGTGAAGGATCTCGTTACTTCCTGTCTGCAAAGAGAGAAACCAGAGGAAATTCGGGATGTAGCCCATCGTACCTTTGTCGTTGATTCCATAAAGACGCTGAAAAGAAAGGGATGAGGGCTTCTCGCCACGCATGGTGATGAATCCTTCTTCCTCCGCCTGTTCAAGGAATCTCTTCTTGAGATCCTCGGTTCCACAATAGAACCAAACCTTCGAGTGCTTTTCAATCAGTGATTTTAGTGAACGCATATGATCACTCCTCCTAAATGTATTTCTGCCTGAAAGAGTGAATAAAAAACTCCCATCGTTACCGATGGGAGAAAAATCTTTTTAGAAAAAGGCGACCCATCAGTCAAGCTTTAGCACCTTACTATTGCAGGTTGCTGTGCGGTCAACGAGCTTGTCTCTCGCGCACTCTTTATAGGCAATTACTATTATACCTGTTTGTGAGCAAAAAGTCACTAATAAATCTTTGACGATTGATATACTGACCATGTGAAGGGTTGCCTCAGGTTGGGCTTTAAGGAATGGGTGATTCTATGAAAAAGAAAACGATTGCGACTACTGCTGTCTTGACTTTTGCTATATTACTGTCGTCATGCACTGTTTCAGTAAAGAAGACTTCTTCAAGTGATACTTCCGTGACAACGACACCGGTCACAATGACAACGGTTCCTGCACCTCAAAACGGCGGACATGAGTTTAACCCTCATGTTTTATCCGACTTTTTCAGACAGGCATATGGTCCCGGATTTGAACAGGATTTTTATAGCTACTGCGATGCAGTTCTTAACGCGGAAGACTCCGTAAAACTGAACGATAAAGCAAATTACAGCCGTTGCCGTCTTGCCGTAAGAATGTGCCTTCCGGTTGCGGATACATATATCAGTATGATCGATACTGCCGATGAAGAGACAAAGGCAGACGAGATGGATAACAAAGACGGAACGCATAAACTGGAATACACGGTTCCGAAAGAGGAGATCCCAGGACTCGTCGAAGAGTTTAAGGCGAGAGTTAAGACGCTGATTGACAGCTGCTGCATGGAGGATGATACTCCGCTTGAAAAAGTGTTTGCACTCTATATGGAAGAATCCACCCGGCTGGATTATGACTGGGGAGCGGAAGAAGGAACGCCGGAAACATCCAGAAGACTTTCGGTGTATCACGCGCTGATGGAAGATAAGGGAATCTGTCAGGAAATCGCAGGAGCATACGCATATCTGCTTCTTCAGGTGGATGTGGATGCCTCGACCTGCAGCGCGATGACTCATGATTTCCAGTACGGGCACGAGTGGACCGTAGTTAAGCTCGGCGATAAATACTATCATTGTGACATTACCGCGCAGACGCAGGAAAAACTAACGCTCCGTTATTTCGGTATGAATGATAGTAAGCGGGAAAAAGAAGGGGATTATGCTCCGGATACATTTAACTATGGGTGCATCAATATGATCTATCACGAAGACCTCCCGATCACGGATGCAACATACGAACCTCTATGGAAAGCTAAATTCTATGAGATCGATCACGAGAAGAATGTGTTATATTGTTATGAAAGCAGTGGTAACGATGGAAAGGCATATTTAGAATTGCCACTGTGAGTTTAGTCATAACGCAGGAGGCCCTTGAGATATGATCGAAGATACGTTTAAAGCCAGAAGAGCATATCCCGGAAAATATAAAGTATGGAAGGATGCTTCTTGTTAAATGGCCATGGAACTGTATGACGGAAGACCGGAAAACATAGAAGGGAGACTTCAGCGGGAGGTTCGTACTTATGACTTTCTCGACAGCCTCGGAATCACCTATAAGCGTACTGATCACGAGCGGGCGGATAACATGGAGGCCTGTAATGAGATCGATGCGATCCTGGATGTCGTGATCTGCAAGAATCTGTTCCTTTGCAACAAACAGCAGACAAAGTTCTATCTGCTCATGATGCCTGGAGATAAGAAATTCCGCACCAAGGAACTGTCCAAGCAGATCGGATCTTCCAGACTTTCTTTTGCGACACCGGAGAATATGCTGAAGTATCTGGATATTGAGCCGGGTGCGGTGAGCATCATGGGACTCATGAACGATAAAGACCACGAAGTGCAGCTGCTGATCGATGAGGATGTTCTTGCGGGGGAGTATCTCGGATGTCATCCGTGTGTATGTACGTCGAGCCTGAAGATGAAGACTTCCGATGTCGTGGAGAAGTTCCTGCCTGCGACCGGACATGGTTTTATCACGGTGCATCTTACCGGGGAAGAGGATTAAGCGCAGACGAGAGATATAAGCGCAAATAAAAAAATCACCCATCTGGATTGGAAGCCTAGTGGGTGATTAATCACTAAAACGGGCAACCGTCCTCGCGGACCGTGCTCTCTTATCGATATTGTATCATTTTCTTTCAAAACTACAAGAATTACTAGAAATTGTCGTGAAATAGTACGTATTTTACGCGTACATTGTCTATGAGCACGGTCTGCTCAATGGGCGGTTGCCTCCATTTTTAAGCGTCCCTTCGGGGATAGTCTTGGAAAGGGGGGATGCTTTATGACAAGTTTTGAGATCGTTTCGATCGTAATTGCCATCATCAGTTTGATGATCAGTGTAGTTGCACTCGTTCTGAAGCTGTTTGCGTACCTCGACGAGAGATATAAGCGCAAATAAAAACTCACCCATTGGATTGGAAGCCTGGGTGAGTTGAATTATCAATCCTGAGGCAACCGTCCTCGCGGACTGTGCTCTCTATCAGTATTGTATCATCGCCATATAGAAACGTCAATTTGAGTTCTATACTAGTGAGAATAATTTATCCTCTTTGTGAATGATATAATGCATATAGTTAGCGATGAAGGGGATAAGAAATGATAGGAATATACTTTAGCGGCACAGGCAACTCAAAATATGCCGTAGAGTTTTTCTGCAGGGAATACGATATGGAAACTTCTGTTTTCTCCATCGAAGACAGTGAAGCTCCTGCTGCAATAAAGGAAGCGGATATGCTTGTCATCGGCTATCCGGTCCAATATAGTACGGTACCAAAGATCCTGAGGGACTTCGTTTCGGAACATAAAGAACTCTGGATGGATAAGAAGGTCTTCGTGATTGCGACCATGGGGCTTTTCAGTGGAGATGGTTCAGGGATCCTCGGACGTCTTTTACATAAATATGGCGCAGATGTGGTCGGCGGACTTCACCTTAAGATGCCGGACAGTATCGGGGACGAGAAAGCGCTGAAACGCCCGTTGGATAAAAACAGAGAATTGGTCCGCGAAGCGGAGCAAAAGATAAAGAATTCCGTGAAGCTCTTGAAAGAAGGGCATCCCACGAAAGAAGGAATCGGTCCTCTGTATCGACTCGCAGGTTTTTTCGGGCAGAGACTGTACTTCGGGCATAAAACGAAGAACTATTCTTCCAAACTCAAGATCGACTCGGAAAAGTGTGTGGGATGCGGATCATGTGTGAAACTGTGTCCGATGGATAACCTGTCGATGAATGATGGGAAAGCAGTAGCGAGCGATCGCTGCACGATGTGCTACAGATGTATCAATAAATGTCCGAAGCAGGCAATCACGCTTCTCGGGAAAAGAGTTGTAGAACAGAGCGTGATTGAGAAAT
>JAFWSW010000131.1 GCA_017519205.1 Clostridiales bacterium | reverse complement strand
GGCGATGCCGAAGCAAAATTAGTAGTGGTTTTCCTCTCGAAAAGCACCCGCCCCGAGGCACCGTTTATCAAGTGAAACAAGGAGTATAGAAATCATGGATATTTCCCACAGAAAAGTAGTAAAGAAGATCCGCTTCACCGACGAGGCAGGAAACCCGATCGCAAACAAAGAAGTCAAGGTACAGCAGACGAACCACAAATTCCTGTTCGGATGCGGTGCATTTGAATTCCTGCCGTACGTGATGTGCCAGGACGAGAAGTGGCAGATCCCGGGCGGCGCGCCGTTCTTCAGTAAAGAGCAGCTCCAGCAGATCACGGATTCCTGGCTCGAGATCTTTAACTACGGAACACTGCCTTTCTACTGGGGAAGATTCGAGCCCGAAGAAGGAAAGCCGCAGACCGAGCAGATCATGGCGACCGCGAAGTATCTTCAGAGCAAGAACGTAAAGGTGAAGGGACATCCTCTTTGCTGGCACACTGTCTGCGCCGACTGGCTCATGAAGTACGATAACAAGACCATCATGGAGAAACAGCTTGCCCGTATCGACCGCGAAGTCAGCGGTTTCAAGGGTGTCATCGACATGTGGGATGTCATCAACGAAGTCGTCATCATGCCGGTATTCGATAAGTACGATAACGCGGTAACACGCCTTTGTAAGGAGTACGGAAGAGTCGGTCTCGTTAAGGCTGTTTTCGACAGAGCCTATGAGAACAACCCGCAGGCAACACTCCTTCTTAACGATTTCAATACTTCCGTGAAATACGAAGAACTGATCGAAGAGTGCCTCGATGCAGGTGTCCCGATCAGCGCGATCGGCATCCAGTCCCACCAGCACCAGGGCTACTGGGGTAAAGAGAAACTCGATGATGTCCTTGAGAGATTCAGCAGATTCGGACTGCCGATCCACTTTACCGAGAACACCCTTATTTCCGGCGACATCATGCCGGCCTATATCGAAGACCTCAACGACTGGCAGGTGGAAGAGTGGCCTTCAACCCCCGAAGGCGAAGAGAGGCAGGCACGCGAGATCGAAGAGATGTACCGGACCCTGTTCTCCCA
The DNA here is from genome assembly GCA_017519205.1 of Clostridiales bacterium. GTDB lineage: Bacteria > Bacillota > Clostridia > Saccharofermentanales > Saccharofermentanaceae > Scatonaster. Next base: position 17,488 of record JAFWSW010000131.1, on the reverse strand, counting down.
CCCGCTGGTCGAGGCGATCACGACCTGGGACTTTAAGGACGGCGCATGGCTGAAGGCCCCGAGCGGATTCCTCCGTCTCGACAACAGCAGAAAGCCTTCCTTCGAGATGCTGAAAAAACTCGTAAAAGAAGAATGGTGGACCAACGATTCCGTCACCACTGACGCACAGGGATACGCCGAGGTAAGTGCTTTTAAGGGAGAATATCTCCTTTCCTGCGACGGAAAAGAAGCCGCCGCCGAACTAACCGACAACACTGATCTCGATATTACTCTTTAAGAAGCACCCGCTCGCGATAATCTGCCCGTAACCTCAAAGCAGGTTAGAGGCCAGGAAACAGGAGGAAACCACTATGAGTATTGACCTTTCCAAGATGCCGAAACTGGGGTTCGGAATGATGCGCCTTCCGGAGAAGGACGGCGTGATCGATCACGAGCATGTCTGCCGCATGGTAGATAAGTACATGCAGTCCGGTATGAACTACTTTGATACCGCGTATGTGTATCACGGCGGTAAGTCCGAAGTGGCTGCAAGAGAAGCCCTCGTGAAGCGTTATCCGCGTGATTCCTTCATGATCGCCACCAAGCTTCCGGCCTGGGAGATCAAGACTGAATCCGACATCGAGCGTATCTTCAACGAACAGCTCGAGCGCTGCGGCGTCGACTACTTCGACCTTTATCTCCTGCACTCCGTGGAGGATGGAAATAACTACGACACCTACGAGAAGTACGACTGTTTTTCCTGGGGCTGGAAGAAGAAAGAAGAAGGCAAGATCCGTCATCTCGGTTTCTCCTATCACGGCTCTCCGGAGCTTCTCAAGGAGATCCTCGACAAGCACCCGGACGTCGAGTTCGTACAGATCCAGTACAACTATCTCGACCGAACCAACCCGGTCGTAAGATCGCAGGAACTCTATGAGATCTTGGCCGAGAGAAATATCCCGATCATCATCATGGAACCGATCCGCGGCGGTATGCTCGCGAGCATGGATCCCGCGATCGAAGCGAAGTTCAAGTCCTACGCTCCCGACAAGTCCGTTGCCTCCTGGGCACTGCGCTTCGTCGGATCTCAGCCCGGCGTTATGACCATCCTTTCCGGTATGTCCACCGAAGAGCAGATGGATGATAACATCGGCACATTCACAAACTTCCAGGCAATGAACGAAGAAGAAGTGAAGATTGTGGATGAAGTTACCGCGGATATCCTCTCGATGCCTCAGATCGGCTGCACCGCCTGCAAATACTGCTGCGACGGATGCCCGATGAGTATCTCAATCCCGGATATCTTCAGAACCATCAACACGCTTCGAAGATATCCTGATGACTGGAGATCGAAGAACTTCTATTCCGGTCTTATCGGTCGTTCGGGAAAAGCATCCGACTGCATCGGATGCGGCCAGTGTGAGAGCGTCTGCCCGCAGCATCTGCCGATCATCGAGCTTCTGAAAGAAGCCTCTGAGATCTTAGGTCAGTAAGGGGATATACACCGCCTCGCAAAGGCAAGAGCTTTCTACGAGACAGTATCAATTCCATAAGGAGAAATCATATGAAAAAGAAAGCATTATTTATCGGCGGCACCGGCACGATCAGTACCGCTATCGTGAAAAGACTCGCCAACGATCTTGACTGGGAGGTCTGGGTATTAAACAGAGGAAACCGATCCTCCGTACTTCCGGAGAGCGTGAAACTCGTAACGGCAGACATCAACGACGAAGCTGCTGTCCTTGCGAAACTCGGTGATGCGACCTTCGACTGCGTCTGTGAGTTCATCGGCTTTACCGTCGATCAGGTCGAGCGTGACTACCGCCTTTTCAAGGGAAAAACGAAACAGTATATCTACATCAGCTCCGCCTCCGCATATCACAAGCCGGCGGCGTCCTATGTGATCACCGAAGGAACAGCACTTGCGAATCCTTACTGGGAGTATTCCAGAAACAAGATCGCCTGCGAAGAGTTCCTCATGAAGAAGTATAAAGAAGAAGGTTTCCCGGTCACGATCGTCCGTCCGAGCCACACCTATGACGAGAGAAATATCCCGCTCGGCGTGCACGGCAACAAGGGCCCGTGGCAGGTCATCAAGCGTATGCTCGACGGAAAACCGGTCATCATCCAGGGCGACGGATCGAGCCTCTGGACCGTTACTTGGAATGCGGATTTTGCCATCGGTTACACCGGCCTCATGGGCAACCGCCACGCGATCGGCGAAGCATTCCAGATCACCTCGGACGAGACTCTCACATGGAATCAGATCTACGCGACCGTCGCAGATGTCCTCGGTGTCGAGCTGAAGGCATATCACGTATCGACCGACTTCCTTCGCGCTGTCGGCGACCCGCTCGGTTTCGACTTCACGGGATCGCTCCTCGGCGATAAGTCCGTCTCTGTTGTTTTCGACAACAGCAAGATTAAGAGAATCGTTCCGCAGATGACCACCAATGTCCGTTTCGACACCGGTGTGAAGATCGCTCTCGACTATGTCCTGTCCCATCCGGAATGCCAGGTCGAAGATCCGGAGTTCGATGCATTCTGTGACAAAGTCATCGACACCATCGAGAAAGCAAAAGCGAGTTTCTAAAAGAGCCTGCGCGAGTCTGTCGCGGCCGCAGCTAAGCCAAAAATGTAAAATTCTAAAATATGGATGCATCACCGCATCCGCGATAGGAGGAACCCCTATGAAAATGATCGATGTTAAGAACGGACCGCAGAACATCTCCCGGATCGTTCTCGGCTGCATGCGTATGCCCGCGCTCTCGACAGAAGAAGCGGCGAAAATGATCGAGACTTCCGTGGACCTCGGGATCAACTATTTCGACCACGCGACCTGCTACGGCGCAGGCGAAGCCGAGACACGCTTCGGTGACGCACTCCCGAAGACAGGTATTAAGAGAGAAGATATCTTCCTTCAGAGTAAGTGCGGTCTGCATTTTGACACGATGGAGTTTAACTGGAGCAAAGAAGATATCTTAAAGAGCACTGACGAGATCCTCTTAAGATTGAAGACAGATTACCTCGATGCACTGCTCCTTCATCGTCCCGACCTTCTTTATGATCCGGAAGAAATCGCGGAAGCATTTGATGAACTGAAGAAAGCCGGCAAGGTCAGAAACTTCGGTGTCAGCAACACGACTCCGATGCAGATCGAGCTCCTCAAGAAGTACGTTAAGCAGCCGCTTGTTTTTAACCAGCTGCAGCTCTCCCTCGATCAGTCCCAGATCATCGATCAGGCACTGTATCTCAATAACAAGACCACCGACATGTCCATCGACAGAGACAACGGCATCCTCGATTACTGCCGCTTAAATGACATCACGATCCAGGCCTGGTCGCCGCTTCAGATCGGTATGTTTAAAGGCTGCTTCGTGGATCATCCGGACTTCCCGGAACTGAATGCCAAGCTGCAGGAACTCGGTGAGAAGTACGGCGTGCCGAAGACCGCAATCGCCATCGCATGGATCCTTCGTCATCCCGCGAAGATGCAGGTCATCGCCGGCACCATGAACCCGGATCACTTAAAGGACATCTGCGAAGCAACGAAGGTAGAACTTACCCACAACGAGTGGTACCAGCTCTACCTCGCATCCGGCAAGTTCCTGCCGTAAAACACCTATCCGCCATCACGCGCGAGCCGTCCAAGGCCCGCCACTCCCGCGCCGCAGAATCAACGAAAGGAGATCTCCCAATGAACAAGGTCAAATGGGGAATCATCGGTACCGCGAATATCGCCCGCTGGGGCATGATCCCCGGCATGAAGCAGTCGCCGTCGTGCGAACTTTATGCTATCGCCGGCCGTTCCCTCGAAAAAGCACTGAAGTATAAAGAAGACTACGGCTTTGAAAAGGCCTATGGTTCCTACGACGAGCTCCTCGATGATCCGGAGGTCCAGGCCGTCTATGTCCCGCTTCCGAACGACATCCACCTCAAATGGGTAACGGAAGCACTGAAGAAGAAAAAGCACGTCCTCTGCGAGAAGCCTCTGGCACTCACAGCAGAAGAAGCGAAGATCATGTACGATACCGCGAAGGAGAACGGCGTCCTTCTCATGGAAGCTTACGCCTATCTTCACAGCCCCTATGTCGATAACCTCATTAAGGACGTAAAGTCCGGCATCATCGGCGAAGTGGATTATATCGATACCGCCTTCGTGACTCAGGGCTATAAGGAAGACTTCCGCCTCCACAAGGAATTCGGTGGCGGTGCCTTCTACGATCTCGGCTGCTACTGCACGACCATGATCCTTTCGCTCATCGATTCCGAGCCTGACTTCGTCAAGGCTGTAGCAGAGTTTTCTGACCTCGGCGTCGACTTCAGTACAGCCACGATCTTAAGATTTAAAAACGGTGCGAGAGCGTCTTTCCAGGTCGGCATGATCCTCGACATGAACAGTAATTCCAGATACGACCGCCTTTATATCCACGGCACGAACGGCTCCATCCGCTCGGATGTCGAGTATAACCAGGAGGGCGTGGTCAGCTACAAGATCTTCACCCGTGACCGTATTATCGAGCGGAAGGTCTTCGTCCCGAATAACTATTCTCTCGAGATCGAGCAGCTCGACCGCTGTATCCTAAACGGCGAAGCCCCGCACGTCACGCCGGAGTTCTCTCTTAAGAACATGGCCCTCATGGACCGCGTCCTTAAGGAGATCGGTTACTGACAGGATCTGCTGTCCAAGAAGGCCCGCATCTCCAATATTACTAAGAACTTCTTCAAATCCCTATAATCTTTTTCGTGTCAGCGCAGATGTCATAAAGCCGCATCTGCGCTGATCTTTTCTTCGATTTTCTCTCGCAAAACCCTAGAATTCGTCACGTTTTCCGAAAATCCCCGAGGTGTATAATCAAAATAGGGGATAAGGAAAAGGAGGAAGTCATGAAGATCTGTCCGAAGTGTGATGCGCAGAATGCGAACAATGCACCGGTCTGTAAGCATTGCGGTGCGAATCTGAACGAGATCCCGGAGGCCAATGAGCCTGAGATCCCGGATGACAAGCCGCCCTATCACCTGGGCCTTGCGCTGCTGTTCTTTTTCCTTTCGTTCGCGATCTCCTCGGTAAAAGCACTTATCCCGGAAAATATTGATTATCCGGATTATTCCAAGCCGTATATATATCTTTACTATGGCGCCATGATCCTCGGCATCGTGTTCCTGGTCCTGGGCTTTGTCTGCATGAAGGGCCTTCTTAAGACCAAGCCGCTTCCCGGGAAAGGCATCTTCATGATCATGATCGCCGTGATCGTCTCGTTCCTCATCTTCTTCGACGTCGTCTCTGTCGCCCAGTCCGTGATCCTCGGGCATAACGAAGACGAGATCGCCCAGCAGGTCGAGACGATGGAGGATTCCTTATCATGATCCGGCCTTCCGCCGCAAAAGCACTCGCCCTCGTTCTTTGCGCGTCCTTCGCGCTTCCTCTTACTGCCTGCCACATGAAGAAAAACTATAAAGGCGAGGTCGATAAGTTCGTCGAGAACGTAGGAAGTACACTCAGCGGATCTAAATATGTTTTCAACAGTGCGGAAGATGCATCCGAAACTTTCTTCGATACCAGAGATCTGACCGAAGTCCGTCCGGTAAAAGACTGGAACACCGGCGATCACCGGTCGCAGTATTTTAAGGATAAAGGACCTAAAGAAGGATTTTTCTTCAAAGGAGATTATGCCAAACTCTGGGACGCCTATGAGGAGTCCGTGAAAAACGGTGAAGTGATCTACGATCTTGATGGCGATCTTCAGAACGAGTACTTTAAGAACCCGAAGAATCCTACTGTCGAGCACCTGATCGGGCTTCTTGAGTATTGCGGTTTCGGCATGGCGATCCGCGCGGTCGAGCTGATGCGTATGTATACGCCGGACGATGCGGTATATTATTCCAATTGTTCCCCGTATAAGGAATCCCAAAGTAAGTACATCGGCATGCGTGTGATCTTTAAATCCGAAGCGGATGCGAAGAACTACTGGTCCCAGTTCTACGATATGGATGAGGCCTACCGACGTTCGCAGTTTGACTACGATACCGCTAAGGACCCGAAGATCAGGGAGGCTCACAAGAAGCGTCTGATGGCTTACCACAAGATGGATAAAGAGAATTACGAGTATGACGAAGGGAAGAACGAAGGACACATGACGCTCTACCTCGGATACGATCCCATGGATTATGCCACGCAGAGATCGATCGATGCGACGGCCGAATCTCCGGATTATTCCTATGGATCCGTGTTTAACGTTCTTTTCTCCATCCGTGTTGCCGGGAAAGAAGTGACGATGCTCTGCTGCCATATCCGAAATCAGGAGCATTCCGAGAAGGAATTCTCCGATCTTTTCAGTTCGCTTGATCTTCCCGATCCGCAGAAAACGCAGCTTCACGGCCTGAAATTGAACGCTACGGGAGAAGAAAAGAAGGCCGAACATGAGAACCGTGACATCCTTACCGATTTCTTTATGAGATATTCAACCGTATATCACAATGCGCCTATGACCGGAACGGGTATCTGCCGATGGGACAGAACGAGCCCATTGATCCTCCCGTACCTTTGTTATGTGAAGAGAGCCGCCTGGATCCCGTTCGTCTACGACGATCCGGAGGAGTATGCCAACACGATCACCGGGTAGGAAAATCGCCCCGGGGATTCTTCTGAAGTGAGGTGTAACGTATGAAAAGTGTGTCGAAAAACGTGATCATTCCTTCCGCCGCAAAAGCACTCGCCCTCGTTCTGTGTGCGTCCTTCGCGCTTCCTCTTACTGCCTGTCGCATGAAGAAAAACTATAAAGGCGAGGTCGATAAGTTCGTCGATAAAGTCGGAACTACTCTCGGCGGATCTAAATATGTATTTAACAGTGCAGAAGAAGCTTCCGAAACTTTCTTCGGAACCTTTGATCTTTCGGAACAACGCCCCATCAAGGAGTGGATCGGGAAAGATTACCGTACCGACTTCTTTAAGGATGGGAATAAATCTGAAGGTTTTTTCTTTAAAGGAGACTATAAGCAACTCTGGAACGATCTCGAGAATGCCTACAGGAGAGGGGAGACCTTCTTCGATGAAAACTCCGTGGAAAGAAAAGAGTACGGTGAAAACCCGGTAAATCCGACGGTGGAAACTCTTTCCGCACTTCTGGAAGATAACCGTTTCGGTATGGCGGTACGTGCCGTGGAACTGACGCGCCTTTACAGTATGGAAGAAAGCGCCTACTATTCGAAGAGCTTTAGGAACATAGGCGATTTTGATACGTTCCTGGGTATGCGTGTGATCTTTGAAGACGAAAAGGCCGCGAAGGAATACTGGGATCTGTATACGGACATGGATAAGGCGTATCTGGAAGCCCAGGGGATCTATAAGAACGACCAGTGGATCGCCGACATCTATAAGGAACGGATGGAAGCATACCACGAGATGCCGGAAGAAAACTATAAATACAGTGAGAAGAGCAACAAAGGACATCTGACGCTGAATCTCGGGTATTTCTATGATGCTTGGTACGGATACATGTCGGAGGGAGTCGTCGCTGCACTTCCGGGAGCCAATGCCTCCTGTAATGTGCTGTTCTCGATCCAGATGGACGGACGGGAACTGACGATGCTCTGCTGCTTCCTGGTGGAAAGAGATATCGATCTGGAAGAGATCGGAAAGCTCTACGATGAGCTCGATCTTCCGAACCCTCTTAATACCGAGGTGCATGGCTTTGATATGGAAAGATCCGACGATAAGGTTCAAAAACAGCGGATGGATCCGGATCTTCTTACCGGTTTCTTCGGATCTTATTACCCGACCTTTTACCGCTCGCCGCAAGGATCGGTCGGTGTTTCCGACTGGACCTTAAGAACTGCACATCGGCTTTTGCCTTTCCCGGTCACGAGACACCTTGAGAATGTCGCTTGGATTCATCACGCTTATATCGACCCGGAGGATTATCTTCAGACACTGTCTGGGAATTGACTGATGCCTGATCCGGAAGAAAAGTATAGAATAAAACCAGAAGATAAATGATTAGGGGATAATAGTATGATCTGGTTTCTTATCATGTTTTCCGTTGCAATGATCATCAGCGCGATCGGATTTAAGAAGTATGTGTATTTCATCTCGCTCGGATACGGCTTCTCGGTATCGGGAATTGCCATTACGACGATGATCCTGGGAAGAGATAACCTGATCCCTGGAACGGTTTCGATCTGTATCCTCCTCTGGATCTACGGTGTCCGCCTGGGCGGATATCTCCTTATCCGAGAACTGAAAAGCGCTTCCTATCGAAAAGCCATGAAGAATAACATCAAGGACGGCAAGAACATGAAGATCGGCGTGAAGATCGCCATCTGGGTGACCTGCGCACTCCTTTATTCCTGCCAGACCGCCCCGATCTATTTCCGCTTGAGAGAAAAAGGAGAGGCAGATACCATGCTGTATGTCGGTATCGGCATCATGGCATTCGGTGTTATTTTTGAGTCCATCTCCGATCTTCAGAAGAATATCGCGAAGAAGAAGAATCCCGACACATTTGTCCGTACAGGTCTTTTCAGTTTCGTCCGCTGCCCGAACTATCTCGGCGAGATGATCTTCTGGACAGGTGTCCTTGTTTCCGGAATCGGCGCATTTTCCGATCCTGTTTTCTGGACCATCGCCATCCTCGGCTATCTCGGCATCATCTACGTCATGTTCAGCGGCGCTAGAAGACTCGAGCTCCGTCAGAACAAGAACTACGGAAATGACCCCGAGTACCAGGCCTATGTGAAGAAGACCCCGATCATGGTACCCTTTATCCCGCTGTACAGCGTAGCTTCCCAGAAGTGGCTCGTCGGCTGATTGCAGCAGTTCCCGCCGTAGCTGCAAGCTGGTTTCATCATTTTCCGCCGAGGAAATAACTCACCAATTTCAATTTGTGATAAAATTTTTTCGAAAACAGCCAATATTTCCCGTCTGTCACTCGTCTATAGGACAGATGCGGATAATTAGGAGGCTAAGATGACGAACCAGGAACTCGAAAAGATCTATTACGAAGCATATCGTCCGGTATACTGGACAGCCATGTCTCTTCTTAAGAATGAGGCAGATGCCGAAGACATCACCCAGGAAACTTTCATTACTCTGATCAAGTCCTATGACACCATCAAGGACAAGAGCAAGGTCGTTTCCTTCCTGAAGAAGACGGCGGCGAATAAGTGCCTCGATAAGATCAAGCTGACAAAGACCGTCAACATGGAGGATGAATTCTTCGAGAACGTCGAGGATGTTCCCGAGAACTTTCTTCCGGATTCCTATCTCGAGTCAGAGGATACGAGAAAAGTCATCATGGACATCATCAACAACACTCTTTCCGATGATGTCAGAAGAACGATCATCCTTTATTACTATGACGAAATGTCTGTAAAAGAGATCTCCGAAGTTCTTTCGGTCCCGCAGGGAACGATCCTGTGGCGTCTTAGCTTTGCCAGAAAAAAGATCAAGAAGGAGGTCGAAAAATATGAAAACGATAATGACACGAGACTCTTCGCGATGGGTCTGCCATTCTTAACCAGGCTGTTTTATACCGAAGCCGAGCAGGTGCAGATCAAGCCGATGCCTGCCTCGCTTTCCGCAATTCTGTCCGCATCTAACATGAATCCCGCCCTGGGAGCCGGAATCAACACGGCCGCAGCATCTTCGGTGAAAGCCGGAGCCAAAGCTGCTTCGACGGCGGTGAAGAAAGGGACAGATAGTATGATTAAAAGAATTATTATTGCCATCATGGTAGGTCTGCTCGTTGGTGGAGCAGCCTCCATCATTCTGAATAAAACCGTATTTAAGAAAGATACATCCAATAACGGTATCTCAAAGATTTCCGTAACCGATAAGGAGGGAACCACTGAGACAGGTGTCTCCGATACAACGGTTTCCGAGCCGGATAACAGCGGATCTTCGGATGTGGCTCCGAAGAATACAGCCGCACCGACCGAGACGACAGCTCCTGCAGGACTTACAGCCGATAACAAGTTCGGAAGCTATAACGGGGAACCGATCGAATGGATCGTTCTGGAAGAAGACGATCAGAGCGTGCTCCTGATCTCAAAATATGCGCTTGCGATCAGAGCGTATAACAATGTAAAAGAGAATACCGACTGGGAACACTGCACATTAAGACAGTGGCTGAACGGAGAGTTCTATGACCTGGCGTTCTCAGCAGAAGAGAAGGATCTGATTATTACATCCGAAGTAAAGAATCCCAACAATGCGCAGAAAGGTAGTAAGGGCGGAAATGATACGGAAGATAAAGTATTCGTCTTAAGCTTGGATGAGGCTGAGCAGTATTTTAGCTCAGATGAGGAGCGTAAAGCGGAGTATGTTAGACCGAACATGCATCCTTCCAGCAAAGCACTCTGGTGGCTGAGATCCCCGGGATACAATAATAAAGACGCGGCGTTCGTCTACGAGACAGGCATGATCGAGTACAGCGGTATTGTCGTAAATGAAGAAGATAACATCGGTGTCCGTCCGGTCATCCGTATGGTAAAAGATGCCGGCACTGTCACCCCGGATAATACTGAGCCGACGACGCAGCCGACAGAACCCTCTACCACAGATGCTTCTCCTTCCGATCCGGATCTCATCGGAACCTGGTACTATGAGAATGGCGGCGAGACACTTTATATGACCTTCCAAGAGGATGGTACAGTATATCAGAAAAGAGAAAAGAACGGTGTCGTGAAGCAATCTGAGACCGCGACCTACGTAATCATCGAAAAGGGTGTTATTGCATTTATCCAGAATGGTAACGAAATGGAGCGTGATGATTACACGATCGAGGGAGATAAACTCACGATGCAGGAGCAGAACCGTAACGACAGAATTACCCTCGCCAGAGTTCGTTGAGACAGGAAAACTCATAAATCACCAATGGACACCCGATAAAGGGTGTCCATTTATTTCCCATAGCAAATTCACAAATCGTTCTGATTTTTGTAACCAATCTAGCGCTATAATAGATATAGTTATTTTTTCGGAGGAGCATGCTATGGATCATAAAAGAGCCTACCTCAAAGAGATCATCAGCACCGCCAGAGGGGAAGAGACGGCAGATCTGGTTTTAAAGAACGCGAAGATCTTAAATGTCTTTACCAGGCAGCTGGAAGACGGGGATGTCGCCATCAAGAACGGCTACATCGTCGGTATAGGTTCCTATAAAGGAATTCTCGAGTTCGATCTTTCGGGGAAGATATTAGCTCCGGGTCTGATCGACGGACACATCCATATCGAGAGCTCCATGATATCTCCTTCCGAGTTTACCCGTGCCGTCGTCCCGCATGGTACGACCGCCGTGGTCACCGATCCCCATGAGATCGCCAATGTCGCCGGAAAAGAGGGTATCTCCTTTATGCTCGAGAGCAGTGAGGATCTTCCTTTAGATATCTTCTTTATGCTCCCGTCCTGTGTACCGGCAACTCCTTTAGATGAAGCCGGTGCCACGCTGAAAGCCGAGGACATGAAGGAGTTCTACAGCGAATACAGAGTTCTGGGTTTAGCCGAGCTCATGAATTCCTTCGGTACGATCCGAAATGACGACGACATTATTTCGAAGATCCTCTGTGCCAAGGAAGAAGATAAACGAATCGACGGTCATGCCCCGGGTCTTACCGGTAATGACCTGAATGCCTATGTCTCCGCTGGTGTCGGCTCCGACCATGAGTGCACCACCGCTGAGGAGGCCATTGAGAAGTTAAGAAGAGGACAGTACATCATGATCCGTGAAGGTACGGCCGCGAAGAACCTGGATGCCCTGCTTCCGCTCTTCGATGAGCCCTACTGCGATCGCTGCATGCTGGTCAGTGATGACCGTCATCCGGGAGAACTCGTAGAGGTCGGCCACATCGATGCGATCGTCCGCGCCGCCGTCAAGGCCGGTAAGAAAGTCGAGAACGTCCTGAAGATGGCGAGCTTTAACGCCGCTACCTACTTCGGACTGAAGGAGAGAGGCGCCATCGCACCCGGTTATATCGCCGACATGATCGTTCTTTCCGACCTCAACGACTTAAAAGTAGAGAAGGTCTTTAAGAACGGTGCTCTGGTAGCTGACGAAGGAAAGCTTATCCCGGAGATTGCTCCGCTTCCGAATAAGGAAGAGCGCTATCCGCGTGTATTCCATTCTTTCCATCTGAAGGAACTCGTTCCGGAGGACTTCGCGATAAAGGGTACCGGCAGTAAGAAGCGTGTTATCGAGGTCGTCCCCGGCGAGCTTCTTACGAAAGAGAAGATTGTTCCGGCAGATGAGACCGACGGTATTTCGAAGATCGCCGTCATCGAGCGTCACAAGGATACCGGTCACATCGGTGTGGGATTCCTTTCCGGCTATGGCCTGACAAAGGGAGCAATTGCTTCCAGTGTCGCCCACGATTCCCATAACCTGATCGTTGCCGGCACTTCCGATGAAGATATGGCTGCAGCGGCCAATGCCGTCCGTGAGAACGAGGGAGGCCTTGCGATTGCACTAGACGGAAAAGTCGTAGCCACCCTTGCTCTTCCGATCGCAGGTCTCATGTGCGAGCACGACGCCGATGAAGTCGCGAAGAAACTCGTGGACATGAAGAAACTTGCCAGAGAGATGGGCGTCCCGGAGGATATCGATCCTTTCATGACGCTGGCATTTACCGCACTTCCGGTAATCCCGTCTATCAGGATCCTTACCCAGGGTCTTGTTGATGTAAACACACAGAGCTACGTTCCGGTACTCTTCGATTAAGTATCCGGTCGGGCTTTCGTGATATAAGAATAAGAAAGGCAGGTAGTTGATTATGCATCCGGTTGAACAGATTGTAGAGTTTATTCATAGTAAAGGCTATAAGTGCTACGGGGAGAAATTTAGAGACGACAAGGGCGAAGAGCTACAGATGCTCAGTATGTCTATCCCCTGTGGAGACGAGACCATCTTTCTGGAGATGGATCCCCAGGAGAGCACGGCCCATCTTCACTTTGCCTACTGGCATGAAGCCTTCCCGTTCAAGCATCTGGAAGATGCCGTCGAGCTTCTCGGCGAGATCCTGGACTGTAAGCGCTGTGTCCTGAATTCCTATAAGGAAGAGATCGGTCCGAAGACCCTTATTCTTACCAATCTCGAGAAGGTCGAGGATCTCAATCACGAATATGTGGAAGAGAAGTACGGAAAAGGCCGTATCGTGACGCTCACCTACGCCGATCCGGAGAGAAACCGTACGATCAACACATAAGAAAGAACCAGAAAAACATCGTAGTATCAGGCTGTCTCGAAAGAGCCAGCCTTTTTCTTTACACCAACTTTCCCATTCTTTATCTTTTCTTTACCATCCCTTGGCGATGTATTAAACTTCTATCCGTAGAATGAACCCATAAAGTGAAGAGAACGCCTTCCCCCAAGAGAAACAGGGAAGAGGAAAAGAGGGTTTATATGGAGAACGTTAGAGATCTGTTTATTTCATCGAAGAAGTTTAAGGCTGAGGCACTGAATGTTCAGGGCTATTCGATCTCGGAGGTAAGTAAGGGTAAAGCAAGGAAGCAGAGCTTCCGTGAGAAACTCGATTTCGATTGTGATATGGATATGATCAGAAATGTTCTTGAGATCAAGGGCCGTGTGTATGCCTACACCCGTTCTTCCCGTGTAAAAGCACTCTTCGTGTCTCGTGCGGATGGTCACACCTATTCCTGTAATGAGATCTTCCTCGCTGACGATCTTAAGGATGATCCGATCGTTAACCTGATGGAAGCGCAGGTCGCTTTCCTTATTGCGCAGCGTGCTTCCATGTATTCCGATGGAAAAGCACTCTTCATGGATACCGTGATGCCGAAGCTTGTGGTGAAGTCCGGAAAATACAATTGGCCCATGGCGCTGGTGTTTTCCGTAACGATGTCGCTCGTCTATTCCAGATGCTTTCAAAAGCCTCAGTTTATCCCGCTTGGTTTCGTGATCGGTATGGCCATCGGCCTTTGCTTCCAGGAACACTGGTATGAGTACGAAGGTGTTTCCGAAGAATCTTCCGAGGACACATCTGCTTCTGAGTGATACAATGCTCATTATATGAATGAGCATCAGAAGAAACAGGTGTCCCACGAATGAATGAGCATCAGAAGCAGAATCTAAAGCGTTTTACCGAACTGGCGGATCGATCCCGCCAGTCCGGTATATTTACGTTTTCTACCTTCCATTCGAGAGAAACGGCGAGCCTCGCTTTTGATGCTGCGGCAGATAAGGAAGTGTCCCTCTGGGGTGGTACGGAAAACAGCGAGCGGGTCGTTGCAAGATTTGGCGATCCCAATGAACTCTCCTATGACAAACCTTTCCCCATCAGGATCCTTCTTATCGAACCCAAGCAGGCGAAATATTCCGAGACACTGACGCATCGTGATTTCCTCGGTGCGATCTTAAATCTTGGTATCGAACGCGACATGGTCGGTGATATCCTCGTTCAGAACAATTCCGCCTATTGCTTTGTCATCGAGAAACTGGCCGATGTTTTCTGCAGCGATCTCGACCGTGTGAAACACACCGCGGTCAGCTGTAAGATCGTGGAAGAGGTTCCGGAAGATTGTCTCCCAAAACTGAAAGAAGAGAACATCACGGTCACATCCCCGAGACTTGATGCTATCCTTGCAAAGGTGTATCACTTGTCCCGTACCGATGCTAAAGATCTCTTTGAAGACGAGAAAGTCACCGTTAACGGAAAGATCTGCCATAATCCCGAGACTGTCCTTAAGGAAAACAGCATCGTCTCCGTAAGAGGATACGGGAAACTGGAGTATCACGGGGAAGAACGTACTACGAAAAAAGGAAAGACAGGTATCACCATCTGGAGATATGTCTGACTAAGGAAATACGCATGAACGAAGAAGTTTATAGAGTCATAAAGCTCCGCTACGGAAACACGAATACCTATCTGATCCAGGGAGAAAAGGGCAGTATCCTCATCGATACCGACTTTGCCGGCACGCTCCCGGCCTTCTATAAGGCGATTAAGACGGAGGGTATTCAGGTCTCTGACATTACTTATGTCATGGCGACCCACTATCACCCGGACCATATGGGTCTGATCTCCGAACTACAGAGCCAGAGCGTAAAACTGGTGCTTCTGGAGAATCAGGTGGATCACATCCATTTCTCCGATGCGATCTTCGAACGGATTCCGAATCTCAGCTATACCCCAATAGATGCTTCACAGGCTCTTGTTCTGGCCTTTTCGGATGCGGCATCCTTTCTAGCAGATCTCGGTATAGAAGGAACAATCCTTCCAACCAAGAGCCACAGCGAAGACGGCATCGCCATCGTTCTTTCTGACGGAACCGCTATCGTCGGCGATCTTGAGCCCATCAGTTATATGGATGGATACTCCGATAACGCTGTCCTTGCAGATGATTGGAAGAGGATCCTGGATCTGAATCCGAAACACATCTGCCATGCCCACGCAAATGATTTGAATCTTTAAACTTCGTTTAAGGTTCGTAGGGGATAATGAACTCATGAAAGCGATTAACGATTTCATAAAACACCCCATTTCCTAACCCAAATACCTTGTGTAACAACCCGGATCCCCAATCCGGGTTGTTTTTCTGTTTGAAATTTGTACAAAACAGCTACGGATAGTTAGTTGTGAAGAAACTGTAACTTTTTAACCTGCGTTCAGAAAACACTTTTTCTCGTATGCTGCTTGTTTTTCATTCTCCTTATATAATGAAACTAACAAATATAATCAGAAGCTGTGAGAGTTTAGCAATCAGGTGGGCGGAGTAAATATGACAAAAATACGATGTAATAGGAGTTTTGCTTTTTTTCTTGGGATAATTACGACTTTGTCTTTTTGTGGATGTCGATCATCTCAAAACAGCGAAACAGAAAAACAATCAAGTCAGGTGCAGACTGAGAAAACTGCTCCACTCAACACGATCGATGGGTTTGAAAAAGCAGAATATGAGAAGTTTAATTCACCCGCTAAAGATAATGGGTTATATGGAACACCATTGTATTTTGATGGCACGGTTGGCGAGGTGCGAAATTTATTTGCTGACCAATCACAACCTTTTAGTAATTATCTTTACCTTAGCGTGAATCAGGCTGATGGCAAGGAATGGCTTTTGGAGTTTGAGCCAGAACCTGCAACAAAACGGGATGTGCTGGAATCGCTATCTGGAAAAAAAGTTAGGGTATTCTGTGTGTATATTGGTTTGTCAATTGAATATGAGAAACCGGTTGGTTCTTTGTATTACACAAGTCCATCATGCAAAATCCTGGATTCTGAAAATGATACTGAAATCACTTATAAAGATGTGATCAATGATGTAGAGCCTGTGGTTAAATGGTGCGATAACAATGCTAAAGAATTGTGTGTTGATGACTTCGATGATATAGATAATCAAGGCAAGTTTTTTATATCTACCGGAGTTGTCGAAAGTGTGTCATCTGAAGAGCACTATTTGTCGATTTTTGCAGGGAATTCAAGTGGTTCGTTATCGATATATAAGTTTGATGTATCCAAACCGTATCTGCGCTATTCTGTGAATTTAAATGGCTTGCAATTCGGTGATTATATTAAAGTGTACTATATCTTGGGAGGGGATAATGTACCATACGTTTTTGCAGTGATTAAGACTGCAGATAATGGTAATACACTGTTGTCAAAGGAATACAAAGCGTATTCATACAATGAAATCGCAAGAAATCCTAATAAGGTGAAGGGCAACAAAGCAATGGTTTCAGGGAAGGTGATACAAGTTCTGGAAGATGGTGAAACTGTGAATTTAAGAGTTAACATTACTAATTCGGGAGGTCGTTATTCAGATACCGTATTAGTTGTCTATACGAGAAAAAATCCTGATGAAGATCGAATTCTAGAGAATGATATCGTAACGGTATATGGCACTCTTGAGGGATTATATACATATGACTCAACGTTTGGATCCAAAGTAACTGTTCCTCTTGTCGATGCCGATTATGTAGATATTGATATGTAGTTTGGTTTAACTTTAACTTCTAATAATCACAAGAAAGGTCGGTTTTACCGGCCTTTTCTTATTTCTTTCGGTTCGCGCGAAAATCCATCCTTGTTATAGAAATACTAACAAGGAGGTGTTTTTATGGGAAAAACACGAAAAGAAGAACTATTGGCTGAGATGAAGGCGCTGGATGGGCGGACACGGTCCTCGATGGACTCGTTCAGCAACGTGGAGAGGCTTGGAAGCTACATTCTCCGAAACACCTTTAATGGTGTGGAACGTAGGAAGAAAAAGAGAAGTTCAACGATGAAGGATGTGATCAAGTTCTATGAGACTGAAGCGGAGCTCCATGATTTGGATCTGAAGGCAGAACTGGAAGACTTCTGTAGCAGTGTGAAGGAATTCAATGCTGAAAGAGAATCTCTGTGGCAGGCGACTCGAACGGAAACCAAGTTTATGCTGAAACTGATTAATTACGTGCAGGATCACAACGCACGGGTGCTTTTCCATCAGACGCTGAAAGCCGGTGATGTAAAGCGAAGATTCAATGCTATCCTGATCACGAAGAAGTTTGTCATGATT
>JAFWSW010000130.1 GCA_017519205.1 Clostridiales bacterium | reverse complement strand
AGCTCAACAGGATCGATCCAGTTGTTCGTCGGGCCGGCATCATCTTCGCTCTTGGAAGCGATGTAGGTACGGCCTTCAACACGGGCAACGTCAGACGGATCGGATCTGAAAAGATAGCAACCCGGATGTTTTGCCTCATTAAGTTTTGTTGCCATGCCGCTGGCTACCATTGCGTCGAGCAGTTCCTGCTTCTCTGCTTCAGTACCTTCAATCCAGCGGATCGCGTCAGGCTGAGTCATCTTTGCGATTTCGTCAACCCAGTTCTGCAGTTTAACATTTGTTGTCATATGCATTACTCCTTCCGATTTTTAATCCTTATTTTCGGTATGCGGGGGGGCATACTTTGGATTAGTTTGGGCTTGATCGCGTTAGCATGGAGTAACTCTTCGCACCCAAAACCGCGATCACTAAAAATATTAGCACAAATCCCTCTGAAATACAACTGAAATAATCGCCGAAAATGCCCGAAATTAAACGATTTTCATTTGCAGGGAAAAGTGCTTTCCGCAAAGAAAATTGAGACGGCGGAAAGGAAGCTCAGCAGAAGTGCAAAAAGTGAGAGAAAACATCAAAAAATGAAGGATGAAAGAGATGCTCCTGCATTTTCGGGCATAAAAACACCCCGGTGAGAAAGGAGAAACACCGGGGTGAAAAAGAAAGGAAAAAGAAACTGAAGAAATATTAGTCTTTAGCTATAGAAGCGGAGAAGTTGTACTGCTTTACGACTTCCTCGTTCTCATAGATCTTGGTCTGCCACTTATTGGCTGTCTGAAGGACCATGGTGAACGGATTCTCCTTACCGTTAACGAGCTCCATATCCTCCTGATAGCTGATTGCCTGTGCTTCGTCGTCAGACAGGAGCATGTACTGGGAAACCAGGAAGAGGGATCTTACGCCGACACTCATGTGAACGAGCTTCGGGTTGATCGTGTATGTCGGAGCCACGGAGAGGGAACGTCCGCCGAAGGACAGACCCAGTGTGGATGTAGTTGTCTTTTCTTCAAGAAGGAAGAGAGGCTTGCCCTCGACGCCGACCTTGCCGACATCGTGGAAGAGAGCCATGATGATCGCGGACTCGTCATCGAGCTGCGGCATCAGAGTATCCTTGATACGGAGGAGCTGCTTCGCAACGCCTACGGAGTGGATGAGAAGACCTTTTTCAAATGCGAGAGGTCCTTCGAGCTCAGCCGGAGCTGTCAGCCAGGAAGTACGGTTCTCGAGGAAATCGATGAAGTGATCGAACTCGGTCTTTCTCTTGATGATCTTAGACTTAAGGTCAGCATAGAGTTCATCAACGTTATCTTTTGTGACCATGATCATCGGCATGATCGCGCCAACTACTGTTCCCTTAGGTGTAACACCGCTTCCGGAAGAAGATGAAGTTGTGGGAACACCCTGTACGTTTCCCTGACCATCTGTAAAATCATACTTACACTTCGGGCAACGAATCGCCTGATTCGCAATCGTCATACCACAATCTGGACACTTTTTCATATGAACCTCCTTTAATGTGAACCCTTAATATTTGTATAGGATTCACATCCTTCACATATCCTTTCGGGATGTTTATGTGATTATTCTACAACGGAATCTATCATCAGACAACCTCAAAGACATTTGAAAAACGCAAAAAGAGGCCCTGGAAATGCAAATTTAACAAGTTGTTCATTTTTTCTTCCGCTTCGGCGGATGGTTGACCTTGAAGTTTCTCCGTATGCCGCGGAAATATGTGCCGAAATGGAACTGTTTCGGGAAATACTGCATGCGGTTATAAAGGTGCGCGGTAAGCACCATCTCGAGCTCCTGCGGGTTGACCTGGCGGTTCTGGTTCATCATGAAGTCCGTCGTACCGGGGGCCTCGAAATAGAAGCGGTAGTCGGCGCCGTAAGCGTCACCCAGGCCGAGGAGATGACCGAATTCGTGAGCGCACTCCTGCTGGAATGCATGACGGTCATTGTTCTGACGGATCGTCGCAATACCGGGGTGTCTTCTTGACCAGTTCAGTGTGAGCGCTTCGAACTGGAACGACTTAAAGAAGCCCCATCCCCAGCGCCAGAGCGGGCTGGTAACAGATCCGGCACGGTTTTCCGAATAGGAGAGTTTTACCTTCAGGAAGCGCTGGCCCGGGTATTCATTTACCGCCTGAGGTGTCTGGTAGCGGATGAACTCGAGCGTGACACGGGCAGAAGAAGGATCCGGCTGCATCTGTTCATCGGACGGGTTGTTGTCCTGTGTGAGCACACGGTAACTTGCGTGGGCACGGGACATCTCGTATCCGTCGTCCTCGAGCCAGGACATCGGGTATTTTCCCGACCAGTTTCTGCGGATACCGGCCTCTGCGACATCGGCGTAGGTGATATTGGTGCCCGGATAGTAGCGGAACATCTTGGAAGAGTAACGGACGAACACACGGATACGCACGCTGTTTCCGTTCAGGATCAGCTGGATCGGCACCTTCTTCGGATGCGGATACACCACCGGATATCTTCTGTCCAGTGTGCGTGATATGACTTCGCGCTTGGCGTTTGGATCATATACGTGTTTCATCTGTTCTTTTACATCCCCCGTAAAAAACCGGATTTTACCTCATTCTATCAACAGAATACCACGAAATGCTTGAAAAGAGTATAATAGAGCCGAAGTCACGATGTGAGGGAGAGAGAAAGATGAAGCTGGAAGGTAAGACTTTCAAGATGAATGTGGTACTGCAGATGCATGTGGTCGACCATAGGAACGATGATGTTTCCTTTGTAAAAGAACTCGACGAGGCTCTCGTTCAGCTCTGCCGCGAGATGAACGTTCCTTTCCCGCTTTGGCTGTCGAAGAACACCAGAGAGTTTGCCCAGTTCCATCAGACGACTTTCTTCGAGGATCAGTTTTCTGACAATAAAGTCCCGTTCGACCGGTTCATGATCCGGCTGATCGGGTGAGTGCTTTTCAATAAATACATGGCGAAATGCCTGCAAGGAGAATCAAATGCGTATCGATAAATATCTGAAGGTTTCCCGCGTGGTCAAAAGAAGAACAGTGGCCAACGAGGTCTGCTCGGCCGGACGAGTCCTGATCAACGATAAGGTGGTCAAGCCGGGTGCAGAGGTGAAGACAGGGGATATCGTAACGATCCGTTTCGGTAATGGAGAGACACGTTTCCGCGTGCTCCAGATCAAGGAGACCGTAAGAAAAGAAGAGGCTTCCGAGATGTATGAACTGCTCGAAGGCACGGAAGTGGAGTAACTTACAATTCCGTTACAAATGCCCTCTGAAGTGGTACAAGAGTGCTTTTTTATGAGATAAATATTGTAAGAAAAAATCGTATCTTATAGAAAGGGCGCTATGAAACACAGAAGTAAAAAGTCTCCGGTATGGAAAGTCATCGTCTTCGTGTTCTTCGTGATCGTATTCGCGATGGTTCTCGTGCGCCTGAATAAGGACCGCCAGACACGTGCCCGTGTGGAGCAGCGGTCTAAGGAACTCGATGTGATGGCTGCCCAGGCAAGTGCCGAGTATGCAGATGCGGTCGAGAGATCCCGTAAGGCGGGTTCCGATGACTATGCGGAGGAGATCGCCAGAGAATCGCTGGGCATGGTTATGCCGGGTGAGACAGTTTACATGACGAGCGAAACCTGATCACTTAAATGAGAAGAAAAGAAAAGCCGCAGGATCCAGCGGCTTTTTTGTTTTATTGAAATTGTGTTTGGGTCAGAACTCGCGACGTGCCTGCATCGCTTTGGAAAGCGTGACATCGTCTGCATATTCCAGATCCGAACCCATCGGAAGACCGCTGGCGATACGTGTGACACGTATGCCGGAGGGCTTGATAAGGCGGCCGAGATACATGGCCGTTGCCTCTCCCTCTGCAGTCTGGTTGGTAGCCAGGATGACTTCCTTCGTCTCAGGATTCTCACGGAGACGCTCGATCAGTTCCTTGATCTTGATCTCGTCCAGTCCCACATTATTCAGCGGAGAATATACTCCGTGCAGTACATGGTAGAGTCCGTTATAGTCGCGCATGCGCTCCATCGTGGAGACATCTCTCGGATTTTCCACGACGCAGATCGTGCTTCTGTCTCTTTTCGGATCCGAGCAGATCGGGCAGGGATCCTGGTCGGTAAAGTTCTGACATACTGAACAGAGCCGGGTCGTCGTCTTCGCTTCCATAAGGGCGTCCGACAGGGATTTAACCTCTTCCTGAGGCATCGCGAGGATATGGAAAGCCAGACGCTGAGCCGACTTCGGCCCGACGCCCGGTAGTTTTCCAAGTTCGGATATCAGTTTGGCAACGCTCGGTGAAAACCTGGCCATGTTCGCTTATTCCTCTCAGGATGATCAGAACGGAAGCTTCGCTCCGCCGGTTGCCTTTGACATCTTCTCGGCAGAGATCTCAGCGAGCTTTCTTGCTGCTTCGTTATATGCTGCGATGATCATATCCTGCAGCATCTCAACATCTTCCGGATCTACCGCGGAAGGATCGATCTCGAGAGACTTGATCTCATGTGTGCCGGAGATAACGATCTTTACGACTCCGCCACCTGCTGTTGCGTCTACTTCCAGTGCATCGATCTCAGCTTTTGCGACCTCGATGTCACGCTGCATCTTCTGTGCCTGCTGCATGAGAGCGCCCATGTTGCCGCCGCCCATGCCGAATCCACCACGAAAACCTTTTGCCATTTTCTAAGTCCTCCTTAATTATCTAATGACATAAAACTACATATCTTTTACATGTGTCAACGGTATACCGTTTTCTTCACTTACTTTTTCAACTGCCTTGACCCAGTCCGGCTGGTTCGATCCATCCTGTGCTTTTTGATCTGAAGATACTGAAGTTCCGTTTTTGTCGAACTCCTGCTGTGTCGTGACATGCACGTGGATCAGGGAAGGCTCGTGCTTCTGGCAGATCGAGAGAAGATGGGTCATGATGATCGGATTGTCTCTGATATCTCCGATGCTCTGCGCGAAGCTGTCCGGCATGATGCACCAGACGCTCTGATCTGCCCAGGTGAGCTTGCAGTCGCACATATACATATATTCGAAAGTATAATCCTTCTTCAGGTAATCCAGGAATTCGTTCCTTGCTGCGGAAAAAGCATCTCCGCCGTTGTTATGGATCACTTTCTGAAGGTTGGATACAGGGGCAGGTTTTGCCTTCGGGGCAGGGGCCGCCTCTGTCTGTCCGTCCGGAACAACGATACCGCCCGGGATCTCCGGGACACGTACATCCGGCTTTCTCGTTGCTTTTGCGAGATTTGTCTTCTGGCCTTCACTTACATGATCGGAAGTAAATGCCTTGTGAAGGTTCGGCGAGGTCGGCTGTGTACTTGCCAGTTCGCGGGCGTCCGGAACAGGATCTTCCTGCGGAACTTCCTCGGGAACATCGTCATCCGAAGGCATCGGGATATCCGGTGCTTCCGTCGCCATGAAATCCATATCCGGTGCCGGCGGCGGTGCGGTAAGATCATCGAGGACCGGCGGAGGAGTAACCGTTTCAGAAGGTTTCTCTTCCGGCTCGACTTTGATCTCGGGAGCCACGGCGATCGCAGAGATCTCAGTGACCTGCGGCTCCTCCTTGGGTTCGGCTTCCGGTGCCGGGGCAGGTGTTGCCGGTGTCGGAGCTGCTGCTTCAGGTGCTGCTGACTTAAGCGGCGGAACGACCGGCGGTGCGATCTTATTTCCGCGGGCGGCCAGACGCAGCATCATGATCTCGAAGGATGTTCTCGGAGACGGGGACCACTTCAATTCGTTGGTCAGATCCGACAGACGGGAGATGAAGAAAAGAAGGGTGGTCGAGTCAGTTCTGGAGGCGAGTGCTTTCATAGCGGAAATCGCTGAAGAAGTGGACTCGATTAGGGTCTGCGGATTCGGAGAGATCTGGGTGACCAGGAGATTTCTGAAGTACTGGGCCAGATCGAGGGTAAAGCGGATCAGGTCACGGCCGTCCATGGCCAGCTCTCTGCAGAGCGGGAGAAGATCCGCGGCACGGCCTTCGAGAAGAGCCGTGGCAAACTTATTCAGGAATGCTTCGTCGACGATACCGGTGATCCGGAGGATGTCGTCTCTGGTGATGGTCGTGGCGCCGGAGGTCGTGCTGACCTGGTCCAGGAGCGAGACGGAATCACGGAGTGCGCCGTCGCCGATCGTGGCGATCGCGGACAGGGCATCCGGTTCGATCGAGATATTCTGCTTGGCCGCAATAAAAGACAGGCGCTTGACGATGCTCTCGTTACTGATGCGGCGGAAATCATAGCGCTGGCAGCGGGAGAGGATCGTGGCCGGAATACGGTGCGGCTCGGTCGTAGCAAGGAGGAAGACGGCGTGGGCCGGCGGTTCCTCGAGGGTTTTTAATAATGCGTTAAAAGCACCGGTCGAGAGCATGTGTACCTCGTCGATAATGTACACTTTGTATTTCGCCTTGGCCGGCATGAACATGACTTCGTCGCAGATGCGGCGGATGTTGTCGACACTGTTGTTACTGGCGGCGTCCATCTCGATGACGTCGAGGAGAGAGCCGTCGATGACGCCCTTACAGATCTCGCACTCATTACATGGATTACCGTTGACCGGATGCTGACAGTTGATCGCACGGGAGAAGACCTTTGCAATGGAGGTCTTACCGGTGCCTCTGGTTCCGCAGAAGAGATACGCATGGCCGATCTTGCCGAGAATGACGGACTGGCGGAGCGCCGCCACCGCATGTTCCTGCTCGACGATATCGTCGAAGTTCATCGGCCGGTAGAGTCTGTACAGTGCAACGTGTTCCATGGGACTCCTCCTTCTGCGGAATAGTTGGGAATAAAAATCGTCCCGGCTGGACTACAGTCGGGGCAAGCACCCTTGCGGCACATGCAAGTGACCGCTTACTGCTGCTTCCTTCCGGACCTGACAGGGTTCACAGGCTCGCATCGCACAAGACCCACCGCCAACTGTAGACCACCCGGGACGAAAATACGAAAGAATTATAACATAAAATACTCACGCGTGACAAAGACTGATGAAATTATATACCAGGGCTCCCAGAGCAGACTGGATCTCCTGCGAGAGTTCCGGTGTTTCCGCCTCTACGGTCACGCAGACGATGACCGGTTCCGGTCCCAGGATGATGGCGACATCCGACTCGGCATGGAACTCGCTGTTGCTTCCGTGACGGTGAAGAACGGTCGCGTTGCTTGGTATCTGACGGGCAACTCCATTGGTTCTGTCGGAGCTCCCGAGCGCATCGATCAGATTCTGATACACATCCGGATAGGACATATACCGCCAGTAGAGCATCTGTGCAAAGGTGGCAAGGTCGTATGCGGAGGACCGGTGGTCTCCGGACTGCTGGACACCCTGGAAGTCAAAGTAGTTCTGGACGGCGGAAAAATCGATACATGAGGACATCTGTGAAAGACGCTTCAGAAGGTCTTCCTGACCTCCGACATTCTCCATGAGCATGTTCATGGCGGCACTGTCTCCGTCGCGCAGTGCCAGATAGGTGAGCTGCCACAGGAAATACTGTTTTCCTTCCGGAACTTCTCCCATTTTCGTGTCGAGCTTCCCGTCGATGCTGGATTTCTGGAAAGGAACCGCCGCATCCATCGATCGCGTTCCCGCACGGACGTCATCGTAGATCAGCATCGTCATCGGCAGGTAGACCGAGGAACCGACAACGAACGGCTGCGCCTCGTTATATCCGAATGCCTCGTTCGTATTCAGGTTGATGTAGTAGAATCCGATCCTGGCTTCTTTGTGCTCTTCCAGGTACTTTTTTACCGAATGCTTGAGCGCGGCGTAGGACTGGTCACGCTCGGCGTGTGTCACGGTCTGAAGAGGATATTTCTGCGGGAAAAGCACTTGCTGCTGATCACTCCAGTCGTCCGGAAGAAGATTGACCGTGGTCTCGGTCGTTGCGGACGGATCTGAGGGGTCCGATGGGTCACCGGTCTCGGTTGATTCCGGTCCGGTCGTCGTTTCTGTTGATTCCGGATCCGGTGTGCTTTCCGGAGTGGTTTCTGTCTCGGGAGGAGTCGTAGTGGTAGTGACTTCCCCCGTTTCGGCTGTGGTTTCCGAAGAGGAGGGAGCCGTGCTCACGGAGATCTCTCCGGTCTCGGTCAATTCAGACAGGTTGCTCGGAAACTCTTCATCGATATCCTTTTTCAGGCTCAGGATGTATTTGAAAAAGAACGCGAAAAAGACCAGAAGGATCACAGCACCAGCTATGATCCCCCGGATGATCATGCGCTTTCTTCTGATCCTCCGCGCTTCTCCGATGTAATTACTCTTCGGATTCTTCATAGAGGAATTAGAACAGTCCCTCGATTACGCCGTTGGCATCAATATCGATATCCATGGCAGCCGGATGCTTCGGAAGACCCGGCATGGTAACGATCGCACCGGTCAGGGCAACCAGGAAGCCTGCGCCTGCAGACAGCCAGATATCACGGACGGTAAGCGTAAAGCCCTCCGGTCTTCCGAGTACCTTGAGGTTGTCGGAGAGGGAATACTGTGTCTTTGCGATACATACAGGAGTATTGCCGAAGCCTGCCTTGGTGAAGTCTTCGATCTTCTTCATCGCTTCCGGCAGGATCTCGACATTTGCTGCGCCATAGATGTTCTTGGCGATCGCTTCGATCTTCTTTTCGACCGGCATATCCAGATCGTACATGTAGTGCGGTCCGTCAGACGGTGTCTCGATGGCTTTCAGAACGGCATCAGCCAGTTCCTGTCCGCCTTCACCGCCCTTGGCGAAGATCTGTGCCGGAGCAAATGTTGCGCCCTTTTCTTCGCAGAGACGGCGCAGGGTATCCAGTTCTTCCTCTGTATCGGTGAGGAACTGGTTGCTTGCTACGACACACGGGATGCCGTAGGAAAGGATGTTTTCGATATGCTTAGCCAGGTTCGGGAAGCCTGCCGCAACAGCCTCAGCGTTCGGCTTGTTCAGCTCTTCCTTCGGGATGCCGGCATTGTACTTAAGGGAACGGACGGTAGCAACGATGACTACGGCGTCCGGCCAGATGCCTGCGGTTCTGCACTTGATGTCGAGGAACTTCTCGGCGCCGAGGTCAGCACCGAAGCCTGCCTCAGTAACGACGATGTCTGCCAGCTTCAGCGCCATTCTGGTAGCGATGATACTGTTGCAGCCGTGTGCGATATTGGCGAACGGTCCGCCGTGGATGAGAGCCGGTGTATGCTCGAGGGACTGAACGAGGTTCGGGCAGATCGCGTCTTTAAGAAGAACGCTCATTGCACCTTCAGCCTTGAGTGCGGAAGCACGGACGATGTTGCCGTCCATGTCGTATGCGATGGCGATATTTGCCAGTCTCTTCTTAAGGTCTTCCATATCGGAAGCCAGGCAGAGGATCGCCATGATCTCGGATGCCGCTGTGATCGAGAATACTTCGTTTCTCGGAACGCCGTTAACGCCGCCGCCTACACCGAGATTCAGGGATCGGAGTGCACGGTCGTTCATGTCGAGACAGCGCTTCCAGAGGATACGGTCCTTATCGAGATTGAGTTCATTTCCCTGATAGAGGTGATTGTCGATCATCGCTGCCAGCAGGTTGTTTGCGGAAGTGATGGCGTGAAGGTCACCTGTGAAGTGAAGGTTGATGTCATCCATCGGAACGACCTGGGAGTATCCGCCGCCGGCCGCGCCGCCCTTGATACCGAATACCGGTCCGAGGGAAGGCTCACGGAGTGCGAGCATCGCGTTCTTGTTCTGCTTGTTGAGAGCCTGTGCCAGACCGATGCTGACAGTGGTCTTTCCTTCTCCTGCCGGAGTCGGGTTCATCGCGGTAACGAGAACGAGTTTTCCGTCTTTCTTATCTTTTCTGTCGGTGAGGAGACGAAGCGGCAGTTTCGCCTTGTATTTTCCGTAGAACTCCAGGTCATCTCTTTCGATCCCCAGCTTCTCCGCGATCTTCTCAATAGGCAGCATTTCGGCATTACGTGCGATCTCAATGTCACTAAGCATAATCGTCCCTCACTTCATTAATAATATCTTTCATATTTATTCTTTGCGTTCACATCATGAGCCGGTGCTTTTCGCAAAAAACTACGAATATCATTATATGCTTTCCTCTCTTATATTCCAACAGAAAATGACAGAAGTGTTACAAAAAAGCCATGGTAAAAGGAATCTGATGTAGAAAATAAAAACACTATATTTGGATTTCTTGTGCAATATAACCACAAGAAGTTGTGTTTTTGATTGACAAGTAACTTTGACCCTGTTATAATTTCGTAACAGTAGGTATTCTTTTTATATCCAGATGGGGAGGGAAGACCAGTGATCATTAAATCAGATGTTGAAGCTTGCAAGAAGAATCTTGAGTCTTATATCGGACGCACAGTCCGCCTGACTTCCAACGGCGGAAGAAAGAGAATCATCGTTCACGAAGGGATCCTCGATCACTGCTATCCGAACATGTTTACTGTTAAGTGTGACAGAAAACCGACAAATGCTGCACAGGAGATCGTATCCTACAGCTATATCGATGTTCTGACGAAGTCGGTCCACATCGCAGCAGTTGCAGAGACACAGGCGAGCTGAGCTCATCTATAACAAGTCAACACCAACAGCCGTCAATGCAAGCCACACAGATTGTGCGAGCATGACGGCTGTTGCTTTTTGAGGAGTGAGGTCAATATGGAAACTACGGTTCAAGCACCGGCCAAGGTCAACCTGTTCCTTCGTATGGACGGGAAAAGAGAAGACGGATATCATCTTCTTTTCAGTTGTATGCAGACTCTGTCGCTGTATGACGAAATCACGGTGAAGGTCCTTCCGGTAGAAGGAAACAGCACAGGTGTATCCTTTTCTTCCAACTGCAGTTTCCTGACTTCTGACCCGAAAAAGAATACAGCAGTCGCAGCGGCTGTCGGATTCCTCGAGAAGCTTCTCCCGGAGCAGTATTCCATCTCGATCGATCTTCAGAAGAATATCCCGTCACAGGCGGGCCTGGGCGGCGGAAGCTCCGATGCGGCTGCCGTTCTCAAAGCCATGGATGCTCTGTTCCCGGGGAGAGTGTCGAAAGATGAACTGGCAGATATTGCCGTGTCGATCGGCGCAGATGTTCCTTTCTTCCTTTGCGGAGGAACCGTCCTCTGCTCGGGGATCGGTGAGATCATGGTACCGATGCCTGACCTGTCCGGACTTCCGATGCTTCTTATGAAGCCGCAAAGAGGAGTTTCCACTCCGGCCTGCTACAAAGCTTTTGATGCTATGAACGGAGAGGGTATTTCCGATGCAGAGAAGAGGATCCTGATCAGAGGCCTGAATGCTCCTTCCGATCCGGAAGATCGTCTTATAGAAGCATGCAGCGCCTGGTCAAATGATCTTCAGAATCCGGCGATTCAAAGTGTTCCCGAGATCCAGGACGGACTGGATCTTCTTTCCCGGGGCGGTGCCGTTTTCTCTGCCATGAGCGGATCCGGAAGCGCAGTGTTCGGGATTTTTAAGGATGAGGAAACGATCGACCGCCTGATGGGAAGCCCGGAGTATTCCCGACTGATCGCACAGGGCTGGTGGGCCCGGCGGGCACTTACGACCTGATACGCCTCAGAAGAAGAACCGTTTCCTGTTTTCCACAACGATCCCGAGGATCACAAGAGATCCGTTCTTGAGGTCGTGGATCTGGAAGTACCGGCATTTCCCGGATGTGTTTCCCAGTACCACGAGCACTCCACGCTCGTTTTGGATCAATCGTACCAGGCATCCGTCTTTTCCTTCCAGGCAGACCAGATGGATCGCATTTGTGATCGGTGTGTCTGTCCGATAGATCAGATTGACAGAGTTCGGAGCAATCGGAGAAGGCTGGTTTCCCGATTCACAGTAGTATCCGAAGAATCTTTCCTGATCGACCACGCCTTTTCTCTCTGGAGTGAGACCATGATCGGAGAGCTCGGCGCAGGGGATCAGCATCTTAAGGTCATCATCGGATACCCGCAGAGAACATCCCGGCTTGGTGCAGATCTCCCATTCCCCATCTGCTCTGATTCTTGAATAGACAGGAAGATCATACGTATCCTCATGTGCTTTTTCATCAAAAACCAGTCCGAGAGGCATATCGAGTATCTTCGACAGCTTCTTTGCTGTTTCTGCTGAGGGATAAGATGTCCCGCGCTCCCACTGTGAGACAGAGGGCTGCTTCACATTCAATTTCTCAGCCAACATACCCTGGCTCAGGTTAGCTTTCATTCTGTACTCGCGAATCTTTTTCATAACTGATCGCCTCCGTTTCTAAAAAAATTTTAATTTATTGTAGTCGAAAATAATAACCAAACAATTACGAAAACAGGCGGAGTGTAAAGAAAATAAGAGATAACTATAAACGATTGAACAAAAAATTTAAAAAAATCTGCATCTTCGGCTGAAAATGCAGATTTAGGATACAAAATGTGTCGATTCGATCCCGGTCAGGAAGGAAGTGCTTTTCCGAAAAGACCTCGCTGATAACCACGGCGGTCATCGGAAGAAAGAAGGGAAAAACCTCTGGTCTGATAGTAGTCCACCATGCCGGGATTGGTGAGTGATGTATGAAGCAGCATGTGCGAACACTTGGAGGCTGCGGCCACCTTCTCGCAGTAAGAGAGAAGATAGTTGCCGATGCCCTGGCTTCGCCAGGTATCCCATACGGCGAATCGTGCAAAATACGCGATACGTGTGGATACCCCGGAGACTACGCTTTTGATCTCCTTGTCCAGATCTCTTCTCGGACGGATATACAGGCGGCAGGTGCCGAGGATCTCGTCGTTTTCGCTGAGCGCAACGAAGACTACCCCGGAGGAGATCGCATTCTCGATCGTTTCCAGATCTTCGGACGTTGCCTCGATGTAGGAATCCGGGATGCCGGAATCCCTGCAGTACGAGGACATGGACTCATGTACCAGCTTGAGTATGACGGGTGCTTCGGTCAGCCTTGCTTTTCTGACGTAGATATCAGGCATGCTTGTCACTCATGAGGTGTACGAGGATCGCCTTGTGGGCATGCAGTCTGTTCTCGGCCTCATCGAATACGAAGGAACGCGGTCCGTCGATGATGTCTTCGGTGACCTCATAACCGCGATATGCCGGCAGGCAGTGCAGGAAGATAGCATCTTTGTCTGCTACAGAGAACAGATCGGCATTGACCTGATAATCCTTGAAGACCTTGACTCTCTCGGCCTTCTCGGCTTCCTGTCCCATGCTGGCCCATGTATCTGCATAGATGACATCCGCGTCCTTACATGCTTCATACGGATCCTCGGTCATAACGATCTTGGAACCTGTGATCTTGGCGTCTTCCTGTGCCTGAAGCACATATTTCTCCGGGCAGGTGTATGCCTTCGGGGAAGCAACGGAGATGTCCATGCCGGCCTTGGCGCAGGCGTGCAGCAGGGAGTTGGCCATGTTGTTTCCGTCGCCGACATAAGCGAGCTTTAAGCCCTTCAGATCGCCTTTATGCTCCTTGATGGTAAGAAGGTCAGCAAGGACCTGTGTCGGGTGCTGGTCATCGGAAAGACCGTTGATGACCGGAACCGAGCCGTACTTGGCCAGATCTACGATATCCTGGTGGGAGAATGTTCTGATCATGATACCGTCGACCATGCGGGACAGAACATTGGCTGTGTCATAGATAGTTTCGCCGCGTCCGATCTGGATGTCGTCGCCGGAAAGGAAGAGCGCGTGACCACCGAGCTGGTACATACCGACTTCGAAGGAGACACGTGTTCTCGTAGAAGATTTGGTAAAGATCATACCGAGAGTCTTGCCGGCAAGGATCGGATGCGGGATGCCCGCTTTTGTCTTTGCCTTCAGATCGATCGCGGTCTCAAGGAGTGCGTCGAGCTCCGGGATGGTTACGTCTTCGTGAAAATCAATGTAGTGTTTCATATGTGTTTACTCCTTTCCGGTAAGTACGTTCTTAAGTGCAGTTACGAATTTTGTGGCCTGTGTTTTATTCAGGATCAGCGGAGGTGCGATACGGATCACGTTGGCTCCAATGGCACTTACGAGGAAGCCTTTCTCAAAGAGCTTCATCTTAATATCGGCGGCTGAGTCGAATGCGAGCTCGATGCCGATCAGTAAGCCTTTTCCACGTACTTCCGAGATCTTCTTGGTCGACTTTGCGACCTTCTCCAGTTTTTCCGTGATAAAAGCACCTGTCTCGGTGACGTTTTTCAGTAATTCCTTTGTTTCGATCTCATTGATCACAGCAAGTCCGGCTGCGCAGGCCAGCGGGTTACCGCCGAAGGTCGAGCCGTGGTCACCCGGAGCAAATCCTGTGGATGCCTTCTTGCTGGCAAGAACCGCACCTACAGGAACGCCGCCTGCGAGTCCTTTTGCCAAAGTAAGGATATCCGGCTTGATGCCATACTGCTCGTATGCGAAGAAGGTTCCGGTATGTCCGACACCGGTCTGAACCTCGTCGATGATCAGAAGGATCTTGTTGTCATTACAGAACTTTCTGACTGCTTTTACATAAGCGGCATCTGCCGGGTGTACGCCGCTCTCGCCCTGGATGAGTTCGAGCATGATGGCGCCGGTATCCTTGTCAGCGGCCTTCTTAATGGCCTCGATATCATTGAACGGGACATATTCGAAGCCCGGGACATTCGGTCCGAAGGGGATAGAGAACTTCTCCTGACCGGTAGCGGCAATGGTTGCCATGGTACGTCCGTGGAAGGACATCTTTGCCGTGATGATCTTCGGCTTCGGGGTGCCCTTCTTGTACCAGTACCCGCGAGCGAGCTTGATGGCACCTTCGTTGGCTTCCGCACCGGAGTTGGCGAAAAATACCTTATCGGCGAAGCTCATCTCGACGAGCTTCTTGGCCAGAAGTGTCTGGGGTTCATTGTAGTAATAGTTGCAGCAGTGGATGACCTTCTTTGCCTGCGTAGAAACCGCCTTTACGAGTGCGGGATTACTGTGTCCGAGGACGTTAACGGCGATACCGCCGATCATATCCATGTACTGCTTTCCGTCGGTTCCGTAGAGGTAGACGCCCTTGCCATGGTCGGCCACGAGAGGAACACGTTTACCGAAAACCGGCATATAGTATTCTTCATCGTACTTTATGATCTGGGATAATGTTTCATCTTTTATCTTTTCCATAATATATATCCTCATTGATAATTATTCTGCCGGGGACCGGCATGTTGGAAACATCAGCCGGACCGGCGTTTAGTTGAATCAGATCTTTTCTCCCTCGAAATAGGGCTTCTTTTCCTGGACGATCATCGTACCGATACCTTTTCCGGTGAAGATCTCGAGGAGGATACTGTGAGGGATACGCCCGTCGATAATATGTGCACGGCCGACGCCGCGTCGGATCGTATCGAGGCAGCCGTTGACCTTCGGGATCATACCGCCGGTGATCACGCCGGACTCGATCATCTCGTGGATATCAGACTCCGTGAGAACAGGGAAGACCTGCTCGGTGCCATCCGGCATGACGCCCTTAACACCCTCAACATCCGTAAGGGTCATGAGCTTCTCTGCCTTGAGTGCCACGGCGATCTCAGCAGCAACAGTATCTGCGTTGATATTGTAGCTTTCTCCATCGGAACCGACACCGATCGGTGCAACGACCGGGATATATTCATCACTGGCCAGTGTGGAGATTACTTTAGTATTAATATTCTTTATTTTACCTACGAATCCTACATCGATCGGATTGCCGTTAGCATCCTCAGTGAGTTTCTCGCACTCGATCAGGTGACCATCGATACCGCTGATACCGATAGCTTTCACGCCTTTCTGTCCGAGATAGGAGACGATCTCTTTATTGGTCTTGCCGACGAGGACCATCTGCGCAACGCTCATGACTTTTGCATCAGTGACACGCAGGCCGTTCTCGAAACGGGATTCTACGTTCAGGGTCTTCAGCATGTTGCTGATATCCGGTCCGCCGCCGTGGACGAGTACCGGGTTGATGCCTACGGATTTCAGAAGAGCGATATCATCCATGACGGAGGATTTCAGCTCGTCGTTGATCATGGCATTGCCGCCGTACTTGATGACGACGGTCTTTCCTGCCAGGCTCTGGATATACGGAAGCGCCTCGATCAGAGTTGCTGCCTTGTTGATCCATGTCTGCATATCATTTCCTACAGAAGGTAATGTTTTATCCTTTTCCATATATAACTCCTGCCAGCGTTAATATTTATACAGAATACTGAATAAAATTGCATAAAGCAAGACAAACAGGTAAAAATCAGGAAAATTGTACATTCTGCACAAGGCTGGAATGGCTGTAGTTGTCAAGTTGCTACAATCGTTGTTGTGGGTTGTCAAAAAAGGCTTCGTATTTTTGGGGATTTTTACGAGTGGTCACTCATGTTGGGGCGTGATATAGTAATTCCATAAAGAAAAAGTGCCCGAAAAATCGGTCACAATTTGGAGGTAACAAATGGCAAGTTTATCACTTCAGCATGTTTACAAGAAGTATGAAGGCGGCGTTGTAGCTGTTTCTGACTTCAACCTTGAGATTTCCGATAAGGAATTTATCATCCTGGTAGGACCTTCCGGTTGCGGTAAGTCCACCACCCTGCGTATGATCGCTGGTCTCGAAGATATCTCCGAGGGTGAGATCTACATCGAAGATCGTCTGATCAACGACGTACTCCCGAAGGATCGTGATATCGCGATGGTTTTCCAGAACTACGCTCTCTATCCGCACATGACAGTATTCGATAACATGGCATTCGGTCTTAAGCTCCGTAAGGTAGCTCGTGATGAGATCAAGCGCCGCGTTCAGGAAGCTGCTAAGATCCTCGAGATCGAGCACCTCCTCGACAGAAAGCCGAAGGCTCTCTCCGGTGGTCAGCGTCAGCGTGTTGCTCTCGGCCGTGCTATCGTTCGTGACCCGAAGGTCTTCCTCATGGACGAGCCGCTGTCCAACCTCGACGCTAAGCTCCGTGTTCAGATGCGTGTTGAGATCACAAAGCTCCACCAGAGACTGCAGACAACCATCATCTACGTTACTCACGACCAGACAGAGGCTATGACGATGGGTACCCGTATCGTAGTTATGAAGGATGGCTTCATCCAGCAGGTTGACTCCCCGACGGAGCTCTACGACAACCCGGTAAACACATTCGTAGCAGGATTTATCGGAATGCCTCCGATGAACTTCATCAACGCTATGATCCAGGTAGAAGGCGACGATGTTTATGTTGCATTCGAGAATACTTCCATCAAGCTCGCAGAGCGTTACTGTGTACCGGAAGTTATCGAGCGTGACGGAACAGAAGTTATCTTCGGTATTCGTCCTGAGGCTCTCACCGATGACGGTACTTACGTATCCATGCATCCGGAATCTGCATTCTCTGCAGACGTCGACGTTGTCGAGATGCTCGGTGCTGAGACATACCTGTACGTAACAGTTAACGGTTCTCTCCCGCTGACAGCAAGAGTAGACCCGACCACATCCGAGTCCCGTGTAGGTGAAGTTGTTGACATCGCTGTTGATGCTAACCGTGTACACCTCTTCGATAAGGATACTGAGCAGAGCATTATTTCCTAATCGGAAACAAGTAAGTGAAAATAAATGGAGAACTGTCCCGGAAACGGGACAGTTCTTTTTTTGTCCCTAAATACAAAAAAGATCGCGAATGTTGCAAGATTTTCGTGAAAAGTTTAAGATAAATAAGATAGCGACTTCTATAGGACATCTATGTCCGTTACCGCAAAGACTACGAAAGAGATAAGGTGAAGCGTATGGAAGAATTAAAGAAATGTATGCGCGAGGCGAAGAAGATCCTTGATTTGACTGTTGGTGTCATGGATACATCGGGTATGGTAGTAGCCTGCACCGATCCTGCCTGGGAGGGCATCGAAGACTCCAGCGCAAGAGCTGTTCTTCTCTCGGATGAACTGTTCTCCAATACCGCCGGTAAAACCTACATGAAGATCGTTATCGGAGATTCGACGCAGTACATCGCTTTTATCAGCGGCGTAGATCCGACCGCGAAGACATACCTCGAGCTGGTCACCCAGTGGATCAAGGCGGCCATGCGTGAGAGAAATACGGATGTCGAGCGCGAAACATTTATTAAGAATATCCTTTTGGAAAACGAACTGCCCGGTGATATCCCGCTGAAGGCAAGAGAGTATAAGATCCCGTTCGCAACCCGCCGTATCGTATTTATCGTTCGCGTAAGTAAGAATGACGGAGTCGAGTGCCTCGAGATCCTGCAGAACCTGTTCCCGGATACGAAGACCCAGATGGTCGTAGCCATGGATGAAGAGACGATCGTCCTGGTCATGGATCTCGGAGAGAACTTCGATACATACCTGACAGAAGTAAGCAGAACGATCCTGGATAATCTCAATGCGGAATCCATGATCCGTGCCCATGTTGGTATCGGTATGCCGGCACCGACACTCAGAGATATCGCAAAGTCCTATCGTGAAGCGACACTGGCGCTCCGTGTGGGATCCATCTTTGAGAGCGAGCAGTTCATCATGAGATATGACAAACTGGGCCTCGGCCGTCTGATCTATCAGCTCCCGCCGACGCTCTGTAACATGTTCCTGAACGAGGTTTTCCCGCAGGGTGCGTATGAATCCCTCGATTCGGATACATTGGTAACGATCCAGAGCTTCTTCGAGAACAACCTCAACGGAAGTGAGACCTCGAGAAAACTCTTCGTACATAGAAATACACTGGTTTACCGTCTGGATAAGGTACAGAAGATCACCGGCCTTGACCTGCGTTCGTTTGACGACGCAGTGCTTTTCAAACTGGCAGCGATGGTACGTACGTATCTTGAAAAACAGGAGAGATCCGGAACCAGCGGGAATATCAACTGGTAAACGATAGGAACGAGATACTTTGATACGTTTTGAAAATGTACATAAGACATACAAGACCGGCACGGATGCACTCAAAGGAGTGACGTTTGTCATCCGCGACGGAGAGTTTGTATTCGTCATCGGTAAGAGCGGTTCCGGTAAATCCACATTAATGAAGTGCATTACCCGTGAAGAGAAGCCGACGGAAGGCCTGGTCATCATCGATAAGTTCTGCATCTCCAAGATGTCGAGAGCACTAGTGCCGATCCTTAGAAGACAGATTGGAATCATCTATCAGGATTTCCGACTGATCGAGACCAAAACAGTCGAAGAGAATATTGCATTTGCCGGTGAGATCATCGGCGTCCCGAGCAAAAAACTCCATCAGATGGTCGACATCGTGCTTGGCGCGGTCGGCCTCCGCGATAAGGCGAACTCGATGCCGCTGGAGCTTTCCGGTGGTGAGCAGCAGCGTGTCGCGATCGCAAGAGCGATGCTGAATAATCCGAAGCTGATCGTGGCAGATGAGCCGACCGGTAACCTCGACCCGGAGACATCGGAGTCTATTATGGCGCTCCTCGAAGAGATCAACCGTCAGGGTACCACGGTTATCGTCTGCACCCATGACAGTAACCTCGTTGACCGCATGAAGAAGCGTGTTATCGAGGTCGATGAAGGACTGATCGTACGAGATGAGTTCGGTTCCGGTTACACGGCCGAAGATAAATTGGCTCTTCCGAAATCCATGATCGATGAGTTCGTGCCGGAAGTATATTCGCTTTCCGAGCTTCAGGGCGAGGAGAAAACAGAGCCTCTCCCGGAATTCCCGTCGGAAGATCCGGAAAAGAAGGAAGAGCCTCTCCCGGAATTCCCGGACGATGAGAAAGAAGAGACTTCGGATAAAGAACCGGAAGCCAACGTGATCGAAGATCTTCCGAAAGATCCGGAGAAAGAAGAAGATCCTGCTCCAAAAGCTCCCGAGACGAAGGCGGAGCCGATCATCACTGTCGTGGAGGATAAGCCTGCGGCAAAAGAGATCAAGGAGGATAAGCCTCTGAAAGAGGATAAACCCGAGAAGGATCTGAAAGAGAAAAAAGAAGAAAAGAAACCGAAAGAGAAGAAAGAGAAGAGAGTCGAAGAAGATTTCGATGATCCTGATATTCCTTCGGACAGTAAGGGGGATGACAAATGAGTTTTCGAGCTTTTTGGAATTCTCTGAAGGAAGGTATTCAGGGTATCGTACGCCATCCGCTGGTAACGATCGCCTCGATCTCGACGATCCTTCTGATGCTCCTTCTGATGTCCGTATTCTTTATCTTCTCGGCAAATGCCCGCTATATCATGAAGAAGGTCGGGCAGCAGCCGCCGATCGAAGTCTATATGAAGCTGGGATGTACTCAGGACCAGATGAATATGCTGGTGGATTATCTTAACGAGAACAAGCCGGAAAAGATCAAGGGTTTCAAGGGTCTTTCTCCGGAAGAGAACTATACCCGGTTTAGAAAAGAACTCGGCGACAGTGCCTCGATCCTGGATGATTTTGACTACAACACCTATCTTCCGTACACGGTCACGGTCCAGCTGACCGATCCGTCGTATGCAGATGACGTAGTCATGCATATCCGCGCGATCCCGGGAATCGAGAAGGTCATGCAGGAAAGTAACGTCATGAAATTCCTGACGAAGGCGACGAAGACCGTGAATATTGCGACCGTCATTGCCTTTACCGTGCTTTTCCTGATCTCATTGTTTATCATCTCCAACATGGTTCGTATCTCGGTATATTCGAGAGCGACGGAGATCGCCATCATGAAGTTTGTCGGTGCAACCAACAGGTATATCCGTTTCCCGTATATCGTGGAAGGCGCACTGGTCGGTCTGGTCAGTGCACTCTGCGCATGGGGAATTACCTATTTTGCGTATGGTGCGATCTACGACCGCGCGATGAAATCTGTAGATCCTTCCAGCATCTATGCACTGCTTCCGATGAGAAACCTCTCGCTGTCCGTACTGATCCTCTGCCTTTGCAGCGGCATGATCATCGGTGCTGTCGGCTCCGGCATTGCCGTAAGAAAATACGTCAAGGTCTAATGGAGGTGATTCCATGATCCGTAGAAGAAGATTAATCAATCAGATCGCCATCATGCTATGTGCATCGATCATTTTCACTGCCGGTGCTTTTCTGGCAAGAAAACCGGTCAAGGCAGTAAACAGGGACTTCCTTGCTTATACGCCTTCCCAGGCGGATATCGACGAAGCGAAGAAGCAGCGTGATGAAGCGAAAAGAAAGGCGGAGAACGCCAGCAATCAGGTCTGGGAACTGAAGCAGGAGAAGAGTCAGCTCTCCGGTGAACTGGAGGAACTCAAGGGCCTGTCGGATGAGCAGATGGCCCAGTATCAGGAGATCTCCGAAGAATACGCGGCTGCCCTGATCGCCAAGCAGGAGGCGCTCGATGAGTATATCCAGTCCCAGGAAAATCTCCTGAATAAGAGAAAACAGTATTCTGAAAGAATCAGCATCATGTTCGCCTATGAGAATAAGTCCACGCTGGAGATCCTTCTGGAATCCGACAGCATCGCGGGCTTCTTTACGAACCTTGAGCTGATCTCCCTGATCGGTGATGCTGATCTTCAGATGATCGACCAGCTCCAGATCGCGATGGACGATGCGGAACTGAAGAACACCTACGCACTTCAGGAAGCAGAGGATATGCAGCGTATCGCCGAGGAAAAGTCGGCTCAGCTCGAGGAACTCCGCTCAAGGATCGGCGTGACGGAAGCCGCTCTGGAAGAAAAAAACAGCGAGCTTTCCCGCTGGCAGCAGAAGGAGGATGCTTTCCAGGAGGAAGCAGACCGTCTGGATGACGAGATCCGTGAACTTCAGAAACAGAAAGAGGAAGAAGAGCGCCGACAGGCAGCACTGACCGCGACGGCTGCGGCCAAGAGAGCACAGGCCACGAAGACTCCTACTCCGACTCCGAAACCGAGCAATAACGGTAATGGCGGTAACAGCGGAAACGGCGGCAATAGCGGCAATAGCGGAAATACCGGCAACAACAATAATGGCGGCGGAAATTCCGGGTCCGAAAAACCGCTCATGAAGATGACATGGCCTTACCCGGGAGACTATACCGTATATTCCGGATTCGGTATGCGCTACCATCCGGTCTATCACTACAACAAGATGCACTGGGGCGTTGACCTCGGCGGATCATACGGCAATCCGATCGTAACGGCTGCAGACGGCACGGTCATCAAGGTCGAAGAGCCTGTTGAGGGCCAGAACACCGGATCGGTCAACTACGGCAACTATTGTGTCATCGATCATGGAAACGGTATCTGCACGACCTACGCACACTGCCGTGATGTATATGTGCATGTTGGCGACAAGGTCCAGGCCGGCCAAACGATCGCCGAGTGCGGAAGCACGGGAACATCCACAGGACCGCACCTGCACTTCGAAGTCCGTGTCAACGGTACGAAGGTTGACCCGGTTCCTTATATAAAAGGATAATATATGTCAGCATATGATTTTCTAGCAGGATACTACGATTGTTTCCAGCAGGATCTCAATCCGAAGCAGTGGGCGGATTTCGTCGACTTTATCGCGAAACGCTATATAAAAGCTCCGGGCGATGGAGAGAACGGGAAGCTCCTTCTCTGTGATCTCGGCTGTGGCACGGGACTTGTGACCTGCGAGCTTTCCAAAAGAGGCTACGACACGATCGGTGTCGATAATTCTCCGGCGATGCTTGATCAGGCGAGATCCCGCGCAGGGAAGGATACGAAGATTCTGTGGCTCTGTCAGGACATGACGAAGCTCGATCTCTTCGGATCGGCCGATATTTTCGTCTCGCTTCTGGATACTGTGAATCATATTTCCGATCCAAAAGCACTGGACCGTCTCTTTAAGTCCTTCGGCAACTTCCTGAATCCGGGCGGGCTCTTTATCTTCGATGTGGCTTCCGGGAAGCACTTTAAGGAAACTCTTGCCGGAAACTTCTTCTATTCGATCGATGATGATTTCGCCGTACTCTGGGAAAACGACTATGACGAAGCATCCTGTATCAACACGGCATCCCTCACGATGTTCGGCACTGAGGATGGAGAAACATATTCCCGCTGCGATGAGGAAATCGTCGAGCGGTATTATACGGATGAGAAGATCCGATCTTTGGCGGAAAAGTACGGCCTCGAAGTCGCAGGCATATTCGGAGAACTGAAGAAAAGGAAGCCGAATGAGAAAGATGAGAGGATCTTCTATTGCTTAAGAAGACCACTCTGATGTATTATCTTCTACTGATAAAGGAACGAAGAAACGGAGATAAGAGATGGACGATTTCTATTTAGCACCGGGATCCCCGACAGACGGATCGGATTATATCGTGACGGCAACTGCGCTTTCCGGCAAGGTCAGAGCGCTTGCGATCCGCTCTACAGAACTCGTCAAAGAAGCTCTCCGTATCCATAAGACATCCCCTGTCGCGACGGCGGCACTGGGAAGATTCCTCACCGGAACACTTTTCGTCGCGGACACCCTGAAGGGTGAGGGCGACACGATCACGGCCAATATCCGTTCGGACGGTCCGCTGCAGGGCATGACGGCGGTGGCCGATTCCCATGGAAACGTTCGAGGTTACTGTCTGGAACCTGTCGTGGAGACGACCTATCACCGCCCGGGAAAACTGGACGTCGGAGCAGCGGTCGGATCCGGAAAACTTACTGTCGTTAAGGACTTCGGTCTGAAAGAACCCTATGTCGGTCAGGTCGAGCTGGTTTCCGGCGAGATCGCGGAAGACTTCACATATTATTTTGCATCCTCGGAGCAGACACCTTCCATCGTATCTCTCGGCGTAGGCCTCGACACCAACGGCGTCACCTGTGCCGGAGGCTTCATGGTACAGCTTCTTCCGGGTGCGGACGAAGAAACGATCTCATATCTCGAGGATCGTGTAAGCGGAGGTTTCCCGGAGGTATCCTTCCTTCTTCAGGAAGGCATGAACCCGGAAAAGATCCTGGATATGTTCCTCGGCGATAAGGACATCTGCTTCCTGGAAGGAAGAAAAGTCGCTTATAAGTGCAACTGCTCCAGAGACAGAATGGAGAGAAACCTCATGGCGATCGGTAAGAAAGATCTCACGGAACTCTCACAGGATCCTAAAGGAATTGACCTGGAATGTCACTTCTGTGATCAGAGATATCATTT
Source organism: Clostridiales bacterium (assembly GCA_017519205.1). GTDB lineage: Bacteria > Bacillota > Clostridia > Saccharofermentanales > Saccharofermentanaceae > Scatonaster. The sequence goes on along the minus strand of JAFWSW010000130.1, from coordinate 26,134 downwards.
TTCCCAGGAAGATGTCCGTGGCATGCTGGAGGAATAAGAAAAGGGCAACTTCCGAAATGCCGTAAATATGCCTGTTTTCAGGCGCGCATCCTCGGAAAAGTCCTTTTTACAGTAAAAAATTCACATTTTTTGAAAATAGTGCTTGCAATCACTTGATATGCGCTGTATAATTCTTCGTGCGCGACTTTATGCGCGTAGCGTTGATGCTTGAGATTGCCGCAGGATAAAGCGGGCTGTGCTTTAGAGAGCGGGTAACTTAGGCGGAGCAGTCGAAGGCATAGATCTTCGGCGAGGAACCCGGACGTACAGCGTGTGTTTTGAAGAACACATGCCCAGGCCCAAAGTGCCGCATGAGGCGGTAACTGGTCTCCTGGGTTTTATGATGGGATCAGAAGAAACGCTGGATAGGGTGAAGAAAAAAACAACAGCAAAGAATTTGGAGGAACACAAAATGGCAGCAAACCAGAAGATCAGAATCAAGCTCAAAGCTTACGATCACGAGCTCCTTGACCAGAGCGCAGCACGTATCGTCGAGACGGTCACCAGAACAGGCGCAAGCTTCTCCGGCCCGATCCCGCTCCCGACAGAGAAAGAGATCACAACGATCCTGCGTTCTCCTCATAAGTATAAGGATTCCCGTGAGCAGTTTGAGCTCCGTACACATAAGCGTCTTATCGACATCTTCGCACCGAACCAGAAGACGATCGACGCACTGACAAAGCTTGACATGCCAGCAGGTGTGAGCATTGAGCTCAAGGCCTAATGGCTTTTTCCGCGTTCTGCCGGTCGTCCAAGCGGCAGGATATGCGGAGGTCATGTTCGCGGACTAAAACAAAACGCGAACCAATAACCTAAACAGGAGGAAGAAAGAAATGACAAAGTTCGTACTTGGCAAAAAAGCCGGAATGACACAGCTCTTCGATGAGAGCGGTCTGGCAGTACCGGCAACCGTTATTGAATGCAATCCTATGTTTGTTATTCAGAATAAGACGGTAGAAAAAGACGGCTACAAGGCTGTGAAGGTCGCAACAGGCGACATTCGCGAGAAGCTTGTAAACAAGCCGGACAAGGGACAGTTCGCAAAGGCTGAGGTAAGCGTTAAGCGTACTATCCGTGAGTTTAAGACAGAAGAGGATTACACACTCGGACAGGAGATCAAGGTCTCCGATATGCTCGCTGTTGGCGATCATGTAGATGTATCCGGTGTATCCAAGGGTAAGGGTTACCAGGGTAACATCAAGCGTCATGGTCAGAAGGGTGGTCCGGACGGACACGGTTCCATGTACCACAGACGTGTTGGTTCCATGGGTGCTAACTCCACACCGGCTCGTGTTCTCCCGGGTAAGAAGATGCCTGGTCACATGGGCGCAGTTAACTGCACAGTACAGAATCTGACGGTCGTCAGTGTTGACGGCGAGAGAGGAATCCTCGTTCTTAAGGGCGCGGTTCCGGGTCCTAAGGGCGGTATTGTTACAATCACATCGTCCGTAAAGGCTAAGTAATTCGACGACAAGGAGGAACTAAGAAATGGCTAAAATTGATATTTTGAATCTTAGTGGAGCCGTTGTCGGATCGATGGATCTTTCTGACGATATCTTCGGTATTGAGCCGAACGCTGCTGCTATGCGCACAGTTGTTCTGAACATTCTCGCAAACCGTCGTCAGGGCACACATTCCACAAAAACAAGAAGCGAAGTTCGTGGCGGCGGTAAGCGTCCGTATCGTCAGAAGGGTACAGGTCGTGCTCGTCACGGTTCTACACGTTCTGCTCAGTATGTTGGCGGCGGCATCATCTTTGGGCCTAAGCCGAGATCTTACAGCTACACTGTTCCGAAGAAGATCAGACGTCTGGCTATGAAGTCTGCTTTCTCTTCCAAGATGGCTGACAGCAAGATCGTTGTTGTAGATGCACTCGACTTCGACACAATGAAGACCAAGAACATGGTTGAGTTCATGAAGGCAATCAAGGTTGCTGATTCTGCTCTCGTCGTACTCGGCGGTAAGAATGAGAACGTTGAGAAGGCTTCTAGAAATCTTCCGACAGTTAAGACAGCTTTCGTCAATACGATCAACGTATTCGACATCCTTAAGTATGATTCCTTTATCATGACTAAGGAAGCTGCAGAGAAGATCATGGAGGTGTATGTATGAGCAAGGCACCGCAGGACATCATCATTAAGCCGATCATCACAGAGAAGAGCTCTTATGATGCAGCACTCGGCAAATATACTTTCCAGGTTGCAAAGGATGCAACAAAGACAGACGTTAGAAAGGCTGTTGAGCAGCTGTTCGAAGTCAAGGTAGTTTCTGTCAACACAGTTAACTACGATGGAAAGAAGAAGAGACAGCGCTATGTTGAGGGTACAACCGCTTCTTTCAAGAAGGCTGTTGTAACAATCGATATGGAAGCTAAGGACGTGTCTTATCTTGGTAAGGGCGGCAAGACTGCTAAGTCCGATAAGAAGTATAAGACAGCTATTGAAGAATTTGGAATCGGCCAGTGAGCCTGATGGAAAAGGAGTGAAGAGAGAATGGCAGTAAAGACTTTTAATCCAACTTCTCCTGCAAGACGTAACATGACTGTTGCGGACTATTCTTCCCTGACGAAGAAGAAGCCCGAGAAGAGTCTGTTGGTCTCCGGCAGTAATTCAGGCGGACGCAACTCTTACGGTCGCATCACAGTTCGTCACATCGGTGGCGGCAACCGTCGTAAGATCCGTGTCATTGACTGGAAGAGAACAAAAGATGGTATCCCGGCAACAGTAGTTGCACTTGAGTACGATCCGAACCGTACAGCATTTATCGCTCTTCTGCAGTATGCAGATGGTGCGAAGTCCTACATCCTGGCTCCGCAGGGCCTGAACGTAGGTGACAAGGTTGTTTCCGGTGCAGAGGCTGATATCGTAACAGGTAACGCTCTCCCGATCGTAAACATCCCGGTTGGTACTATGATCCACAATATCGAGATGAAGCCGGGCAAGGGCGCACAGATGGTTCGTACCGCTGGTGCAGGCGCTCAGCTGATGGCTAAGGAAGGCGAGTTCGCTCAGATCCGTCTCCCGTCCGGCGAGGTTCGTATGGTTTCTGTTAAGTGCCGTGCAACCGTCGGTGTTGTTGGTAACAACGAGCATGAGAACGTATCCATCGGTAAGGCAGGACGTCATCGTCACATGGGCGTAAGACCTGCAGTCCGTGGTGTCGTTATGAACCCGAACGATCACCCGCACGGTGGTGGTGAAGGTAAGTCTCCGATCGGTCTTCCGGGTCCTGTTACACCTTGGGGTGTTCCGACACTTGGTAAGAAGACCAGAAACAAGAAGAAGCAGTCTAACAAGTACATTGTTAAGGGTAGAAAGTAAGCGAAGGGAGGAACCAAAATGAGTAGATCAACCAAAAAGGGTTATTTTGTACAAGATGCCCTGATGAAGAAAATCAATGCGATGAACGCAGCGAATGAGAAAAAGGTTGTACAGACTTGGTCTCGCGCTTCGACGATCTATCCGGAAATGGTCGGACACACGATCGCTGTTTATGACGGCAGAAGACATGTTCCGGTTTATGTAGTCGAGGAAATGATCGGCCATAAGCTGGGTGAGTTCGCTCCGACGAGAACATTCAGAGGCCATGCCGGAGAGAAATCTTCCGGTGGTAAATAATCGGTAAGCTTTGAAGGGAGGAAAAAATAGTGGAAAAAGTTAAGATGACTAAAGACTATATCGAATCGAATCGCGATGAAATCCTCGAAGCTTACGGTAAGCAGCAGAAGAAGAACGCGAAGAAGCCGGTTCTTACTAAGAAGCAGAAGAAGCTCCTTGGTATCGGCAAAGATCAGGGTAAGGCAGTTGCTAAGTATGTCCGCATCACACCCCGTAAGGTTAAGGTCGTTGCTGACCTGATCAAGGGTAAGGATCTCGACGAGGCATATGCTATCCTGGACTACACACCGAAGGCAGCATCTCCGGTACTGAAGAAGGCTGTTAAGTCCGCTGAGGCTAACGCTGTTAACAACAACGGTCTTTCCAGATCCAGCCTGTATGTAGCAGATGCATATTCCAGCCAGGGTCCGATCCTGAAGCGTTTCATTCCGAGAGCAAGAGGATCTGCATCTAGAATCAACAAGAGAACAAGTCACGTAACTGTTGTTCTCAAAGAAAGAGTATAAGGAGGAATAAAGAATGGGCCAGAAGGTTAATCCCCATGGATTGCGTGTCGGTGTCATCAAAGAGTGGGACACACGTTGGTATGCCGACAAGAAGACATTCAGCGATTTCCTCGTTGAGGACAAGCAAATCCGTGATTTTGTAAAGAAAGAGTGCTTCGCTGCAGGCGTTTCGAACATCGAGATCGAGCGTAAGGGTGCAGACAAGACTTCCATCATCATCAACGCTGCTAAGCCGGGTATCATCATCGGCCGTCAGGGCGCTGGTATCGAGGATTTCAAGAAGAAGCTCCAGAAGAAGTTTAAGAAGAACTTCTTCGTAGATGTTCGTGAGATCAAGAACGTTGATGCAAACGCTCAGCTCGTTGCTGAGTCCATCGCATCCCAGCTTGAGAGACGTGTTTCTTTCCGTCGTGCCATGAAGATGGCAATGTCCCGTACCATGAAGTCCGGTGCGAAGGGCATCAAGACCTGCTGCGCAGGTCGTCTGGGCGGCGCTGAAATCGCACGTTCCGAGACATATCACGAGGGTACTATCCCGCTGCAGACACTGCGTGCGGATATCGACTACGGTTTTGCTGAGGCAAACACACAGTATGGCCGTATCGGTGTTAAGGTATGGATCTATCGTGGTGAGATCCTGACAGCTAAGAAGACTGTTAAGGTTGTGGAAGGAGGCGAAGCGTAATGTTACTTCCTAAGAGAGTAAAGCACAGAAAGCAGCAGCGCGGCCGTCTCACAGGTAAGGCCACAAGAGGTAACTTTGTTGCTTACGGTGAATACGGTATGTACTCCACAGAGCCGTGCTGGATCGCTTCCAACCAGATCGAAGCAGCCCGTATCGCTATCAACCGTTACGTTAAGAGAGGCGGTAAGGTCTGGATCAAGATCTTCCCGGACAAGCCGATCACAAAGCATCCGGCCGAAGCTCGAATGGGTTCCGGTAAAGGTTCTCCGGAGTACTGGGTAGCAGTAGTTAAGCCGGGCAGAGTTCTCTTTGAGATCTCCGGTGTATCCGAAGAAGTAGCTCGTGAGGCAATGCGTCTTGCCGGACATAAGCTCCCTTGCAAGACGAAGTTCATCAAGAAGGAAGAGGAGGTATCTTGACATGACAGCTAAAGAATTGCGTTCGAAGTCCACTGAAGAACTTCAGCAGGAACTGGTTGCATTGAAGGATGAACTCTTCAAGCTTCGTTTCCAGCATGCGACCAACCAGCTCGAGAATCCGCAGCGCCTGGGTGCTGTAAAGCGCGACATCGCTCGTGTCAACACGATTCTCCGTGAGATCGAGCTTAAGGCTAATTAATGAAGGGAGATAGTGCAATGAGCGATCGTAACCTCAGAAAGACACGTGTCGGTATCGTAAGTTCCGACAAGATGGATAAGACAATCGTTGTATCGGTTGTTGAGCACGTAAAGCATCCGCTTTATGGCAAGATCATGAAGAGAACCTATAAGCTGAAGGCTCATGACGAAGAGAACAAGTGTGGCATCGGCGATAAGGTTAAGGTAATGGAGACCCGCCCGCTGTCTAAGGACAAGCGTTGGAGACTGGTCGAGATTATTGAGAAGGCGAAGTAATACGTAAGGGAATTACGTAAAGGAGGAAATCAACATGATTCAAGTAGAATCCAGATTAAGATCTGCGGATAATACTGGCGCAAAAGAACTCGCTTGCATCAAAGTGCTTGGCGGTTCCTGGCGTAAGTATGCGAATATCGGTGATGTCATCGTCTGCTCTGTTAAGACTGCTACTCCTGGTGGTGTGGTTAAGAAGGGCGATGTTGTCCGTGCAGTTGTTGTACGTACCAAGAAGGGCGTACGAAGAGCTGACGGTTCTTACATCAAGTTCGACGAGAATGCTGCCGTTATCATTAAGGAAGACAAGAACCCGCGTGGAACCCGTATCTTTGGGCCTATCGCAAGAGAGCTCCGTGACAAGGATTACATGAAGATCCTGTCTCTCGCTCCGGAAGTTCTGTAAGGAGGATAGAGAATGGCTAGCAAGATTCACGTTAAAAAGGACGATAAAGTCGTTGTTATCTCCGGTAAGGACGCCGGATCCCAGGGTCAGGTTCTTAAGACTGAACCGAAGTCCGGTAGAGTAATCGTTTCCGGTGTAAACATGGTCAAGAAGCATCAGAAGGCTATGAGCCAGACGAAGCCGGCCGGCATCATCGAGAAGGAAGGATCCATCGATGCTTCCAACGTAATGCTGGTTTGCCCGAAGTGCGGCAAGGCTACCCGTGTTGGTAAGAGAGTTGCTGAAGATGGTTCCAAGTTCCGCGTATGCAAGAAGTGCGGTGCTGATATCGACCAGATCAAGAAGGCAAAGGAGGAGTAATTAAATGTCTAGACTTAAGGACAAGTATGTAAATGAAGTTGCGCCTGCTTTGCAGGAAGAATTCAAGTATAAGTCTGTCATGCAGATCCCGAAGATCGAGAAGATCGTTCTGAATATGGGTGTTGGCGAAGTCAAGGATAACCCGATGGCTCTCGAGAACGCTATGCGTGACATGGGTATCATCTGCGGACAGAAGCCGATCGCTACTGTTGCTACAAAGTCCGTTGCGGCTTTTAAGCTCAGAGAAGGCATGAAGATCGGCTGCAAGGTTACACTCCGTGGCGAGAATATGTACAACTTCCTCGATAAGTTGATCAGCATCTCTCTCCCGCGTGTTCGTGACTTCCGTGGTATCAATCCGAACTCTTTCGATGGTCATGGTAACTACGCAATGGGCATCAAGGAGCAGCTCATGTTCCCTGAAATCGAATTCGATAAGATCGATAAGGTCCGTGGTATGGATATCATCATCGTAACAACGGCTAAGACAGATGAGGAAGCAAGATCTCTGCTTTCCGGTATCGGAATGCCGTTCAGAAAGTAATAGGAGGATATAAGTAATATGGCTAAGACTTCAATGAAACTCAAGGCACAGCGTGCTCCGAAGTTCAAGGTACAGCAGCACAACCGTTGCAAGCTCTGTGGTAGACCTCACGCTTATATCCGTAAGTATGGTATCTGCCGTCTGTGCTTCCGTGACCTGGCTTACAAGGGCCAGATCCCGGGTGTTCGTAAGGCAAGCTGGTAACCGATAGCAAGATAAGGAGGAAAGATTTATGCAGATTACAGATGCAATTGCAGATATGCTGACAAGAATCCGTAATGCAGGCACAGCCGGTCATCCGACAGTTATGGTTCCTGCTTCCAACTTGAAGAAGGCTATCGCACAGATTTTAGTAGACGAAGGTTATATCGCTTCTTTCGAGACGATTGAAGATGACAAGCAGGGAATGATCAAGATCACTCTGAAATATGCTGCTAAGAAGCACGTTATTTCCGGTATCCAGAGAATTTCCAAGCCGGGTCTCCGTGTTTATGCGGACAAAGAGAATCTCCCGAAGGTTCTCGGTGGTCTCGGTATCGCTATCATCTCTACATCCAAGGGCGTTATGACTGATAAGGCAGCCAGAAAGCTCGGCGTTGGCGGCGAGGTTATGGCTTACGTTTGGTAATGGTAAACCATTAATAACTCTGAAATGGAACCGCTTAGGTTCCGCAATCTAAAGAGCAGGAGGAAGATTGTATGTCTAGAATTGGCAACATGCCTATCACGATCCCGGCAGGGCTCGAAGTGAAGCAGGATGGTCAGACCATTACTGTAAAAGGCAAGGACGCGACACTTTCTTTGAATGTGCATCCGTCCATCATCGTAGAAGTAAACGACAATGTAATCACGGTTAAGAGACCGAACGATGAGAAGCAGGTTAAGGCTCTTCATGGTTTGACACGTTCTCTGATCAACAACATGGTCATCGGTTGTTCCGAAGGTTTCAAGAAGGAACTCGAGATCCAGGGTGTTGGTTACAAGGCCGCAAAGCAGGGTAAGAAGGTTGTATTTAACCTTGGTTACTCCCACCCGATCGAGATGGAAGAGCCGGCTGGCATCACTATTGATGTACCGGCACAGAACCAGATCATCGTTAAGGGTGCAGATAAGCAGTTAGTTGGCGAGACCGCCGCTAAGATCCGTTCCTTCAGACTTCCGGATGCATATAAGGGCAAGGGTATCAGATATGTTGGTGAGTATGTCCGCATCAAGGAAGGTAAGACAGGCGCTAAGAAGTAAGGGGTGAACAAGCATGATTAATAAAATTGACAAGAACGCTATTCGCCGCAGAAAGCACATCCGTGTAAGAAACAAGATCTCCGGTACGGCTGCTCGTCCGCGTCTGTGCGTTTTCAGAAGTAACACAAACATCTATGCCCAGATCATTGACGATGAGGCTGGCAAGACTCTGGTAAGTGCCTCCACATTGGATAAAGAAGTGAAAGCTTCTATCGAAAACGGAAGCAACAAGGAAGGTGCTGCTGCAGTTGGTAAGAAGATTGCAGAGCGCGCTCTGGCTGCGAACATCAACGAAGTTGTGTTCGACAGAGGCGGTTACATCTTCCATGGTCGTGTAGAAGCTTTGGCAGAAGCAGCTCGTGAAGCTGGTCTGAAATTCTAATCAGGAGGGAAACAAGATGGGTTTTGAACCAAATTCAACCGAATTAAAAGAAAAAGTCATCCATATCGGACGTGTTTCCAAGACGGTTAAGGGTGGTAGAAATTTCCGTTTCGCAGCCCTCGTGATCGTAGGTGACGAGAATGGTCATGTAGGTAAGGGTCTCGGCAAGGCTGCTGAAATCCCGGACGCTATTAGAAAGGGCATCGAGGATGCCAAGAAGAACATGATCTCCGTTCCGCTGGACGGCAACACGATCCCGCACGAAGCATTTGGTGTTTTCGGTGCAGGTAAGATCGTTATGAAGCCGGCTGCAAGTGGTACAGGTATCATCGCCGGCGGCCCGGTCCGTGCGGTATGTGAGCTTTGCGGTATCAAGGATATCCGTACAAAGTCCCTGGGTACAAACAACCCGAACAACGTTGTTAATGCAACAATGGAAGGCTTGAAGAGCATGCGTTCTCTGGAAGAGGTTGCTCGCCTGCGCGGAAAGTCTACAGAAGAAATTAGGTAATGGAGGTGTGCTAACATGGCAAACTTGAAGATTACATTGGTGAGAAGCACCAACAAATCCAAGAAAAACCAGGCTGCTACAGTTAAGGCTCTCGGTCTCCACAAGATCGGCCAGTCTGTTGAAAAGGCTGACAACGAAGCAATTCGCGGCATGGTTCGCACAGTAGCACATCTTGTTACTTGCGAAGAAGTGTAATGGAGGTATAGGAAACATGAAACTTAATGAAATGTCTTCCTGCGGAAACGAGAAAGCATATCGTAAGGGCCGTGGTGCCGGATCCGGTAACGGTAAGACTGCCGGTAGAGGACACAAGGGTCAGAATGCTCGTTCCGGTGGCGGTGTCCGTCCTGGTTTCGAGGGTGGTCAGATGCCTCTTTACAGACGTCTGCCGAAGCGTGGCTTCAACAACAAGCGTTTTGCTGCTGAGTATGTAGAGATCAATGTCTCCGATCTGGAGAAGTTCGATAACGGTGCTGAGGTCGATGCAACGATCCTCGCAGATGCCGGTATCATCACACTCGGCAAGGTCAACGACGGCGTTAAGGTTCTCGGTAACGGTGAACTGACAAAGAAGCTGACTGTTAAGGCCAAGAAGTTCTCTGCTTCTGCAAAAGAGAAAATCGAAAAGGCTGGTGGCTCGGCACTGGAGGTATAACATGAAGGGCGTATTTGACACCTTAGTTAATGCATTCCGTCTGCCGGATCTGCGCAAGAAGTTACTGTTTACTCTGTTTATTCTTGGGCTTTACATGGTCGGCGGTCTGATCCCGTGTCCGGGTATCAACCGTACTGAGTTTTCCAGTATCGTTCAGAACTGGGGTCAGATCGGTAGCTTGATGGATATTATCTCAGGTGGTGGTCTGTTTGCAGCAACCATCTTCGCTATGGGTATCACACCATACATCAACTCCTCGATCATCATCCAGCTGCTCACTGTTGCTATCCCTGCTTTGGAGAATATGGCCAAAGAGGGAGAAGAGGGACAGAAAAAACTTCAGAAGATCACACGTTACATGACGGTTGGTCTGGCTGTAATGCAGGCTTCCTTCTTCACATATGCAACAAGATCCGCTATGACGAATCAGCTCCCGAAGCCACTGGCTGCTGCTCTGATCATCCTTACGTTTACTGCAGGTACATGCTTTGTTGTATTCCTCGGTGAGCGCATCAATGAGAAGGGTATTGGTAACGGTGTATCCCTGATCATCTTCGCAGGTATCGTAACAAGAATCCCGGAAATGATCAGAACTCTCTACTACGATGCACTGAACATCGCTGGTAAGTTTGAGAACGCAGCACTTGGTAATGCTGTAGGTATCTCCGCTTTCGTGATCGTTTCCCTGATCTCGATTGCAACGATCATCTTCTGCGTATATGTACAGAATGCTGAAAGAAGAATTCCGGTTCAGTACAGTAAGAAGGTTATCGGTAGAAAAGTATATGGTGGACAGAACACATACATCCCGCTGAAGGTTAACCAGTCCAGCGTTATGCCTGTTATCTTCACCATGTCTTTCCTGGCACTGCCTTCCACGATCGTTACGTTCTTCTTCCCGAACAGCAATAACATCGTGGTGAAGTGGTTCCGTGACTTCGGTGGAAGTCCGTTCTACTACATTGCATACTTTATCTGCATCTTTGCATTCGTGTTCTTCTATTCTCTGATCCAGTTCAACCCGATCGAGATCTCGCAGAATCTGCAGAAGAACGGCGGATTTATCCCGGGTGTTCGTCCGGGTCGTCCGACATCTGAGTTTATCGCCAAGGTTGCTAACCGCCTGAACTGGTGTGACGCATGCTTCCTTTGCATCGTTGTTCTTGTTCCGACACTGCTCGGTAAGCTTACCGGCATGGAAGGCGTATGGTTTGCAGGTACATCTGTTCTCATCATGACAGGTGTTGCAAATGACCTTGTTGACCAGATCGAATCGCAGATGGTTACTCATAACTACAAGGGATTCCTTGTGTAATCAAAAAGCAGGTCAAGTGTTATGCGCAAAAGCGGTAATGCACAAACCATAAAATAAAATGCTGACGCAGCCTCGCATGTATTCGCATGCGGGGCTGCTTATGCGTATAATATGAAAGAGCAGGAGGGAAACAATCATGAAATTGATCCTTTTAGGTGCACCGGGTTCCGGTAAGGGAACTATGGCTGCAGTTCTGAAAAATGAATATAAGATCACACACATCTCCACAGGAGATATTTTCCGTGCCAACATCAAGGCTCAGACTCCTCTCGGAATCGAAGCAAAGAAGTACATCGATGCCGGCGCACTGGTTCCGGATGAAGTGACGATCTCCATGGTGGAAGACCGTCTTTCCCAGGACGACTGCAAGAACGGCTACCTTCTCGACGGATTCCCGAGAACGATCGCTCAGGCAGAGAAACTTGACGAGATGCTCGCTAAGTCCAACTCCAAGATCGATGCTGTCATCAAAGTAGATGTTCCGGCAGAAGTTATCATGGAGCGTGTCGTAAACAGAAGAGTCTGCACAGCATGCGGCGAGAGCTGCAACGTAGTATCCCGTCCGACAAAGGTCGAGGGTGTCTGCGATGTATGCGGTAAAGAAGTTATCCAGCGTGATGACGATAAGCCGGAAACTGTTAAGCAGAGACTGGTTACATATGAAGAGAATACAAAGCCCCTTATTGATTTCTATGAGAAGAAGGGTATTGTAATTACAGCGGACAATTCAAAGAGTCCGGATCTCGCATTCGCTCAGGCGAGCGAAGCACTGGCCAACTTGGGCTTTAGAAAGGCTGAATAAATGATTCAGATCAAAACAGAAGCAGAATTTGCAAAGATGCGTGAAGCCGGTAAGGTCGTCGAAGAAGCGCTCCTTACTCTGGGAAAAGCAGTAGAACCGGGCATTACCACCTGGGAACTTGATGAGATCGCCAAGAGAGTCTTCGACAAGCATGGCGCGATTTCATCTTCATATCATTACGGTGATCCGCCGTTCCCGGGACAGATCTGTGTATCTCCGAACGAGGTCATCGTTCACGGTATCCCGAGAAAAGATATTGTTCTCAAAGAGGGTGATATCGTGACCTGCGATGTGTGCTGTTCTTTGGACGGCATGCATGCGGACGCGGCTAGAACTTTTGCCGTAGGAAAAATCTCGGAGGAAGCAGCGAAGCTTGTTCGTGTCACGGAGGAATGCTTCTGGAAAGGATTCGAGAAGGTTACTACAGAGAACCGTATCGGAGATATTTCTTCCGCAGTACAGGCACATGCCGAGAGCTTCGGCTACGGAGTTATCCGCGAGCTGACCGGTCACGGCATCGGTCATCAGCTTCATGAGGATCCGGATGTTCCGAACTATGGAAGATTCGGACACGGACCGCGTATCGTGAAGGGCATGGCCTTCTGCATCGAGCCCATGATCTCGATGGGCAGAAGAGAGATCGCCGTACTCGGAGATGAGTGGACGGTCATTACGCGCGACAGAAAGTACGCGGCACATTATGAAAATACGATCATCGTTACAGAAAACGGACCAGAAATCATTACATTAACGGAGGGAAAGAATGTCTAAAGAGGATGTAATCGAAGTAGAAGGCATCGTTGATGATGCGTTACTAAATGCCACATTTAAGGTAAGACTGGAAAACGGTCATATCGTACTGGCACACATTTCCGGTAAACTGCGTCAGAACTATATCAAGATCCTGCCGGGAGACCGTGTTACTATGGAGCTTTCTCCATATGATCTGTCCCGTGGCCGTATCACCTGGCGCGCGAAATAAGAGTCAGGTCAGAAAAGAGATTCTTCCCGCAAAAGGAAAGATAAAAAATCCACTGAAATAATCCAAAAAACCTCTTGCATCGCCAAGAGTTTTTGGTATAATATTTTAGCGTGCGCGCATAGCGTATGTTAGTTTTGTATTGTTTTTTTAGTAGACAGGGAGGTTTGCGTCATGAAAGTTAGACCATCAGTTAAACCCATGTGCGAGAAGTGCAAAGTCATTCGTCGCAACGGACGCGTGATGATCATCTGCTCCGATCCTAAGCACAAGCAGAAGCAGGGTTAATCTTCTGTTTGCAGGCCTCGTCATTGTCTGCGAAAACAGGACAGTCAAAAGTTTAGTTAGGATATTACATGCACCATATGCCAAGGCGGCTGCCTCCTAATACGAGGATCTTAGCATCAGCATGTTTTATATATACGAAACAAAACATTAAATGATTCATTCATGGAGGTACACAGAATGGCTCGTATTGCCGGTGTAGATCTGCCAAATGACAAAAGAGTAGAAATCGCTCTTACGTACATTTATGGCATTGGTAAGACAAGTTCTGACCGTATTCTTGCGGATACCCAGATCAATCCTGACACTCGTGTTAAGGATCTTTCTGAGGATGATATCGCTAAGATTCGTGATCAGATCGAGAACAATTACAACGTTGAGGGTGACCTGAGAAGAGAAGTTTCCCTGAACATCAAGAGATTGACAGAAATCGGATGCTATCGCGGCCGCCGTCACAGAATGGGTCTGCCTGTTCGTGGCCAGCGCACCAAGACGAATGCTCGTACCCGTAAGGGACCGAAGCGTACGATCGCTGGTAAGAAGAAGTAAGGAGGCGAACCCATGGCAGCAAAAGCAGTTAAGAAAACGGCCGTTAGACCGAAGAGAAGAGAGCGTAAGAACATTGACAAAGGTCAGGCTCATATTCACGCTACATTTAACAACACGATCGTTACGATCACTGATATGCAGGGTAATGCAATCTCCTGGGCATCTGCCGGTGAGATGGGCATGAAGGGTTCCCGTAAGGGTACACCGTTCGCAGCTCAGATGGCATCTGAGGATGCCGGTAAGAAGGCTGCTGATCACGGCATGCGTACAGTTGAGGTTTACGTTAAGGGACCTGGACCGGGTCGTGAATCCGCTATCCGCGCCCTGCAGACAGCAGGTCTGGAAGTTACAATGATCAAAGATGTAACTCCTGTTCCGCACAATGGTTGCAGACCGCCTAAGAGAAGAAGAGTCTGAGTTCGGAGGTATAGAGAATGGCTAGATATACAGAAGGAACCTGCCGTCTCTGCCGCAGAGAAGGAGACAAGCTCTTCCTCAAGGGTGAGAGATGCTATTCCGCTAAGTGCGCACTTGCTAAGAAGAGTGCCGCTCCGGGTCAGCATGGTCAGGGCAGAAAAAAGATTTCAGAATATGGTGTACAGCTTCGTGAGAAGCAGAAGACAAAGCGTTTCTACGGCGTACTCGAGAAGCAGTTCAGACTTACTTATGCACGTGCTGAGCGTAAGCAGGGTAAGACCGGTGAGAAGCTCCTTGAGCTCCTCGAACTCCGTTTCGACAATGTCGTATATCGTCTGGGTCTGGCTTCTTCCAGAAATGAAGCTCGTCAGCTCGTTACACATGGTCACTTCACAGTAAACGGCAAGAAGGCTAACATTCCTTCCATGACACTGAAGACCGGTGATACGATCGCAGTTAAGGAAACATCCAGAAAGTCTCCTAAGTTTGAGACTCTCTCCAACAACCGTCCGGTACCGGCTTGGCTGTCTTTCAATGAAGAGACACTGACTGGTTCCATCGTAAGAGAACCGGCTCGTGAGGATGTTGATCTCGAGGTCAAGGAGACACTCATCGTCGAGTTGTACTCGAAGTAATAGGAACCTTTCGCTTTGCATAAAAAGCTAGGAGGATAAATATGATTGAAATCATGAAACCAACAATTGAGTGCGTAGAAGTTAACGAAGACAGCTCCTATGGTAAGTATGTCATCGCTCCTCTCGAGCGTGGCTATGGTACGACCCTCGGAAACTCCCTTCGTCGTGTACTTCTCTCTTCCTTGTCTGGTGCAGCTGTGACATCCATCCGCGTCGAGGGTGTGTATCACGAGTTTTCCACGATCCCGGGCGTTATCGAGGATATGACAGAGATCATCCTCAACGTAAAGGGTATTCGCGCTAAGCTTCATACTGATACACCTAAGACTGTCTACATCAGCATGGATGAAGGCAAGACCGGTGTGGTTACAGCAGGCGATATCGTTCATGATGAAGAAGTAGAGATCATGAATCCGGATCATGTCATCGCGACAATGAACGGTGCAGGTCGTCTCTTCATCGAACTTACGATCAGCAAGGGCCGCGGCTATGCACCGGCCGATCAGAACAAGCCGGCAACTCAGACGATCGGTGTAATCGCTATCGACTCCATCTTTACTCCGGTAAAGAAGGCGAATTACAGAATCGAGAACACACGTGTCGGTGAGCGTACTGACTTTGACAGCCTGACTCTGGAAGTTTGGACTGACGCAACCATCAAGGTTGACGAGGCTCTTTCTTCCGCAGCAGCAATTCTTCGCGAGCACCTGGGTCTGTTCACAGCTCTTACAGATGTGACCAACGGACCGAGCTTCCGTGATTCGGATGACAGCTCCAGCAAGAATTCCACACATGACATCGTCATCGAGGACCTCGACTTCTCCGTTCGTACATATAACTGCCTCAAGAGAGCAGGTATCAACACGATCGGTGATCTCGTTGCCAAGTCTGAGGATGAAATGATGAAAGTCCGTAACCTCGGTAAGAAGTCTCTGGAAGAAGTTATCCAGAAGCTCGAGGATATGGATCTGTCTCTCGCAGATGTCGAGGACTAAATAGCGAGCTCGCGGGCACGCTAGGATATTTGTAAATATACAGGAGGTATGAACCCATGGCAGGTTACAGAAAATTAGGAAGAGTTAGCAATCAGCGTATTGCAATTTTAAGAAATCTGGCAACATCCCTTGTTGTTTGCCCGGTTAAAGAAGACGGAAAGGCACTTTCCGAAAACAGAAAGCACGTGGTAACAACACTGGCGCGTGCCAAGGAAGTTTCTAAGATCATGGATAAGCTGATCGCAGATGCCATTCGTGAAAAAGATAACTTCACAACAAAGGAAGTTACCGTTTCCACAGCTAAACTTGATAGCAAGGGCATGAAGGTCCTGGTTTCCAAGACTTCCAAGAACGGCAAGAAGTATGAGGTCGTTGACCGTGAAGTCTCTAAGAAGACTGTACAGGTTGATGCTCCTTCTCGTCTCGCAGCTAGAAAGAATGCTGCATACTGGCTCAGAAAGAGTCACGATGCTGAGGGTCACGTAGTTGATCCGGTAAACATCCTCTATGATGAGATCGCACCGGCTCTCATCAACCACAAGGGTGGTTACACAAAGATCGTCAAGCTCGGCGCTCGTCGCGGTGACGCTTCTGAGATGGCTCTGCTCACATTCGCTGAGTAAGACGCCCAAGAAAATCTTGAGATGATTTAAGGTGACGGATGGGCATTATCCCTTCCGTCACTTTCTCTATTATTTGAAACACGGAGATGAATGAAGCATGGTTCCCTCAAACAGAGACATTGCGGAATATAAGCAGGCGGTGAAGGCAGAAGATATTCTGTTCTCGTATGCGACGAATTCCGGAAAGAATGTCGTAGCGGTGGACCATGCTTCTTTGTCTGTTGATAAGGGTGAGTATGTTGCTATCCTGGGCAGAAACGGTTCCGGAAAGTCGACGCTGGCGAAGATGATCAACCTGCTGGAAGCGCCGGATAAGGGAAAACTCACCGTATTTGAGCTCTCTGCCGATAACGAAGAGAACTTCTGGAAGATCCGTACTCACTGCGGCATGGTATTCCAGAATCCGGACAATCAGATCGTCGGAACGACAGTCGAAGAGGACGTGGCATTCGGACCGGAGAATCTTTCCGTTCCACTCCCTGAGCTTGCCCAGCGTGTGGAAAAAGCACTGGGCTATGTGGGTCTTCTGGAAAAGGCCAATAAGCAGCCTTCTTCCCTGTCAGGCGGACAGAAACAGAAACTGGCGATTGCCGGCGTGCTGGCTATGGAGCCTCAGCTTATGATCCTTGATGAAAGTACATCCATGCTCGACCCGAAGGCCAGAGACGAGTTCCTGCATCTGGTTCGAAGAATGCGTGAGGATAAGGGTATTACCGTTATCCATATCACGCATGATATGCATGAGGCATATCTGGCTGACCGCGTTATCGTTCTGGAAAAAGGAAAGATCCGCTTAAACGGAACACCGTCGGAAGTGTTCTCACAGGTGGAAACGATCCGATCTCTGGGACTGGAACTCCCGAAGTGGGCGGAGCTTCTTTGCGAAGTCGCAAGGATCTGCGGTGTAACACCCGAGGCGGGTGATTTTACATCCGAAGAAAATGCGGTCAAGAAGATCGTAGAGCTTGTTAAAACGAAAAAACCGGATACAGCGAAGCGGTTCGTGAAGCCTGACAGAGAGGTTTCTGATCAGGTCGTGCTCCGCGTGAGCGGTCTTTCCCACCGGTACGGAAAGAAAGAGAAGAATGCGCTGACAAATGTATCCTTTGATATAAGAAAAGGCGAGATCGTTACTGTTATCGGACACAGCGGTTCCGGCAAAACGACCCTGATCTCGCATCTGAACGGTATCCTCCGCCCGCTCGAAGGTAAGGTGGAAGTCTGGAATGAAGAAGAGAAGAAATATATCTCCACTGATAAGAATTCCGAGATAAAGCTGATCCGCCGTCATGTGGGACTGCTGTTCCAGTACCCGGAGTACCAGCTCTTTGAAGAGACGGTAGAGAAGGATATCCAGTTCGGACCCAAGAAAATGGGTTATGACGAAGCGACGTGCGAGCGCCTGACGAAGGAATCGCTGCCGCTCGTCGGACTTACTGAAGACATTCTGAAAAGATCCCCGTTTGAACTGTCGGGCGGACAGAAGAGAAGAGTGGCATTTGCCGGTATCCTCGCGATGGATCCGGATGTCCTGATCCTCGATGAGCCTGCAGCAGGACTCGATCCTGCCGGACAGAAGGAGATCTTCGGATATATTGAGACACTGCGCGAGAAAGGCAAATCGATCGTGCTGGTTTCTCACGATATGGATGAGGCGGCACGAATCGCTGACCGTGTCCTGGTACTGAAAAAGGGAGAACAGGTATTCTTCGGAAAGCCGAAGGAGCTTTTCTCCGAGGGCAGCGATTATATCAGCATGAGACTTGACCGTCCGTGCCTGATGCAGACACTGCATGCCCTGAAAAAAGAACTTCCGTATATCGACGAAGTGCTTTTCGATGTGAATGAAGCGGCAGGATCCCTTCTGTTCGGAGATAGAGGGGAGGTGGACGAGGCATGATGAAAGATGTTTCTATCGGCCGTTATGTCGAGGGGAACTCCGTGATACACCGCCTCGACCCGAGATTTAAGATCATCCTGTTTATCCTTTATATGGTGACGATCTTCCTGGCGAATACCACGACGGCGATGATCGCGACTCTGGGTGTGATCCTCTTTCTGACGTTCCTGTCGAGAGTCAATCCGCTCGAGATACTCCGCTCACTGAAACCGGTCGTGTTTATCATGGTCTTTATCTTCCTGATCAATCTCCTGACGATACGGTCCGGGGATGAGATCTGGAGCTGGTGGATCTTCAAGATTACGACCGTCGGTCTGGAAAAAGCGACCTTTATGGCCTTCCGACTGATGTTCCTGATCCTGGCGACGAGTATTCTTCTTTCTCTGACCACGACACCGCTGAAACTGGCAGATGCGCTGGAAGCACTCGGATCGCCGCTCAAGGTAATCAAGGTCCCGGTAAATGAGATGGCGATGACCATCTCCATCGCACTCCGTTTTATCCCGACTCTTGTCGAGGAAACGGATAAGATCATGAAGGCACAGTCTTCCCGAGGTGCGGAATACGATACGGGAAATGTGTTTAAGCGTGCCAAAGGATATGTGGCGGTGCTGGTCCCGCTGTTCGTCAGTGCATTTAAAAGAGCGGACGAACTGGCCGTAGCCATGGACGCCAGATGCTATCAGGGAGGCGTCGGAAAGACGAAGCTCCATCCGCTGCGACTGAAGGCATCGGATTTTGTCTGGCTGATCATACTCGCCGCGGTGGCTTTTATCCCCTTGGCAGTAGATTTCTTGGTGAATATGAAGTAAAATTATTCGCGCATGAAGCTTTTAATTCCGGGGAAAGGGATCCGGAAAAGAAAATAGATGAATTTCAAAGATGAGGAGAGTTTGAAATGGCATATTTTGTAGGAATCGATCTTGGCGGCACGAACATCAAAGCCGGCGTGGTAACGGAGAATGGTGAACTTCTGAATAAGGTCAGCATCAAGACAAATGCGGACCGTCCGATGGAAGAGATCATCACGGACATGGGTAACCTGGCAAAGCAGGCGATTGCAGAAGCGAACATCTCTGAGTCTGATGTTTCCGCGATCGGTATCGGCTCTCCGGGAACACCGGATAACAAGGCCGGCACACTGGTCTATGCGACCAACCTTCCTTTCGTAAATGCGCCGATGAGAAAGATCATCCGTACGGTGATCGATCTCCCGGTCTATATCGATAACGATGCAAACTGCGCAGCTATGGCGGAGAGTGTCTCCGGTGCAGCGGCAGATGTTGCGGATTCCGTAACGATCACACTCGGAACAGGTATCGGTGCCGGTGTTATCGTAAACAACCGTATTTTCTCCGGATTCAACCAGGCAGGTTCCGAGTTCGGTCACCACGTCATCATGGTCAACGGACAGCAGTGCTCCTGCGGACGTAAGGGATGCTTCGAAGCATATGGTTCCGCATCTGCTCTCGCACGCATGACAGAAGAAGCTGCGGCAGCCAATCCGACATCCATCCTCGGAAAACTCATCGAGGAGAACGGCGGACGTGCCAATGCAAGAATTGCTTTTGACGGTATGAGAGCCGGTGACGAAGTTTCCGCAAATGTTGTAGATACTTACATCGACTATCTTTCTGAAGGTCTGGCAAATGCAATCAACACTTTTATGCCGGAGGTTCTTCTGATCGGCGGAGGTGTCTGTAACGAAGGTGATCCGCTGATGGTGCCGCTTCGTGAGAAGACTCTGAGTAAGCCGTTCTTCGGCCCGGGCGTAAGAAAGACCGAGATCCGTGTTGCCAAGATGGGCAACGATGCCGGTATCGTCGGTGCCGCCATGATGGGTAAGGCCTGCTTCGACGACAAGATCCAGGGATAAGAAAATGAGTGAGGAAGGCAGAACCACTGCGGATATCCGCATCGCTTTGCTGACCGAATATGACGGGACTGATTTTGTCGGTTTCCAAAGACAGGATAACGGGCGCTCCGTACAGCAGACACTGGAAGAAGCAGTGGAGAAGGTGTACGGGCGCTTTTGCCGTATTTACGGGTGCAGCAGGACGGACTCCGGAGTACATGCAAAAGGACACATCTCGCATGTGGATGTACCCTTTCCGATTCCGGAGGAAAAGATCCCGCTGGCACTGAATGCGGTGCTCGACGACGATCTGGTGGTCCTTGCCGCCAAGGAAGTTCCGGATACTTTCCACGCACGTTTTAACAGTAAAGGCAAGCGTTACTGCTACAGAGTACGTAATGCGAAAGTGCCGTCTGCAATCGACAGGAGGACCGAGGCATTCGTTCCCGGTGTGCTGGATGTCGAGGCGATGGATGACGCGGCAAAAGCATTTATCGGAACACACGATTTTTCTGCTTTCCGGGCACAGGGCGGTCCGGACATCACACCGATCCGCACGATGAAAGATGTGTACGTAAGACGTGCCGAGGGAGATCCCGACCTGATCGAGATCACCGTTATCGGCGAATCTTTCCTCTATAATATGGTCCGCATTATGGCGGGGACACTCGTCTATGTCGGACAGGGAAAGATGGCAAAGGCTGAGATCGAGAAACTCCTGATGGGCGAAGGTGTAAGAAAAGAGGCAGGTAAAACGATGCCGGCAAAAGGACTCACCCTCGAAGAGGTTTTCTATGAAGACCTCATGTGGTAGTATCAAAGAGTGATTAAAACAAAGGAGATTTGAATTATGGCAAATCCAATCGTAACTATTGAGATGGAAAACGGCGGCATCATGAAGCTGGAGCTGTATCCGGATGTGGCGCCGATCAGTGTGCAGAACTTTATCGATCTTGCGGAGAAAGGCTTCTATGATGGTCTTATCTTCCACCGTGTTATTTCCGGATTCATGATCCAGGGCGGTGATCCAACAGGTACAGGTATGGGCGGCCCGGGTCATCACATCAAGGGTGAGTTCCGTGCAAATGGTGTAGAGAATAATCTGTCCCACGAGCGTGGAGTACTCTCCATGGCACGTGCCGGAGATCCGAACTCTGCAGGTTCCCAGTTCTTCATCATGCATGAGGACGGCCCGTTCCTCGACGGCAACTACGCTGCATTCGGAAGAATCATCGAAGGCATCGAAGTCGTAGATGAGATCGCATCCACCCCGACAGACAGAGGTGACCGTCCGCTCAAAGAGCAGAAGATGAAGAAAGTAACCGTCGCGAAGTAATTCATCCATATTTTTGTGCAGAAATAAACCTTCTCGCGCTGGTCCTCGGGCTAAAGCCCTGTGGAGGCGTGTCGAAGGTTTTTTCATGCGCAAATTCCGGTATGTGAATTACTTCGCGTCTTCGTCTCTCTTATTGTCCTCTGCGATAACATAGAGCGGACGGTTCTTGATCTCGATATAGGTCTTCGCAAGATACTCGCCGATGATTCCCAGTGCCATCAGGACCATGCCGCCGAGGAAGAGCATGAAGGACAGGAGTGACGGATAACCGGCAACCTTTTCCCATGTCTGGTAGACGAGGGCGTGGATGAAGTAGTAAAGCAAGTAAAGGAAGGCGCCGAGTGAAGTAAGGAATCCGACGATCATGGCAATACGGAGCGGCGCAGTGGTAAAGGAGACGATACCTTCGATGGCGTAACGGAAAAGCTTCCAGAATGACCACTTCGTCTCGCCGGCGACACGCTCGACGTTTTCATATTCCAGCCACTTGGTGCGGAAACCGACCCAGGCGAAGATACCTTTACTGAAGCGCTGTCTCTCTTTGAGAGAAAGGATCGCATCAACGACCGGACGCTTCATGACACGGAAATCTCTTGCGCCATCGACGATCTCGACATCGGTGAATTTATTGATCAGGTGATAGAAACGGCGGGCAAACCAGCTTCGGATCGGCGGCTCGCCCTTTCTGGATACACGTCGTGTGGCAACGATATCACACTCATCTTTTTCCAGTGCTTCAAACATCTCCGGAAGAAGAGACGGCGGGTCCTGCATGTCCGCATCGAGAAGTCCGATCCACTCGCCCCTGGCGGCGGCAAGACCGGCATACATGGCGGCTTCTTTTCCGAAGTTTCTTGAAAAAGAGATATAGCGGATACGCGAGTCTTTCGCGGCCATTTCTTTAAGAACGCCCAGAGTATTGTCTTTACTGCCGTCGTTGACGAAGATCAGTTCATACTCATACTGGCTGCACTCGGACGTGACCTTGCACAGTGCCTCATAAAGATAGGGAAGAGCTTCCTGTTCGTTATAACAGGGAACCATCAGACTAACTAGCATAATCCACCTCATAAACTATTCCGAACTATGTAATCAGTATACTACATTCATGCGGTAAAAAGGACAGTTTCAATCGTAAACCTTTTGGAAACAGGGCGTTTGTGATACGATACCAATGTAAGAATTAAGGAGAACAGATCATGATCGAGAAGAACACGCTTGAAAGTGCAAAGCGCCTGAAGAAAGAACGGAATTTCCGTCCGCTCATGGCGTTCTTTTCCGTGTTCGCAGCACTGGCAGCGATCCTCCTTCTGACAGGCGTGGCTCCGTTCGGACCAAGATCGGTCATGGTATCGGATCTTTCGGCCCAGTACGCACCGTATCTGATCACGATGCGAAATAAGATCCTCCACGGCGGATCACCTTACTATTCCTTTGAGATCGGTATGGGAAAGAGCCTGCCGGGAATCATTGCCTACTACTGTTCGAGCCCTCTGAACCTGATCTCGCTTCTGTTCCCGGTCTCACACATCTCCGATGCGATCGTGCTGATCATCATGCTCAAGCTCTCTTTCGCCGGTGCATTTATGACTGCGCTGATCGATTATAAATTCAGTTCAAAGACGAAGATGAGCATCCTTTTCGGCATGATCTACGCACTTTCTTCCTACTCGATGTCGTTCATCTTTAACTTCATCTGGCTCGACGGATTTGCACTTCTGCCGCTCCTGATCCTCGTGATCGAGAAGTTCCGTAAGGACATCCGTCAGGCATATAAAGTCCTTCTTGTGCTGATAGTGCTTTTCGCGTCGAATTACTACATCGCTTACATGGTAGGTATTTTCTCGTTCTTCTACCTGATCGGGGTTCTGGAATATGACAGAAAGAATGACCGCACCGCCGGCTCTCCTTCTTCTGCAAAAGCACTCGGCGTCTTCATTTTGACTGCCGTTTTCGCTGCGATGGTATGTGCGGCGCTCCTGCTTCCGGCCGGTATCGATACGATCGTAAACGGGGACCGTTCCGCGTCGGCTTCGATATCGATGGACCCGCCGTTCAGCCTGATCCAGTTCCTCCCGTATGTATTCCTTGCGAAGCTGTCGGATATTTCCACGAATATGCCGTTTGTATTCTCAAGTCTGGCGGTACTGGAACTCGTTGTTCTATTCTTCATGAATCCCGACATCCCCAAGCGTCTCCGCATTCGTGTGGGAATAGCATTTACGCTGGGGATCATTTCTTTCCTCATGCCGGTCCTGAACATGGCATGGCATCTTTTCGATAATCCGAACTGGTTCCTTTACAGATATTCGTTCCTGTTCATCTTCGGAATGATCCTTGTGGCTATTTACTCTTTCCTTCATATCCGCTTCCTTCAGAACAAGCATTTTATCGCGATGTTCGGACTGCTGTTCGCTCTCCTTCTGATCGCGGAGCGCTTCAGCGGACTCAAAGAGGGAGAGTCCATGTATTTCCAGAATCTCATCCTTCTCCTTCTGATCGCGCTCTGTCTTTTCGGTCTGTCGAAAGAAAAATGGAGCGATCAGCTGGCGAACCTGAAGAAACTCGGATCCGGTATCCTGGTTCCGATCGTGCTTGTAGAGATCGTATTCCTCGCACCCAGAGTTACAGTCGGTGCCATCTGGAACGATACCGAGGAAGCCTCTGATTTTCAGGCGGAAGTCGAAGAACTTCAGGAACTGACATCGTCGCTGGACAGCTCGGAAGGATATCGTGTGGAGCGTGCCTGGTTCCTTTCCGATAATATCGATTCCCTGAATCTTTCCTCGTATACAGAGACAAACGGCATCGGTGCTTTCTGCTCCATGTCGAATAAGAAGCAGCACCGTTTCCTCAAGCAGCTCGGTTATTGCACGAACTTCAATTACTTCTCTTCCGAGCACAGAGCGATGAATCTTCCGGCGGACTCTTTCCTCGGTGTGAAATACATCGTCTCCTCGGTCAAGGAGATCAGCGGGATCGATCCGGTCGGCACATACGGTAGATATACACTCTTTGAAAACCCGTATGCGACAGATATCGTTTTCCTTGCGGATGCTGGAGCTTCCGGCTTTGACGGATACAGCCTCGAGACCATGGGCGAGGGCAAGGACTATTTCAAATTCCAGGAAGACTGGATGAGCTCGCTCTCCGGCATCCCTGCAGATAAGGTCTATGATACAAAAGCACTCTCCTGGGAGGTAATGAATGCGCAGGAAGTGTCCGGTGACATGGCCGACATTACTCTGGAATATGATAAAGAAAAGAATGCGCTCGACCTCGAGGATGTGGAGAAGTATTCTTCCGAATTGACGTTCTATCTGAGAAATAACAGCAAGTCGCCGATCCTCCTTCGTGCGAAGACGAAGGTCGAAAAGGACGGTCCGGTATATCTTTCGATCCCGTTCCTGATGCACAGTGCTCCGGTCTCGATCTACTGCAATGATATCCCGGTGTATGTGGAAGAGTCTTCTTCGTACTTCTCCGTGATCGTCGATACCGGTGTACACAGTGCCGGAGAGGAGATCACGATCGAGGTGCGCTGTGACGATGATATCTTTGCTTCCTTTACTCCCTCGATCGCCGTATGCGACACGGAAGAACTCGGAAAACAGACGGAAGCCGTGTAGACGGGGATCTCGGATCTTTCGGTAAGCGATGGAAAGGTTACATTTACAGCAACGGCGGATGAACAGAAGACGCTGATCGCCACGATCCCGTACGAAAACGGATGGACCGCAACGGTGGATGGAGAGAAGGTGGAGATATCGTCTTACCAGGACGCTTTTATCCTCCTGCCGATGGCCCCCGGGACCCACACGGTAGAACTGACATTCGTTCCCAACGGAATGGGAATTGGTGTTATAATCAGTGCACTGGGTGTTTTCTTCAGCGTGGCACTTATCGTGGTCACAAGAAAAAAACATCAGGAGCGCAAGGCGGAGGAGGAAATCAAGCTTGATCGAGAAGAAGACTCTTGAAAAGAAAGCGGGCAATCATAAGCAGATCGACTGTCGTCCGCTGCTGGCGTTTTTCCTGACCATGCTTGCGATGGTGACGGTGTTTTCCATCAACATGATCATCCCGTTCGGCGGCAGAAGTGTCCTTACATCTGATCTTGCGGCGCAGTACGGTCCGTATCTCATCGGATTGAAGAAGCAGCTGTTATCCGGACAGTCCCTTTTCTACAATAGAAGTCTCGGTCTCGGCGCGAATACGATGGGCGTTTTCGGATACTATCTTTCCAGCCCGTTGAATCTGATAGTGCTTATATTCCCGACATCGATGATCCAGGAGATGGTCGCACTCATCATCATCGTGAAGCTTTCCTTTGCCGGTGCTTTTATGACCTGGCTTTTAGACCGCAAATTCAAATCCGATGATAAGATGTCGATCCTTTTCGGCATGATGTATCCGCTTTGTTCCTTTGCGATCATCTACATGTTCAATATCATGTGGCTGGATGGATTTGCGATCCTTCCGCTTCTGATCCTTCTTACTGAGAAATTTATCGATAACAAGAGGACGTGGCCGGTGCTGACGATCGTGCTTCTGGTGCTCTTTGTCTCCGGATACTACATGGCATACATGGTCGGCGTATTCTCGT
>JAFWSW010000129.1 GCA_017519205.1 Clostridiales bacterium | reverse complement strand
ACGATTTTATCAGCGATTTTGTAAAAACCGATCATTGGCCACCCCATAATACTCTTTTTCCACTATATAGGAAATGCCCTCCGACTTCAATTATTTCGCCATCTCTTAACAAGTTCGTTATCCTTTTGACAAATCAAAAGGACTGCCTTCCCCCCTCTGAAAAGGCAGCCCTTCTGACCCGTGTGGTGTATAAAATTGAGACACTCAATGGTTATTCTATGTCAATCTGCGGTCCTTCGTTGTTTGGTGATGCCGTAATAACATCCTGCTGCTCAAACATGATGACTTCAAGTTCCATTTCTTCGTACTTCATTTCTTAATTCCCCCTGTTATTCCATTCTTCCTGCCAATTTGTATATTTAACGTTCGACCCCCAGGGCTTGGTATTGCACCAGCGGTCCGGTGTATTATCAATGTAGAATGTTCCCGGCAC
Organism: Clostridiales bacterium; assembly: GCA_017519205.1. Taxonomy (GTDB): domain Bacteria; phylum Bacillota; class Clostridia; order Saccharofermentanales; family Saccharofermentanaceae; genus Scatonaster. Next base: position 6,188 of record JAFWSW010000129.1, on the reverse strand, counting down.
TCCTCGGATAAGCAGGCTATAGAACTGTGTTTTATACGTCTTGAAAACATCGGTGTGAAGCTGCAGATTCATATCCTTGTATGTTGCAGGATCGTTGAATTCCAGAACACCCATACAGGACTTCGCCCAGCGCCAGCAGAGGTGGGTCCTTCCGGTCACGAAGAGATGGCGCTGCGTATCGTTGGCCGCAACTTCCAGTGCCTTGTTCCAGTAGGCCTCGCAAAGCGCGATCTGATCTTCCGGCATCTTGTTATTTGCATGCATATTATTCGGATACAGGTTTGCAAATACCTGCGATGTCGTACAGTCATAAGTCATACAGTAGCCGCGGAAGTAGTACGGATACGGATCTGCATCCGAGCCCGCTGCATGATTCTTCGCCTGCGTTTCCATGAGCTTTATCGCTTCATAGATATACGGGGCACTGTCGCCGTAGAACTCATTTAGGAAGAACAGCATCTCCTTCTTCGTATCCGCATCCGGATTTTCCAGAAGCACTGCGCCAAGATACAGTCGGAGGTCGCCGAACTCTGTGTTCGTCCTGTTATGCGCATCGTTGCTCTGCAGGTAGATTCCTGAAACGCCGATATCTCTGTAGTACTTGATATCGTGGCAGAGCATATCCAGATTCATGTAAGGACCTGTCGTGTCTCTGAAGTTTGCGTTATAGTCCCAGATCCAGAGCTGTCCGCCATAAGTATTGGCAAGGTTTGCCCAGCCCTGAAGATGCTTGATGACTTCGCCATTACGCAGGCACTCGGTATCATCGCAGTCATGTGCATAGCAGCGGCTGATCGCGGCATATCTTACTATGACGTGATCGTCCATCGTCATATTTACCGGTGGCTTAAGGTTGTAAGTATAGGCAAGCATATCGATATAAACGTTCGTATATCCTTTTGCTTTTACCTCGGCTGAGATCTTGTTGCAAAGGTCAAGATAGAAAGCTGCATCGCAGAGTCCTTCCTGATCATCGGCCGCCTCATGTTGCTTACGGAATGCGTAGCAGTCATCGCACATGCAGTAGTATGCGTTATCAGACTGCGACAGGCTGATGATCTGCATCGGCGCCGTTGGGTCATATGCGTCGCTTTCGAGGATCTCGAAGACATGTTTTTTGATCTGCTCGTAAACTTCCGGATTCGACAGACAGAGCTGATTGGGTCTTCTTTCACGGATGTAGGTTCCGTCCTCCAGTTTTTCCACATACCAGCTGAACCAGTCAGGATGCTCTTCAAACTGATCCGCCGTGATATATTCCGCCATAAGTGTGTGAGCCTGTCCCGGCTGCAGATCGCCATAGGCTTTCGGCGCCGCCTTACTCAGATACCACTTGTCAGCGCCCGGCTGATTGCCTACCGTGCAGTTTACATAGAAACCGTTCAATCCATTCGCCAGAGAATAAAGACGATTATTGTCTTCATGTGTTTTACCGAAGAGAACATCGACATCGGTGAACGTGAATGCCCGTTTATGGTTAATGTCGATATTGGTCTCGTACTTGAAGTGGGACTGGTTCGTTCTGTATCCGTCTTCAAAAGAGAGCCAGTAGTAACCGCCGCATACGGAAAGGAACTTCATGGCGGCGTCGATCGTGCCGCGGTTTCCGTTTCCGAAAAGCGCGATGCCGTTATTGTAGGACTTGATCTTATACGAGTCTTCCTCACTGTACACAAGGTCGCCGTGCGGACGGTTCGTAGCACCGACCGAGATCTCAAAGCCCTGGCTTCCCTGCGCTGTTGCGTCGGTAATGATCTTCGGCTGATATCCGTCTTCCTGCTGGATATAGGTCTGAACGAGACCTGCCGCGTACTGCTCTTCTGCCGTAGCATTTGCCGGAATGACGATGACGGACTTCGGAAGATCCTTCGTGTACTTACTGTTCTTGTAGGTCTTGATATTTGCAAAGTCCGCATCGATCGGAAGCTCTGTTTCTCCACCACTCGAGCTTCCTCCGTTGACTTCTGCGAAATATGCGTTTGCGGCTTCGCCGTATGTCAGCATATATCTCGCAAGTTCTTTCATCTCAGTGGTATAGTCACCATCTACGATCGCCTTCGCATAGCTTTCATAACTGTAGGTCAGTGTCGAACTGATCTGCTTGCCGTTTTCCTTGATGACGACCGTCAGCGGAGTCCTGAAATACAAGGAAGGAAGCGAATCAAAAGTGATTTTGTATCGTCCGTTCGAGCTGTTATATTCAAAGTCCTGGAGGCTTCTGGTTACGACTACCGTATTCCCCGAGACATTGGTATAGCTCATTTCCGCCGTCACCTTGTCTGACGGTGCCTTTGAAAACGCGACATACACATTAAAGTCGATCGTATTCAGGAATGAAAGTGAAACAGACTTGAATGAAGCCGTGCTTCCGGAAAGCGACTGGTTCTTCAGGACAGATACCGTATCTGTAACCAGCGGAGAGGCAAACGCCTTCTGCTCTTCGGTCAGATCGGCATTGGCAAGTTTTTTGGTATTCTTGTTGAAATACTTCTGCGCTGCCGCACCGTAGTTTAACATGTCGACCATCAGGGTGCAGAGCTTCTTGCTCGCCTCATCCGTCTTGGATGAATATCCTTTCAGGATCGCTTCGGCATATTTCTTCACGCTGAATTCCTTCGTTGCGCTGGCATATGCCTGATTGCCGATATTCGCACAGAGAGTACACTTCACGATATTATTCATCTCATCGGAACGGATCCCTTTGAACTCGAATCTGTATTTTTCCGTGGATGGATCGTACGTGTAATCAGTGACGTTCACGTTCTCCCAGGTGTAGCTTCCCGAGTCGTCGCTGAACTTCTGGAAAGCAACACGAAGCCTGATATTGGTAAAATCACCGGGTGTGTTGATCTTGCAGTAATAAACGAGGTTCAGGTCCTTCTCAAATGCGCATGCCGCGGAAAAAGAGACATCGATGTCCTGCGTTGGTGCTGCTGATACTGTTGCTGTTTGCATGCTGAGGATCATGGCGATCGCCAGCATCAGGCCAAAGAATTTCCGGCCGAATGCGGTTACATGATTCACGGGAGAACACCTCCATAAGAATTTCGTCTCGCATCCACCCCCGAAAATGCGAACTATGATCCTCACACGCGAAATATATCATGCTGTTCACACTTTCGCAATATCTATTTTCAAGTTTATTCATTTTTTCGTCACATTTCACGGAAACCAGATGGCTGTTTTGAACACAATCCACAAACCACAAGTCCTGATCCCTTTGTACCGGGAACGTTATTTCAAAAGGGAAATGCGCTGTTTTTGCGCACAAAAAAGCACCGGGATGTCTCAGACGGCAGGTTTTGCTTTCGCAAAATGTCAGCGCCGCAAGAGAGTATCTCAGTGCCTGATTTTTAATTTTGCAAGATCAGAGGACCTTGGCCAGGAAGGTCTTCAGTCTCTCATTGGTCGGATTCGTGAAGATCTCCTCCGGTGTTCCTTCCTCGACGATCCTGCCTTCGTCCATGAAGATCACGCGTGAGCCGACCTCCTTGGCAAAGCCCATCTCGTGGGTAACGACGACCATCGTCATACCGGTCTTGGCCAGTGCTTTCATAACATCAAGGACCTCACCGACCATCTCCGGGTCAAGAGCAGATGTCGGCTCATCGAAGAGCAGTACATCCGGCTGCATGCAGAGTGCACGGACGATCGCGATACGCTGTTTCTGTCCGCCGCTGAGCTGGCTCGGATATGCTTTTGCACGATCCTCGAGGCCTACTCTCTCAAGGAGTTCCATGGCCTTTGCCTCCGCATCCGCCTTACTCATCTTAAGAAGTTTTCTCGGAGCCAATGTCATATTGTCGATGATCGTCAGATGCGGGAAAAGATTAAAGTGCTGGAACACCATACCCATCTTCTGACGGAGAAGGTTGATATCGGATTCGGAGGACATGATATCCTTTCCTTCGAAGGTGATCATACCGCCTGTCGGTCTCTCCAGAAGATTCAGCGATCTGAGAAATGTGGACTTACCGGAGCCGGAAGGCCCGATGATAACAAGTACTTCGCCCTTTCGGATATCCGTAGTGATCCCGTCCAGAGCATGGATCTCACCGGCTTTGCTCTTATAGTGTTTCGCAAGTTCCAGTACAGAAATAAGGACCTCACCTTTTTCGATCGTTTTAACAGATTCGTTAGTCATATCAGCGCTCACTGTTTCTCAGCCTCCTTTCCAGAATGGATACCATCTTACTGAAGAAGATGACGATGACCAGGTAGATGATAGCTACCGCAAACAGAGGCATGAAAGCCGAGAACGTACGGCTTCGGATGACGTCGCCGCCGCGGGTCAGGTCCTGAATACCGACGTAACCGGAAATGGAGGTCTCCTTGATGAGAACGATGAATTCGTTCGCCAGTGCCGGAAGGACATTCTTGATCGCCTGCGGGATAATGATAAAGGTCATTGTCTGGATGTAGTTAAAGCCCAGGGAACGGCCGGCCTCGAACTGGCCGTTGTCAATGCTCATGATACCGGATCTGATGATCTCGGCAACATAGGCACCGGAGTTGATACCGAAGGCCAGTACCGCCACGAGCATCTGATTCGTGGAAGACGCGAAAATGATGTAGTAGGTGATCATGAGCTGAACCACGACAGGGGTTCCGCGGATCACCGTCAGGTAGAGCTTCACAATGAGATTGAGAAGTTTCAGGAGAAATCTTCCGAATCCCGGACGCATATCCTTGACCGTCTTATCGTGGGTACTTCTGATGATCGCCGCCACGACGCCCAGCGCCACGCCGATCAGCACGGCAAAGAAAGTGATCTGCAAGGTCATCCAAAGGCCCTTAAGCAGATACATATAACGGTCATCTTTGATGAAGTTCAGATAGAACTCGTCTTTCATTTGCTGCCACCAGGAGCTGAAATCCAGACATACCCGGCTGGCCAGATCATAGTAATGCATGATGGTTCCGCCCTCCATGAAACCTTATTTCTACAGGTCTCTATTTTAAAAGAAACAAAGGCGGAAATAAAGCCATATTTCCGCCTCTGTGAAAAACTTCAGTAATCCGTGATCAGCTGTTGCTCGGGATGTACTTCTCGATGATAGCAGCGATAGTGCCATCCTCGGTCAGTTCCTTAAGAGCCTGGTTGATCTTGTCCAGGAGTTCCTGGTTGTTCTTGTTTACGCAGATTGCATAATCTTCTTCTGTGTAGAAAGTCGGCAGGATCGTAAGACCGGAGTTTGCAGCAACGAAAGACTTCGCCGGCTCGTTATCGATAACAACTGCATCAACCTTACCTGTGGAAAGAGCAACTACTGCATCATTACCCTTGGAGAAACGAACGACACGGTCTTCACCGACACCGCCGTCTTCCGGAGAAGAGGAAAGATAAATATCACCTGTTGTTCCCTGCTGTACGCCAACCTTGTAGTCACCGCTGAGGAGTGTGTCTGCATCTGTGATCTCAGAGCCTTCCTTAACAATGATCGCCTGTACGCCCTTAGCATAGGAATCTGTGAAGTTGATCGTCTTCAGACGGTCTTCTGTAACTGTCATACCGGCCATACCGATATCGTACTTATCACTCTGAACACCTGCGATAATGGAGTCAAACTCAACATCAACGATCTTCAGTTCCAGACCCAGCTTCTCTGCGATCTTCTCAGCGATCTCAGCATCGATACCAACGATCTTGCTGTCCTCGTAGTACTCATACGGCTGGAAATACGCATTGGTCGCCATTGTGAGCGTACCCTTCTTAACTGTCATCCCCTTCTTCTTAGAGCAGGCAGCAACTGCACCTGTCATGCTGAGGACGAGTCCCATAGCAACAATTTTCTTAATTACGTTCTTCATATTACCCTCCTAAAAAAGCGGCTGTTTTGCCAACCTCTTTATCACACTAATAGTATAAAGCCTTCCGCGGGATGTGTCATTCCCGTAACTGACGGAAAATCAAAGATAAATCTTCACATGATTAGGCACATAGGACAAAAAAGCACCGCTCTCATGCTATAATCATCTCAAAAAGAAAAGGAGCGTCCACCCTCTATGGCAACTGAAAAAACTCCTGCCCGGTCTTCCGGGATCCTCTGGACGATCCGCTATACACTTATCAACGCGACGTATTTCGCCGCTTTCTGTACGATTCATGCCTGCGCTGCCGTCTTCCTTCTCGGAAACGGGTTTACCAATACCGAGGTCGGTGTGCTTCTGGCCATCGCCAATATCGT